>CAZLOQ010000279.1:0-6584 GCA_964561125.1 uncultured Chitinophaga sp. | reverse complement strand
AGCTTCGCCCTGTAAGGGCAGTTCTCAGGCGAACGCTGCGTGTTCGGTGTGACCCGAGTGTGCGGCAGCGGGATTTGTACGGCGGGTGATTTGGCGGGGGCTCGCGCTTTCCGGGGTGAACCCCCAACGGATTTGGGCGCAACCTGGCGCGATTGCATTGCGTGCCTCCACTCCTCTGTGTTCCTCTGTGCCTCTGTGTTTTAAACCCCCTCCCTCCTCCACGTGGGCGTCGACGGAGCGTTGCCGGGGTCGCAGCTGAGAACTGCCCTTACAGGGCGTGCGTCGTCGTTGGGGGGCTGACCCGGGGTTGCACCCCGGGCTGGTGGAACTGGCCTTACAGGCCGAAATCGCAGAGGGGGCGTCACAGAGGACAAATACGTCGTAATGACCCATAAGACCCATATGACCCATGCATTTTATATGGCCCTTCTGACCCCTGTGCCCCATAACATATCATAGTCCGGTGCAGCGGTGCGGGGGCCCGCGATTTCCGGGGTGAACCCCGAGGGCTTTGGACGCACTTGGCACGATGTCGTTGCGCTGCCTCCACATGGGCGTCCACGGAGCGTTGCCGGGGCCGTAGCTGAGAACTGCCCTTACAGGGCGTGCGTCGTCGTTGGGGGCTCACCCGGGGTTGCACGCCGGGCCGGTGGAACTGGCCTTACAGGCCGAAATTGCAGAGGGGCATTGGTCAATGGGCGGTGGGCCAATGCCACGTACCTTTTGCGGAACTGAGCGAGCCGGGCAACATTCGGTCGCAGAGGGGGTTGCCGGCCCTCGCAATCGCACGACGAAACCGATTTTGGTGTTGACGTTGGAAGGCACGCAGCATCCAGTTGATTCGTCGAGTCTCCGATGCGGAGTTGTCTGAAGTCGTAGCGAAAATCGACGCCTTGCTGGTTAGCCCCGGATGCCTGACGGCCTGCCTTAACCGGTAGACAGAAGCTTTCACTACTTTCGCATGACAGCCCGCCCACGACTCCCCAAAAAAAAGACCCGAGTCAGTTCAGGTGAACTGACCCGGGTCATGGAGGATAACGGATTTGAACCGATGACCTCTTGCATGCCATGCAAGCGCTCTCCCAGCTGAGCTAATCCCCCGGCGGTCGGTATGATATCCGGCTGTTTGGGGCGAGTCAAGTTCGTGGAGTCGGGGGATGGGGTTTGAGAATGATTCATCAGGAATTTTCCGGAGCCAGTTGGAATTTGCCGGGATTTCCCATGCTTGACGGAGTTTCGTTCCTGCACGGCTCATGTCATAATGCCTCGCCCAAGCCCTGCACAACTTCTCGATCAGTCCCACCCCATCCGTATCGGAGCCTTCACATGACGACCCCATCCATTGGTTCTTCCCGTCGTGGATTTCTCAGCACATCCACTGCGGCGGCTGCGACAGCCGGCATTCTCTCGGCTGCCGCTCCGCGGCTGCACGCTGCTGAAGACAACACGATCCAGATCGCACTCGTGGGCTGCGGTGGCCGCGGCACGGGAGCTGTCGCCAATGCCTTCGCCGTCGATAACGGACCGCTCAAGCTGGTCGCTATGGCCGATGTCTTCCAGAAAAACCTCGACGGCAGCTACGGGCGTCTGAATGCGGACCACGGCCAGTCCGGCAGAATGGACGTGCCGCCGGAACGACGTTTCGTCGGATTTGATGCCTATAAACAGGCCATGGATTGCCTCAAACCCGGTGACGTGGTGATTCTCACAACGCCCCCGGCGTTTCGCTGGGTCATGTACACCTACGCCATCGAAAAAGGGCTCAACGTGTTCATGGAAAAACCCGTCACTGTCGACGGTCCCACCACCCGACGGATGCTGGCTCTCAACGAAAAAGCCATCGCCAAAAATCTCAAAGTCGCCGTGGGTCTCATGTGCCGCCACTGCGAAGCCCGCCGCGAACTCCATGACCGTATTCAAAACGGTGAAATCGGCGAAGTCACCGCTCTGCGCGCCTATCGCCAGGCCGGTCCCACCGGCACTGCTGCCACCGGTCCCAAACCCGAAGGCGTCAGCGAACTGCTCTGGCAGATCAGCAAGTTCCACGCCTTCCTCTGGCTCAGCGGCGGTGCCGTGAGTGACTTCCTCATTCACAACATCGACGAAAGCTGCTGGATGAAGAACGCCTGGCCCGTTCGCTGCATTGCAAGCGGCGGACGCCACTACCGCGGCGACAGCGTCGACCAGAACTTCGATAATTACTCCATGGAATACACCTTCGAAGACGGCACCAAACTCTTCATGTACGGGCGCACCATGCCCGGCTGCTACCAGGACTTCTCCAGCTACGCTCATGGCACCAAAGGACTCGCCGTCGTCTCCAACGGCGGTCACTGGCCCTCCCGCGCCCGCATCTACAAGGGACATGCCATGGACGAAAAGAACATCGTCTGGCAGTTCGGCCCGGAAAAGAACAACCCCTACGTCGACGAATGGAAACATCTCATCGCCGCCATCCGCAACAACGAAACCTACAACGAAGTCGAACGCGGCTGCATGGCCAGCCTCGTCACCTCAATGGGACGAATGGCGGCCCATACCGGCCAGGAAATCACGCTCGATCAGATGCTGAACAGCGACCACGAATTCGCGCCCGACATCGAAAAACTCACCCTCGAATCCGAATCGCCGCTCAAAGCCGACGCCGACGGTCGCTATCCAATCCCGCTCCCGGGACTCGAAAAAACCCGCGAATACGTCAGCTGAAACACGGCTCCTGTCGCCCCAGAAATCCTCGACCCGGACGCCGGATGACGGCGTTCCGGGTCGTATGCGTTTAAACGCACAAAATGCAGACCCTGCTGCTCTCCTGCAGGAGCCTCGCCGGATCTCTGGAATGTGGCTGCGGGTACCATGTACCACCTCAGCCACATCCCCGAACCGGGCAAACACGAAACTCGTCAAGGTGGACGTTGAAGGCTTCAGGTTCCCTGGCCACCGATGTCTCAAAGACCAGCGATTTCGTGGCTGGAAGAGAATGACGAAGTGCAGGAAGACGCTCCGAAGCGGTGGGTAAGGTCTCGACCATCGCCGCTCTCCGAGGACAGCGTCAACGTGCCATGCACCTGCGACCGTCCTGATTTTCGGAAAAGAGGGTTTTTGTGCGCTGATCTCATTCCGCACGGCCTGGCAGAGTTCCGGGGTTCTGCTGCGAAACCCGCGGTGATTCGCCGTTTTCCCGGAGTTGGAATCGGCGGAACTGGATAATCGGGAAAAGCTGTTAAACAGGGTATTGTGAGTGTTTCGTGAAAGCTGCGCGTGGCGCAGCCCTCGTGTGGGTGCTCTCGCTTCCTTCTTAGCGTGACGCCCCCGATCCCATCGATTTTTTTTAGGAATGAGCGGATGAGCAGCTGTTTTCTACGGAACTTACTGGCAAGTCTGACCAGCAAACGCCGCTCCCCCGTCCGCCGACTGCGATCTGCCGTTGCCTTTCCAACCGACGCACTGGAACGTCGCATCGTTCCCGCACTGAATGTTTCGTTTTCAGCCGGGGCACTTGTGATCACCGAAACCGGCGGTGTGGCCAACGACATTGAGATCTATCTCGACAGCGGCACCGGAACGCTGCAAATTCACGATTTCAATGATACCTTCAGTTCCGCCCCTGCCGGGACAACCCTTTCCAACTCCAACCGTCGCCTGAATGTCCCGTTGACAAGCATTTCCAGCCTCTCCATTTCCACCGGTGGTGGTGATGACGAAATCGACCAGTACGCTCAGATCACCGGGCTCTCCGGCGACGTCAGTTACAATTCTGAACGTGTCATCATCCGCGAAGCAGCGTCGATTGATATCGCTGGCAGCATCTCGCTTATCGGTTCCGGCATCTCCACATCCGGCAACGGCGTCTATATTCCTCGTCCCTCCGCCAGTGGTGCATCGACCATTCTGCGCACCAGCGGTGCCAACTCCACAATCACCATCAACGGTACGGGGGGCGCAACAGACTCCACATCGAATGCCGGGGTTTTCATTGGTACCCGCCCTGGTTCGGACAACGGCAGGGTACTCATTGAATCCGTCGATGGTGATATCTCCATTATCGGCACTGGTGGCGTTTGGGAGGCCCCGTCAACTGCCGCAACCAGTAACCTCGCGGGGACCCTGATCAGCGCGGCCACGATTCGTACAACCGGCAGCGGAGACATTTCCATCACAGGGTACGGGCCTACAGCCTCGAATGTGCTCTACGGGGACCGCGACGGGATTACGGTGTATGACGATACCATCATCCAGACCGGGATCAACGGAGCGATCAGTCTGACCGGGGCCGGACGCGGAACCGGCGAGGGCGTGGACACAAATTCGTCTGACACTGTTCAGCTGATCGCCGGCAGTGGAGGACTCACGATTAACGGCACTAAGGCTGACGCCAGCACCGTCGGCCCCGGATTGACACTTGCCGGTTCGCTTGTCTCTCAGGGCGGCGAAATCATCATCACCGGTACAGGCAGCTCGGCCGGCACTGATGCCATACAAATCTCATCGAGCACCGGGACAACCGTCACTCTGGGAAACAGCCAGACGACGTCGATCACAATCAACGGTTCTGTCTCCGCTGGCAATCAGGATGGGGTGCTCCTGACAAAGGTCATTGCGACTTCCACAGGAACCTTTGACGTCACAGGCACGGGGTCGGGAACGGGTGAGGGACTCGAGCTGACGGGCTGTACCATTACAGTCAGCTCTGGTTCCATCAGTCTGACAGGTACGTCGCCTGGCGACGGCGGAATCATAATCAACGACGCAGATCTGCTGGCCAGCAACGCGTCGATTTCAATTACGGCCACCGGAGGTACATCGGGCGATGCTCTCGATATCAGCAATAACTCAGCCATCGGCACTTCCTCGACCACCACAGTGATCATCACGGCAACAGCCAGCGGTACAAGCGGAGACCGCGACGGGATGATCATGAGTGGCGGCACGATCACCGCAGCAGGCGACATTACTCTGCAGGCAACAGCAAAGGCAACCGGTGAAGGTATCGAGCTCGCCGGGGGCACCGGAACTCTGGTCATCACAGCAGGTGGAGCATTTTCAGCCACGGCAACTTCCGTGAATGATAGCGGAGCAGTGCTCCTGAATAAAGTCAGTATCATTTCCGGAGCTGGTGGAATTGCGCTGCATGGAGAGTCGACCGGAACGGCCGATGGGATCGATGTTGAAAGGTCGTCGTTCATCGCAGTGAACGGGCCAATCACCATGACCGGCCTCGCCGCCAATAACGATGGAATTGTCTTCGACGATGGTGACGGGCCAAACACGATCGGCGATTCCACCACAACCTCAGTCAGCCTGACCGGTGCTGCAACCGGTGGCACCGGTGACAACGATGGCCTGAACCTCACCGGAATTACCATCCAGGCCGCAGGCATTGTTCAGCTGATCGGGACGGCATATGACGGCGGGGAAGGAGTTCAGCTTTCCGATATTGACTTGAGCACTCCAGGTGATGTTGTCATTCACGGCACTGCCTCAAACGGCGCCGCCGCTTTCAACTACTATAACTCAATCGTCCACTCCTCTGGCGGTTCGATCGAGGTGACCGCTACATCAACCGGGGCTGCGATCGGCGTATACCTGGAGGGCGAAACCGGCAGCACTTTGCAGCAGGACTCCCTGATCGCGGCACTCGACATCACAATCCGCGCCAACAGCCTCAATCTTCACGCTTCCTCCGGCACAGCCAGTATCACAGCCGGGCGGGATCTCGTTATCGAATCCATCGGCACCACCTTCACATCTGCTGTCTCCACCGCATTTGTCAGCTTCGGTTCCAGCTCTGACACCATCCGCATCGGCAAGTCCACCAACACGGCAGACATCACCATTGGCAGTGATGGTGCACTGGCCAGCGGTGCTATTGATATCTACGCCGGCACACTGACTGTTTCCGGAGACATTTCTTCCGGTACCAATCTCAATCTTGCCGCCAGCACGCTGAATTCAAATGTCGACGCTGACATTTCCGGTCCTGCCGGTGTCTCTGTGACGGTGACCACAGGTGGAACACTTGCCGGCACGGTCACCGGAAGCGGCAGCCTCACCAAACTCGGAGCAGGCTCGCTCACACTCTCTGGTGCAAACACCTACACCGGGGCCACAACCATCAGCGCCGGCATCGTCATCGCTGACAACAGTGCCGCCCTCGGTACGACGGCCGGAATCACGACCATCGCCTCCGGTGCTGTGCTTGATGTTCGTGCCAATATCGGCAACGAAGCGATCACAGTCAGCGGCACCGGCATCTCCTCCGGCGGCGCTCTGATTGTCAGCACCGGCAGCGGCACTGTCGGTGGTGCAGTCACACTGGCCGCCGACAGCAGCATGGGCGGTGCCGGCGATCTGACAATTTCGGGCGCGATCAGCGGCAGCTTCGCTGCCACGAAGGTGGGCTCCGGAACACTCACGCTGTCCGGGACCAACACCTACACCGGGGCCACCACGATCAGCGCCGGCACAGTCATCGCTGACAACAGTGCCGCCCTCGGTACGACGGCCGGATCCACGACCATCGCCTCTGGTGCTGTGCTTGATGTGCAGGCCAATATCGGCAACGAAGCGATCACAGTCAGCGGCAC
>CAZLOQ010000278.1:0-6604 GCA_964561125.1 uncultured Chitinophaga sp. | reverse complement strand
GTGATCCGACTTCCGGCGGGAGGCAGCTAAAATGCGTCGGCTTTCTGCAGGTCAGTATACCTCTGCAGGTCACCATACCTCTGCACGGCAGCATACAGTGGCGGCAGGAGTCGCAGGCTTTACACTGCTGCTGGTGCTGGTGGCCGTGATGCTGCTGTCCTTTGCTGTGTATGCATTTGCCGGCCTGATGACAACGTCGGTATCTGCCGGACGCACAGGGCTGATGCAGCTGCAGCGTCGTCAGCTGGCGGAGTCGGCCATGGAACTGGCTTGCCGGCAGATTCAGTCTGGTGAGGACTTGCCATTCAGTGAACCCCTCCTGCTTGAGCTCCCGGACGGAAATCAGGCCGTCCTTGCCATCCTGCCACAGTTTCCGCGGGACCGTACGCGGCCATCATTCGGTCTGCAGAATGAATCCGCGAAACTCAACCTGAACACCCTGCCCACGCAGCCCTCACGACGTCAGCAGGCACTGCGCAGACTGATGTCCATTCCGGGCATGAGTGACGCTCTGGCGAGTGCCATCATGGACTGGCTTGACCCTGACGACGAGCCGTCTGAGAACGGAGTCGAGGTTTCATGGTACCTGGCACAGTCTCCACCACGTCTGCCGGCCAATGGTCCATTTCGTGAGTTGCGGGAACTGCTGCAGGTACGCGGGATGACACCGGAACTGCTCTATGGTGAGGATCGGAATGCAAATGGCCTGCTGGATCCTGAAGAGAACGACGGGCAGCGTTCAGATCCACCGGACAATTCTGACGGGGTGTTGCAGGCTGGATTGTCTGACTATCTGACGATCGTCAGTGCCGAATCAATGGTTCCTCAGGACGGAACCCCGCGAATCTGGCTGAATAACCCCGACCTTCCCCGCCTCTACGACCAGATTCAGGCCAGATTCGGATCAGAAGCGGCCCTCTTTCTGACGGCAGGACGGGCGGTGGGAATCACGTGGCTGGACGACTTGCGCCCCGATGAGGGTGCAGACCAGGAAATTCGCAGGCTGGAACGCCTGGAACAGGCTCGAGAGCGTCTGAATGCACAGCTGGGACTCAATCCGATCAATGGTCTGGACGACACTCCGGCTGCCTCGTCTCGAGGCGGCATGAGGCTGGATCGCCGACCGGTGTTCCAGTTTCGCTCACTGCTCGACGTATTCGGAGGGCAGGTGCGCGCAACAATTTCCGGGAAGGATCAGCTGATCGAATCGCCCTGGTCAGCGGACGCTGCGACGATCGAACGCCTGCTGCCGGAGTTTGAAAAGGTGTTTACTGTAACCAGCGATGATGTGATTGCCGGTCGCATCAACGTCAACCTTGCAGCGGAGCCGGTGCTGGCAAGCCTGCCCGGGCTCAGCAGTGCACAGGCACGGGCGATTCGTCAGCTGCAGCCGACAGGCGATGGTCCGGAGCAGCCGGGATTCGCGACTGTCGCATGGCTGCTCTCACGCGGAATTCTCTCGGCGGGCGAGCTCCGGGCAATTGCACCGCTGATTACAACTCGTGGCAGCGTCGTCAGCGGAATTGCCGTGGCACAGGTAAGCGGGTATCCGGCAGTGGCTGCCCTGCAGTTTCAGTGTGACTGCACCGGACGCCGGCCGCGGATCCTCTGGGTTCGGGATCTGCCCGTGATGGCTGCGGAAGATCTGGGGCTTGACGAATTCAACGCAACCCGATGACGTGCGGGGCGACTCCCGAATGCGGCTGGCCGCTGAGCGTTCGACGGAAGCGACGCAGAAATCCGGCAATGAGAAGCTCCTGTTGAGCAGGCACCCTGCCGGAACTGCTCAGTCCGACTCGGTTTCAAGAGGGCACACGCGGACAAGCTCATCAAGGGACGTCTGCCCCGCAAGGACCCGCTGCCAGCCACTCTGGCGGAGCGTCTGCATGCCCTGCCTGACTGCATCCTCACGAATGGCAGAGGCATCAGCACGCTCCATGCAGAGAGTCCGCGTGCGTTGTCCGGTCAGCAGCAGCTCGAAGATGGCGATGCGCCCGGAATAACCCGTACTGCGGCATTCCCGGCACCCGTTGGCCTTCCAGAGTGTCTGACCCGGAGGCAGTGGGCAGTCTCCCGGAACATCTTCAGGCGCCGCAGTCCACGGTACTCGACAGTGGTGGCAGAGTCTCCGCACAAGTCGCTGAGCAAGGACCCCCTGCAGGGTGCTGGCGACAAGATACGGCTCGATTCCCATATCGATCAGTCTGGTAAACGTGCTGGCAGCGTCGTTGGTGTGCACAGTGCTGAAGACAAGGTGCCCGGTCATGGAGGCCTGAATGGCACTCACGGCCGTTTCGGCGTCGCGAATTTCTCCGATTAATACTACGTCAGGATCGTGCCGCAGAACGCTGCGAAGCCCTGCGGCAAACGAAAGACCGATTTGGGACTGCACCTGAATCTGGCTGATCTGCCGCAGGTTGTACTCGACAGGGTCTTCAATGGTGATGATCTTGAGATCAGGGCGACGGATATCGCACAGCGAGCTGTACAGCGTTGTCGTTTTACCGCTTCCGGTGGGACCGGTAACGAGAATCAAACCATGGGGACGACGAATCAGCCGATCCCAGCTCTGCCTAAGTTCTCCAGGGAAGCGAACCGCATCAAGGCTCAGTGTGGAACGGGACTTGTCAAGCAGTCGCATGACGACGCCCTCGCCATGCAGCATGGGAATGACCGAAACACGGACGTCTGCTTCCCTGCCCCGCACAGTGATCCGGATGCGGCCGTCCTGGGGCAGGCGCTTCTCTGCGATGTTCATTTTCGCCATGATCTTCAGACGACTGACTATGGCGGCGCGGAATCGCTGAATCTCCGCAGGCATCGGCTGCAGCTGCAGCAGCCCGTCCACACGAAACCTGACGACCAGATCGTCTTCTTCAGGTTCGATATGGATGTCGCTCGCAGACTGCTCGACAGCTTCAAGAATGAGTTCATTCACCAGTTTGACGACAGAAGAAGCCTGGGATGCATCACCGATTTCGTCCCCGGCCGCCGCCTGCAGCGTGTCAATTTCTTCCCTCGACATCGCCATCAGCTCATGGACCGTGCCACCGCCCACACCCAGTGCGTTCTTCAGATGTCGCAGAATCTGATCTTCCGGCGAAAGGACCGGGTCCAGATAAAGTCCGGTGACGACAGTCAGATCCTGAAGAGCCTCGATATTGAGCGGATTGGCCACAGCCACACTGACACGCTGCCCGGTCCGTGTTAACGGCAGGATCTTTTCCCGAAAGAGGTCCTGCCGCGGGAAATGCTGAAGCAATTGCAGGTCAACGGTGAGACTTTCCAGATCCCGAAAGTCCATTCCATAGCGCGCAGCTCGGGACTTCAGGTCGGCAGAAAGTTCGGATGAACCGTGAATCACGGGCAAAGGCTCCGGCAAAACAGTGCGTCTTGTGTTTTGGCAAATCCGCACCGGGACCGTGCGGTCCTGCGATTCAGAAAGTCAGAGACAACCCTCAAACTTCGTCAGATCCGCCAAAAGTCAACGAAATTCAGGGTGGATCCGACGTTTTCCGGGGCGAAAAAGGCGGAAAACTTTCGCAGTTCGCTCCCGGGAGCCGTGCCACCAGCAATCACCGTTTGATGCAAAAACGCATCAGGTCACATGCACGTTCAGCGAATGTCCCCAGCGGCCTTTGAGGCGCTGGCGGACCTCGCGGGCGAGGAAGCCCTGGCCGCGGTGTTGGCCGCTGCGGCTCGTTTTCGTGCAGCGTCATCGCTGACACGGCCGGCAGGCTTCAGAAATCCCGGGGCCTTCGGCCGACTCCAGAAACGTCCAAAGAAACTGCCGGATTCAGATTTCGCCTTTTCCGATTTGGCGGCCGGCTGCTGCGACACCTGCATACGCTTCTCGCCGCCTCGAACCGGTTTCGCATCAACCGAGGGCAACTCCGGAGTTGTTTCCGATGCAGCGGCCGCGGCACCAGATTGAGTCTGCAACGCTGAAACCGAATGCCCGGAACGGACCGCCCTTGGACCGCCTGTCATGGAGACAGTGCTGATCTGAGCAGATTTCGGGTCGCTTCGCGTCGTGGGAATTGCCGGTACCTGCGCGTCAGGACGCAGGGAAGGTTCTTCACCGTTCCCGGAACTTCGATTGTTTCCGGAAAAATCCTCCTCCGGATGCGCGAGCGGATAGCCGGAGAACTCTTCGGCCGGCAGCGTCAGACCGTCCTGCAGATTCCACGCCTCGGCCGGAAGCCTGACCTTGTTGATCTCCTGGGCCTTCAGGCGTTCCGCATGGTCGTCATTCTCAATCACAATCGGCGTCAGGAACACCAACAGCTCCTTGCGCTTGAGGCGATTGAAGTCGTATCGAAAAAGCCTCCCGATGAGCGGCAAATCGCCAAGCCACGGCAACTTACGCACGACCACAGTCTGGTCGTTCGTAATCATCCCGCCCAGAACCACGGTATGGCCCGATTGAATGCTCACCGTAGTTTGTGCGGTTGTCAGATCCTTGATCGGTGCCTCAATGACATTGCCGTTGGTGGCATCCGTGAAGATTGGAACCCCGGAACCGGGGGTCAGATTGAATGCGCTCTTCTCTGCCTGCACATCCAGCTGGACCCGCGCATCCGGACTGATTCGCGGCGTCACTTTCAGAATAATTCCAGCCTTGTCCTGGCGAATGCTTGGGTTGGCACTTCCAACAGGCGTCAGAGTCACCCCATCCACGATAGGCACCTGCTGCCCGATCTGAATCAGGGCTTCCTTGTTCTCCAGTGATCGAATTACCGGGCGACTGAGCACTTCAATGTTGAAGTTGGCATCGAGGGCACGCAGCAGCACGTTCACCGATTCCGAGCCCGCAGAGAGAACCAGCCCGCCGAAGCCAAGGTCCCCGTTTACACGACTGACTCCCAGATTCGACAGTGCCTGTGTCCCGATTCGGGACGGCTGGGCCGCCGTGTTATTACCAAGGGGCTGATTGTTAAAGTTAAACCCCGGCGCTGCCGTCTGGGAAATGATTGCCTGATTCGTCGTCTGCGTGCCGTTAGGAGCCGTATTCGTCTGGTTGATGGTCACCAGCTTGTCCACCACGCTGCGATCAAAAAGCACGGAGTCCTGAAAACCAAGCTCCAGTCCGAATTCGTTGACATCTCCCAGCTCAACTTCCACCAGCAGAGCCTGCACCATGACCTCTCGCGGCGAACGATCAAGCTCCGAAATCAGCCGCTGAATCGTCGCTAACTCCTCACTGGTACCGCGTACCAGCAGACTATTCGTCGTCTTTTCCGCTACAACCTTTTGTCCGCCCGGCGTGCCACCCGAAATCGGGATGCTGCCGTCAGCAGCGCTTCCTGCACCCCCGGCATTCAGAAAATCCGCGATCGCCTTTGCCACATCCTCAGCCTTGGCATGCTTCAGCTGGTAAACATGTGACTGCTGATCGGCGGCTGCCAGCCCTGACCCCAGCAGCAGGTCCCGCATACGCCGCAGATAGCTTCCGGTGTCCGTCAAAACCACTCGATTTGCACTGGAAAGTACCCGGACCTGTCCCAGAGCACTGTGCAGCCCCGTCAGTTCCTCGACGATCTGATCAGGGTCAGACCCCCTGAGTGGAATCGCGACGGTTGCCAGCTCGTGCCGCCCAAGGGCATCAATCTGAGGGATCGAAACAAATGGAATCAGGTTGCCCGGTATCGCAGCCGTTGCATTCACCAGCGTGATTCGCTGCTGGTCGCGAACCAGAATTCTTCCTGTTGTCAGCAGAGCGTCGTTGAACAGATCCATCGTGTCCGTGGAACTCAGCGGTCGCTCGTTGTAATGAGAGAAACTGCCTTCAGTGGTCGCTTCAATCTGCAGCGAAAAATTGAACTCCCTCGAAAATGCACGCAGAACAGACAGCCACGGTGCGTCCTGGAAATTGAACGACCAGCGGTGCGAATTCACCGGCAGCATCAACTGCTGCGGGCCAGTGCCGACCGGCGGTGGGGCAATTTCCATAGCCCGCGCCTGCTCCTGCTGCGGGTATGCCGTGTAGTCGGCCGACGGAATCACCAGTTGGGCGTCAGGGGACTCCGTGACCGTCTGCGCAACCTGCCGAATTTCCCCACGGACCACGCCGGGCGTGCGAAGCAGACTGTGTCCGGCTTGCTGCACAGGAAGCGGTCGCGGTGCCTGCGGACCATCCTGCGCGGGCAGAACAGAATCGCACAACAGCGAAGCAATCAGCAGGATCCGGAGCATCTGTGAGGTGTGAAGCACGGCGTTATCCGGGTGGGCCAGAATCATTGCGATTGGGAAGCAGGTCGGCTTCCGGGCTCAGAAACAAGCAAATTCCGCCGACTAAAATGTCGGTACAAGGAAATTCCCTGAGAGGTTTCCGGCAAACTGCCCGCAAATGCCCACCAACCTTGCTAATCGTCACAATCGGACCATTCGTTCACTGAAATCCACACAGTTCGAAGGGATTGATTGAAGTTCAATCACGCCACAACTTCGAAAAAATGCCTCCGTGATGCCTTTCGGCAACACCAACAGGCGGTTTTCATGTGCCAATTCTGACACCGTTGACACTTTGCCTGTTAAGCAGACTGACACCCACCGTTGGCCTGTGTTTGCCGGTCGCACCAGTGATACCACCCCGCGATGCTGC
>CAZLOQ010000277.1:3459-6633 GCA_964561125.1 uncultured Chitinophaga sp. | reverse complement strand
GGGTCAGAAGGGCCATATAAAATGCATGGGTCATATGGGTCTTATGGGTCATATATGACATATTTATCCTCTGTGACGCCCCCCATGCGATTTCGGCCTGTAAGGCCAGTTCCATCAGCCCGGGGTGCAACCCCGGGTCAGCCCCCCAGCGATGACGCTCGCCCTGTAAGGGCAGTTCTCAAATACGGCCCCGACAACGCCCAGGTGGAGGCAGCGCAACTCAATCGTGCAAGGCTGCGTCCGAAGTCCTCGGGTTCACCCCGGAAAACGCCCGCCGTCCTGTCAACCATGCCGGTACAAGGGACGCTCTGCCTGGCCGAATTCACCCCAAAACCTTCGCAAGCAGGTGCTTCGCACCGTGGACGATCGGAGCAGTCCGGCAACGACGAGTAAATCGCTGGTGCCCCGGCTGAGTATTCACGGGGCGCTGCGGGTGACCCAACTGTTCCCCGGGTTCGCTGTCGCGCACAACGCAGTCAGTTCTGTTCCAGTTTTTGTCGCTGGAGGTCTTCGAAGAGTGTTCGAAGGTCTTCAAGCGGAAGTTGTTCGAGTTCCACGTCACCGGCAACAGGGCGTTTCAACAACTGTTGCAGCAGCAGAATCTGACCGATCAGGCGACCACGCAGAAGACCGTCTTTGCGCCCTTTCGCTTCACCTTCTTCGTACCACACCTCAGCCGCCGACTTGAAGGCCTGACCCTGGATCATGGTTTCACTTGGAAAGGTTTGAGCGATAATCTGTTGAAGTACGGGGAGGGGAATGCGAGCGGCTGCGCAGCGCAGAATGGCGGGAACCGGTGAATCAGGCGTTTCTCTGCCGTCGGCAGCAGCCAGCAGATGCTCTTTCAGGCCGACCAGAATGCCCGGCATCTGATCTGCCAGGTCAGGCTGGAAGGACGATCGCAGCAGCGCAGCGGCGGCAAGGAATTCTGCAGAACCCTGCAGGATTTTACCGTCCATCCGCGGCAGGTCCAGTACAGACACCCGAAACTGGGGAAACATCGCGCTGCATTCTTCGGGAACCCGAAAGATTTGGTGCAGCGAACGTGCCGCTGACCACGGTTTCAGACCGTTGTAGATCACCACAGGAATGATGCAGCGACACGGCTCTTTCTGCCGCAGACGGTCTTCCGTGCGATGGACGATGTAGCGGAGTATCTGGAACGAGGCTTTGGTGTCCCGATAGCTTTTGTGTTCGAGCAGCAGGTAAATCAGCAGCTTCTTCTTTGAGTGATACCGGACTTCAAAGAGGATATCCGCACGGTGGTTGCGGAGTCGGCTGTCGGTGTGGTCCGGGCTGACGACCCGGAGCGTGCTGAGGTCCAGCTTCTGCAGGAGTGCCAGCGGGAGGATGCAGGACAGCAGAGCACGCGCATAGTGGAGGTTGCTGGCGAACCAGGTAAAGAAGGCGTTATGAGCGTGCTTGGGGTGAGTTGTTGTCATACACCAATTGAGAACGGGAGGATTGCGGGTTTCAAGCCAAATTCGGGGCCGGCTGATACAAACAGTCCGGCAGATTCCGATCGCAGCGATTGTAACGGTCCGGACGGGGCATTGCTCTGCAGCTGCAATTCCCCCGCGTCGCTGCCTTCAAAGGGACGGCCTTTTCAGGCCGTCGGTGCCCCCACCATCAGCCAGCGATGTTCAGGTCCAGCCCACAAATCACCCACCCCCGCGACGAGCGGCTCCTCTGGGAACTTGAACCCGCCAGCAACCTCCTCGAACCCACCGCCCTCCCGGTCGTCGGCTCCACTTCCCCCATGCCCGCAGGGCTGGCCGGCACAGGACGCCGATGTCGTCACCGCAGAGAAACTGCAGCGGCACATCCTCGGCATGGTCTCAGGCCTCGAACAGGTCCTCGTCCGGCTCAACCGCCGTCTCCGCTGGGCCCTCGATCAGATACGGCGGTTAAACGCCGTCCGCGAAGAGCAGGGGACGCTGGAACCCGAGGACGATTCGCTGTTCCGCCGCTGCGATGCACTCGTCAAACGCCTCAAGGGAACCGCACGCCGCGAATATGTGCCCGGTAACCTCATTTATGCCAATGGTCATCGCTTCGTCGCCAGAAAATTTTATCCGGATGTCGACGAACAGTCCGCCGAAGTGCCCCACTTCGAAGTCACCGTCGAGCGCGAAGCCGTTAAACCCACCAATCTCACTGCCGCCGCGTCCGGACTCGGCACACTTGTGCTGAAGGCCATTTCCGTGTGTGATGTGGATCTCACTCACCAGTCACATATTTCCGATGATGAAGAACTGCGGTTCCAGCTGCCAGTGTCCGTCTACGGGCTGGAACGCGACCAGCATAACGGCGGCAAAGCCTTCCAGTGGGGCGAACAGTCGCTGCAGCTGCGGCAAGGCGTTCGCTTTCGGCTGGTGAACGTCGGGGCCACACGCGCCATCGAACGCTCAGAGGTCTTCGGCTACCCCGTCTGTACCGTTTGCGGCTACAGTGTTTCACCGCTGTCGTCCGAGCGACAGCGGAAAAATTTTGCGGACGAACATGCAGAACGATGTCGTCGAACGGTGCAGCCTGTGGGCTTCTACGCCGACGTCACCGCCGATGCTCTCACCCTCCCGGCCTGCCCCGATCAGTCCACTGCTTACAGTCTCCTTGAAACCCTCCGCATGGCCGCAGCACAGGTGCTGGACATGACCATGAACGACCTGCAGGTGCTCGTGATCGGACATGTCGATCGTGACGAGGTCGATGCCGTGCTCTGGGACCCCATGCCCGGTGGCTCCGGACTGCTGGATCAGCTCTGCGCCCGCTTCCCCGAAATCATCACGGCAGCAAAAGCCATCGTCGACGGCTGCCCGTCCGCCTGCGAGTCCTCCTGTGTGGACTGCCTGCAGACATTCCGCAACAGCTTCTATCACAAACACCTCCACCGCAAACTCGCGGCCGAAAAGCTGAATGCCTGGGGGCACCAGCTGACTCAGCGCCATGATATACCGCCCAGACAGCCGTCCCAGCCACCGGCAGAAGGCACGCACCCCGTTAATGAAGCCGAACGCCGTCTGCGGCATCTGCTGCTGGCCGCACAATTCGAAGACGGCATTCGCGGTGAACAGCTCCGGCTCGATCGCGCCATCGGTACCACCACACCCGATATCATCTATCGCACTCCCGACCACGGACCGGATGAAGGCGATAGATGATATCGGGTGTGGT
>CAZLOQ010000277.1:0-3449 GCA_964561125.1 uncultured Chitinophaga sp. | reverse complement strand
GGCGTCTGCATTTACCTTGATGGACTCAGCCAGCATCTGCACGGCAACCCCGCCACCGCCGACCACGACCGCAGCATCCGCAACTGGCTCCGCAACAATGGATATGAAGTCATCGAAATCATGGTCAGCGATCTCTATGATGAAGCTGCCATGACTCGCCACTTCCGCAAACTCGCCGGCTACCTCAACAACACGGAACTCAAAGCCCGGCTCCGCACCGACAGCAGCTGGTACCACACGCCCGGCAGCTCCGACAGGATCGACAGCACCTCCGTCGCCGCCTCGGCCCCTGACACAACAATCCCCCCCCGCCTGATCCAGCCACGCCCCGAACAACGCTACGTCAACTGCCTCCCCCTCATCCCTCTGAAAGCCGCCGCCGGCGCCTTCAGCGACCCGCAATATGTCCCTGAAGACACCGACTGGGACAACTGGGTCGCCGTCGACATCGGCCGCAAACTCCACCGTGGCATGTTCGTCGCCAAAGTCATCGGCAAATCCATGGAACCCCGCATCCCCGACGGCTCCTGGTGCGTCTTCTCTACCCCCGTCACCGGCACCCGCAACGGCCGCATCCTCCTCATCCAGCTCCAACACACCACCGACCCCGAAACCAACGCCCGCTACACCGTAAAACGCTACGAAAGCACCACCACCCCCGCCACCGCAACCAACCCCTGGCGCCACCTTCAAATCACCCTCCAGCCGTTGAACCGAGACTACCAGCCAATTATCCTGACAGCTGAAGATGAGGGGCAGGTGACGGTCATTGCTGAGTTCGTGCAGAGGTTGTGATACCAATCATGACCCCGCAGCCATGAGTGTGCACGAGTCATCGTGAACCCCGGATTCGCTCCGCAGAAAAGGGAACTTATGAGTCCATTTCAAAGAATTCATGTTCAGGGTTTTCGACGTCTGTACGACGTCGACCTCCAACTTCGTCCCCTCAATGTCATGATCGGAGCGAACGGAAGCGGCAAGACATCCATGCTTGATGTCTTCTCGCTGCTCGCCGCTTCAGCGTCCGGACAACTGAAGGCCACGATTCGTGACCTTGTCGGCGTAGATTCCAATTTAACGATCCTTGGCAGTGCTGGCGGCGACAAAGCAAAGTCCTGTCGCTTTGCACTTGAAAAAACTGTCCCGAATTTCCCGCCGCTGAAGTATGCACTCTCCCTGAAGCCGGGTGGAACATCGTACTCAATCCCCGATGAGTCACTGACACAGCACTCGGATCCATCAAAACCGGATCCAATGAAGCACATCGAATCCGTGCAGGGACGAGTCCGCTATTTCGACCCGCAGGCAAGTCGACTGATCGCTCCGGAATGGGACTACGATGAGCAGGAATCTGCGCTGTCTCAGGTGCCAAATATGTACCAGGAACCAGAAAAATTCAGACGAGGCCTCGCTTCCTCAACTCATTACCACGTCCTCGACGTCAGCCCTCGCGCCCCGGTCCGCCTGCCACAGCAAATGAGAGAAGCAAAACTCCCCGGACACGACGGAGAGGACCTCGCGACCTGTCTGTACTGGATGCGGGAAGCAGACCCGGAACGTTTCGAAACCATTGAAGATACTCTGCATGCCGCATTCCCCAGCTTCGAGCGACTGAACTTTCCCCCAGTCGCTTCCGGACTTCTCGCAATGACCTGGAAGGAAAAGAACCTGAAATATCCGTTCTTCATGCATCAACTCTCCGAAGGAACCCTGCGATTCCTCTGGCTGGTAACACTGCTGTACAGCCCGGGACTCACCGAAATCACGATGCTTGACGAACCGGAAGTCAGCCTGCATCCCGAACTGCTCTCCATCCTCGCCGATTGTCTGCGTGATGCATCCAATCGAACTCAGCTCATCGTTGCCACACACGCCGACAGACTTGTGCGTTTCCTCCACCCGGAAGAGATCATCGTCGTCGATATCGCTGATGGCGTCTCCACTTTCACACGAGCGGATGAACTCGATCTCGATTCATGGCTGGAAGATTACACTTTGGACCAGCACCTGAATAGGAAAGCCGCACCGCAACTTTCGGGATTGACGAGCAATGCCCTGGCGGATCGAGGCAAACATCCCGAACATCAGTTAAACTGATCAGGTCGTCAAAATTGACATTGCCTCCGTCCGATTAACAAGTCCATTGTAGAGAGAGTCGAACAACATGCAGGGCCTCGAGCGACTGGATGAGCGAGCGATTTCGCGTGTAAATGGCGCCGCATGGACTACGCTGCGAGGAGCCTTTTTTCGCGTCGCGAAGGCCCTGCTTGCAGTGAGCCCTCAAACGCGATCCCAGTTAACGACGATCTACGTAAAGTTTTGCGTCGATGACCAGCTCGACACCGTCTATGCCGTCGTTTGGTTGAAAACAAGTCGCCAGATCGTCGTCGGGCTGAACGTTCCTGAGGAACACAGGCCTATCTCAGTCCCACGGTCGATGCCCGGCCATGCGTACAAAAATCTGAACGCCTATTTTGTTATCGATCCCGACGATGTCATACCCGATAGACTGTTTGATTGCATTCCGGTGGCTTACCTTCACGCATCGTCCTCAGTAATCAAGTAAATCTCTTTGTGAATTCCCCGCCAGGCGATCGCGTTTTGCATATTTCTGTCTCACGAGCTGGAAAGTGTGCTGGCATCGGGCGGTTACAGAAAAGGTTTTCGCAAATGTCCAATGATTGTAAACATGTCAATTATTCCGCTGAGGAGATAGGGAAGTAACTGGTGCCGCACGTTGCCCTGCATGATTTTGAAGCATGGCTTTTGCCATACTGGGATCGAATTCAGAAACTCGCTGGTCGTAACAGCGCACCATTCGGTCCGAATCCCGAAGCCGTGAATCATGGAAATACCCCAGCCCACCGCCTGTCGCGGTTGTTTGAAGCACGCAGTTGTCGAGACAGCTACAACAAGCCTCGCGACGCAGGCCGCATCCTGCGAGGCGCAGACTTGATGACGGCGATCAACGCCTGCCCCGAACTCAAGGCGTTCGTCAACACAATTGTGCGG
Source organism: uncultured Chitinophaga sp. (assembly GCA_964561125.1). Taxonomy (GTDB): domain Bacteria; phylum Planctomycetota; class Planctomycetia; order Planctomycetales; family Planctomycetaceae; genus SXXK01. The sequence continues at coordinate 437 of CAZLOQ010000277.1, read as the reverse complement.
TTGTGCGATAAATCGAAAGTCATCCCCTGATCGCTCGACTAAGGCACATCTGTAGCCGAGAGGCCGGTCGCGGCAGGGACAGTGCTTTCGGGCGGCCCCCGCGCGGATCCGGAGGTGCAGGGTTACCGCATCCGGCTCTTTCATTGGGTGTTTGGCACCGAAGCGTCAAGGTCTACCTCGTGCCGGTTCCATCTCACCCCGCCGATTCCCGATGGCGCCATGCGCCAGAGTCTCTAAACCCTCTCTTGAAAAAGCCCTGACCTGATCAGGAACGCGGGCGTCCCGCCCGCCCCCCTGTCACACACCTGCACCCTCTCAGTCAAAGTACAGCCAAACATCATGTTCCACGCACCTGGCAGCACCAACAGTGCGCACCAGTCGCGCAAGCCGACGTGGTGGCGAACACCGCAGCCCCCGACGGGCTCGCCCCGTCGGAG
>CAZLOQ010000276.1:0-6638 GCA_964561125.1 uncultured Chitinophaga sp. | reverse complement strand
GGCGTTGGTGGCGGGGTTTAGCTGCGAACCTTCAGCTCCGACGGGGCGAGCCCGTCGGGGGCTGTAGTGGTGTTGTTGGCGGGGTTTAGCTGCGAACCTTGAGCTCCCTGTTCAGTCCATTGCATACCGCTGCGCTCCATTCGATCGTTAATAATCTGTCTGCAGGCTCCACCGATCACTCCATCCATAAGCTGAATCAGTTTCTGTTCCGGCTGGCGACGAATCCATTCCTGCGAGGGTCTGTAGTCTGGAGGCCGGTGTCTTCTGGTTTCCCGATTCCCCCCCAGTGTGTATCTGATGGTCAGGTTTGCAGGGGTGTGAGGTGAGCGGATCAGTTGGCTGCAGTCGTCCGGGCTGACGGTTGTGGATCAGGCTGCTGGTTTGAATCCAGCGGGTGGCGACGCGCAACTGCGCAAGGCCCGGCGACGATTGTCAGTCTGCAGATGAACGCGCTGTCATTGCGCGAGAGCGCCCGACGGCCTTGTCTCGGCAACCGCAATCGGAATGCACAGGCCCAAACCGAGACTCCGGCATGGAACCCACCCCTGCCCGCCCTGGCGCTGACGATATCGTAACTGTTCCATTGATTATGACACGCGACACTACGGGGACAGTTCCAGCAGGAGTCGATGGGCTTCGCGGAATCGTGGCGCCTGTTCCAGTGCCAGCAGGAGCTGGCGGCGGGCGGAAGCGGGGTCTGAGTCACGCAGGAGGCGTGCGATCCGGAACCGCAGTCGGGGCGCGTCGTCCGGCTGCAGTTGCAGGAGGGCTTCGAGGGCGTTGACGGCGGCGGATGAATTGTGATCCGCGACAGCAGCGTCCGCTGTTCGCTGGAGCGGAACGGTCCGAAAGGGATCTGCGGCGAAGATGAGCTGACCGAGCTGTACGACTTCGGCATGAAGTTGTTGTTCGAGGCAGAGTTCCTGGAGCCGCATGGCGGCTTCCACGTCATCAGCGGAGCGTTTGAGGTGTTCGCGGAGGAGTTCGGCTTCCTCGCCGGTACGGTTCTGCTGCCGCAGGAGTTCAGCCAGTGTCCTGCGAGCCGCCGTGGTGCTGTCATCTTCCGGGACGAGTCTGATGAGGGTGCGCAGGGTGTTTTCTGCATCCGCGGGGCTGGAATCCAGCTGGAGAGCAGCCTGTCTGGTCAGAGCCGGCACGTTATTGGGGTGCTGTTGCAGAAACGAGTTGAGAGCTGCGGGGTCATTTGCCGGGATCTGTTCCAGTTCCGCTGCTGAGAAGTCTGCTTCGGGTGCGAGTGCGGCTGCCTGTCTGGTGAGGAATTCGGTGAAGCCGGATTCGAGAGCATCGAGGCCCTGGGTGTGGCGTTCGAGTGCATCATTGATCGCCAGTCCGCTGCCGAGGTCGCTGAGGACGGCATTGAGTGCAGGCAGGCCGTGGACTGTGGCGATGTATTCAACCGCCAGCGATGACTGGAAGTAGGCGTAGTTGATGTCTTCTCCGGATTCTGCGTTGAGAAACGCGCTGCTGAGCTGTGCGATGGGGACCGCTCTGCCATTCTGAATGCGTTGCCGGAAGGCGGGCGTCATTTTCTGGCCCCAGCGGGAGTCACGAAGGCGTTCTTCGTAGACGGAGATGCCTTCGCTGAGCCAGCGCGGGATGCGATTGCCGGTTTTCTGCAGCGTGACTACGTGGATGAATTCATGCCAGAGCACCGATTCCCAGCTGGCGGGCTGATCGCGGCGACTGGCGGGACTGTTGGCCGTGACGACTCGACCAAAGCACACTCCGAGGAATCCGGCCACATCGGGCAGACCGAAGGTCCGGACGGCAAAGTCATCCTGGCGGGGATAGATCTCGACGATGACAGGCGACTGCGGCTGGAATTCGTAGCGTGCCGAGAAGGTTGTCCATGCGTCTTCGAGCAGCGTGAGGACGCGGGGTCCGTAGAGGGCTGCTTCCTGTTTTTCCATCCGCACTTCGAAATGTTCGGAGTGCAGGGTGGTGAAGCGATCGAGGCTGTCGCGGAGCTGCATCAGGTTGAACAGAGTGGTGTTGTAGGCGTCTCTGCTTTGGGCGGTTTCGACGAGTTTCCAGCCTTCGGTGGTTTCGCCGAGGCGGAGCAGATCCTGTGCGAGCTGGACCTGAGCATCGACGAATGCGGGATCGGCGGCGAGTGCTTTGCGCTGGGCGTCTGCGCCTTCGCGGAAGCGGTATTTCTGAGAGAGTCTGCGGCCGATGATGTGATCGGGCAGAGGGGATGCGGGGGCGAATTTGAGTGCAGCTGTGCGGCTTTCTTCGGCAGCGACGGGGTTATTCAGCAGCAGGAAGAGCACTGCGCGGCGGGCGTGTGCTTCGGGGTGATGGGGGTTGACGGCCAGCAGTTGCTGGAGGATTTCTTCGGCGGCAGCGTAATCTTCCCGGTCGGTGAGTTTATCGGCAGCTTTGAGGAGTGCCGGAAAATAGCGGGGATTGATGGCGAGCGTTTGTCGGAGGAGTTCGGCTGAGCGTTCGGGGGCAGCGGTCGCAAGTGACTCAGAGGCGAGGAAGAGCACGTCCGGGTCGCTATTGAAGTCTTTCAGCACTGGCTGGAGCAGTTCGGCTGCGAGTGCCGCGTCTCCTTTCTGCAGGGCCAGTCGGGCGGCTGCGATAAAGCCGTCGGGGCGGTTCGGATAGTTGCGGCGAGCGCGTTCGAAAAAGCCTTCCTGCACCGCTTTGGGATCAGCTCCGAGGGCCAGAGCGATGTGGCCGAGTGCTGCGAGGTCATCAGCGTCTGTGTAGCGCCAGGCAGCGGTGGCAGCCAGTTTTTCTGTTTCGCGGATGGCGGTGGCGGCGAGTTCCGGGTTGCCGTTGGCGAGGGCCACTTCGTGCTGCAGCTGCCGCATCCGAACGCTCCACGAGTAACGTTCAATGCCGGACGCGACGGAGTCGAGCGCTTCGGGGTATTTGCCGAGTGCCAGTTCAGCGCGGGCCTTGAGGATCGGCCACTCCTCACCATAGCTGCGGGATTCGATCGCTTTTGTTGTTGCTTCAAGACATTCGCTGTAGCGGCCGGTCTGGAGCATGGTCTGGCAGTCGGCCAGGGTGTCGGCGGCTGATGCGGCGGGCGGGCAGAGGCCGCAGAGGAGTGTGAGCAGACCGGCGATGAACGGCAGTGCCCGGCCGGGGCGAAGGCGGGATATCGAGGCGATTCGTGGCGTAGAAAGCATGGGGCAACTTTCCGGGAAATGCCGACGGTACAAGCGCGGTGGCGCAATGGTACCTGCTTTTAGCGGAACGGCGCGAGCCGTCTGGTGATGGATGCTGAAATTTCCTGTCATTACCGGACGGCTTGCGCCGTACCGCTTCTATTTGACGCCGAAAGCAGGTGGCATTGGGCGCTGGCGCTGTGCGAAAAACATAGTGCTGTGCAGAGAATACGTGAGTGGAGGTCAGCGGGCCAGCCTGGGAAGTGGTGATTTGAGCGGGAAAGCAGAAGGAAAATTCGGGTTGAGCGGGCGACCACTGGACGCTCGATTCCGCAAAAGTTCCCGAGTAGACTCCTGTCCACCACCTGTTTCGCTGACCAACGGCACGGAGTCTGAAGCAATGACTGTGTTTGCATCTGATCGCAACCTGTTGGTGGGTGTGCTTGGTCTGCAGATGGGCCTGATCACGGAAAGTGCGTTGCTTCGGGCGATGCAGTCATGGGTGTTTCGCAAGACCGTGGCGATCGAAGAAATTCTGCTTGAGCAGCAGGCATTCAATGCTGAAAGCTGTCGCTTTCTGAGGGAGATTGCTGAGCAGTACCTGAAACTGAACGGTGACGATGCGGCGGCCGGTCTGGCATCACTCAGTTCAACAGGTCCGGTCCGCAGACAGCTGCAGGAAATCGGTGACTCAGATCTGGACGTTACCCTCAGCCGCGTGGATCAGCTCCGCCGCGACGCTGACTCCTCCGGGGCAGTTCCGTCCCCGTTGTCGCTGTCGACCAGCGAGCGATTTCGGGTGCTGCGTCCGCACGCGAAAGGCGGACTCGGGGTGGTTTCGATTGCTGAGGACCGTGAGCTGAACCGAGAGGTGGCGTTGAAGGAGATTCAGCCGGACTACGTGCGGGATGCATCCAGTCGGACGCGATTTGTGGTCGAAGCGGAAATCACAGGTCGGCTGGAACATCCGGGGATTGTGCCGGTCTACAGCATGGGGACAACCAGCTCCGGGACACCATTCTATGTGATGCGGTTCATTCGCGGCGACAATCTGAAGGAGGCGATAGCGGCCTTTCACGACAAGTCTCAGACGGCGACACCGGAAGCACGCCGGATGGCTCTCAGAAAGCTCGTGCGGCGACTGGTGGATGTCTGCAACGCGATCGAGTACGCTCATAGTCGCGGGGTGCTGCACCGGGACCTGAAACCCGGCAACATTATGCTGGGGCGTTATGGTGAAACTCTGGTTGTCGACTGGGGGCTGGCGCGGACCGGCGTACGCCCCATCACGGAACCTCGTTCCGACGAACCCACTTATGTTCCTCTGTCCAGCGACGTGTCTTCAGAGACCCGGATGGGTTCTGTGGTGGGTACGCTGGCCTACATGAGTCCTGAGCAGGCCGCGGGGCGACTGGATCTGCTGGGCCCGCCGGCGGATGTCTACGGCCTGGGCGCCACCCTGTACTCGCTGCTCACCGGGCGCCAGCCCGTGCCGCGACAGGAGCAGGAGGAAATGCTGAGGATGGTCCGCGAGGGCCTGATTCCGCCGCCCCGGTCGATCAATCCCGAGATTCCGCGACCGCTGGAGGCGATCTGTCGGGTGGCCATGGCCAAAGACATCAGTGAACGTTACGCCTCCGCGGCAAAGCTGGCTGAAGACCTTGAACTCTGGCTGGCCGACGAACCCGTGTCGGTCTTCCGTGAACCCCTGATCGACCGCATTTCGCGGTTTGCCAAACGCCGGCGAACAGCGGTGGCGTCTGCTGCCGGTGTGGTCGTCACCGCTGCACTTGCACTGGCAATTGCCAACCAGGCAATCCAGAAAAAAAACTCGCAGCTGGAAGCCGCCCAGGCAGGGCTCGAACAACAGCGGAATACTGCGGTTGAGAACCTTTCCGAGGCGCGCGGTCTCGCTGTACTGCTCCTGGATATGGCCGAAGAGCGGCTCTCCGGTTCCGCCTTCGGGCCCGAGGATGCCCTGCGGATGCGGATGGATTCCACTGAAGCAGCCTTCAGGACCTTCGCAGACCTGCATCGGAGCAACGCGGAGGACGTGACGACGGTGTTCGAGTATGCACGGACCGCGCGGACTTCGGGAAATCTGCTGCGCTCCGCCGGCAGCTTCGATGCCGCAACCGAACGATATCAGCTCGCTCTGGACCTGATGTCGAAGATTTCCACGAATGCTCAATCCCGGCCTATGCGACTCTTCCTGTCAGAACTGCACCGCGAAATCGGCACAATGCTGAAGGCCCGGGGCAAACTGACTGACGCGTCGGCAGAGCTGGAAGGGGCCCTGACGCAGGGGGCCGCGGTGTTCGGTGAGGATGCGACCGATCTGAATGCCGCTCGAGTGCTCGCGTCGGCAGAACTGGAACTTTCCAGCTGCTGCATCGAACTCATGCAGCTGGAAAAAGCGATCACGCTGAACGAATCAGGGCTTCAGCATAACGAACTCGCCGCAAACAGCGCTGCCGCCGTCGGGCAGGACACCATCGTGCGACTGTTGCTGATGGCCAGACGCATCCAACTGCTCACGGAACTGGAGCGATTTGACGAGTTGAAAAGGGTGGCTGAATCGTCGATCACAGTGGCCAGGGAGCAGCGGCAGAAATCTGCCGGAGATATCAACGTCACGCGAGGATACGCCCGCATTCTGACGGAGTCGGCCGCAGGAACCTTGCAGGCACCGGATGCGACCGATGACGCCATCGGAAAATCGCTGGCCGATGTGGAGGAAGTCATCAAAGTCGTCAAATCAGCGATGCAGAAATCCGGGAATTCCGCCGGTGCCATCTCCAGCCTTGCGGATGCACTGCGGGTGCGTGCACAGATTCAGACGCGACAGAACCAGTTGCAGGAATCGGATGCCAGTCTGACTGAAGCTTTGAAATACACAAAGGCCCTGATCGCGGCACTTGACTGGAGCGAATTTCATGAACTGTCTGCGAGGATTCTGATGCTGCAGTCCCTGAATAAAACAGCCGCAGGTGAGACCGCTGCTGCTGAGAAGTTGCGGGACGAGGCAAAAGTGGCGATTCAGAGGGCGCTGGAGTTGTCGCCGGAGAGTTTGTGGGTCAAGCGGATGGCCGCGGAGTTTTAACTGGACAACGCCAGGTTCGACGTTCCGTGTGGTTCGCAATCTCTGCAGTCAAGCGATCGTGTTTTACCACTGATTACGCGGATTTCAGGGATTGTATGCCGGGGTGCAACCTCGGGTCAGCCCCCAACGAAGACGCACGCCTTGTGAGGGCAGTTCGCAGATACGACCCTGGCGACGCCTTGGCAATCCCCGTGTCGAGGAGGGATGGGTTTTGAAACACAGAGGCACAGAGGAACACAGAGGGAAGTGATCCTAGCTGCCAGGGAAAACACATGCTGAAGGAAGGTTGCCAGTCAGGTGGGCTGAGGGCATGCTGCAGAGGGCGAGTTGGGTTTCCGGCGAATACCTGCCGGCACGCGCGGACGCAATTCCATATCACAACTCTGTGA
>CAZLOQ010000275.1:0-6649 GCA_964561125.1 uncultured Chitinophaga sp. | reverse complement strand
GAAGTGGGCAGTGGGCGGTGAGAAGTGAAAGGAACGTCGAACCTGGCGCTGTCCAGCTAAGCAACCCAGCCACGGAAATTTTGGGTTGCTGCAACCTTTCATCAGGCCGGTATTTGACGGTTCCAATCCCCTCGCTGCTATCAATACGGCACGCTGCCTAAGGTTCAAGCCCGCCGGGTTGCGAATCATGCCTGTTTGCTCTTCAGGTTCCCATTGGTACCTTAATCAGCAGGTGACGGCACAGATTCAGGCAGAGTCTTTGGCCCGATACCGACCAGGCCGGGACCACTTGATGGCTGCCGGGACCCAGTTGTTGGACGCCATCGCGTCTGGTGCATCAGGCGTACCTTCGGTTGATCGGTCCGGGACGTGCAGAGCACTGGGCCGGCCGCAGGCCCTTCTTTTCGGTCGTCGCCGATGCGGCGGGCACCAGCGTCTGGCAGCCGACCTGAAGCGGTTGGCGGCCACCCCACATGCGTGGCCTTGCCGGACCCGGATGAAGCCCTGAACCGCCTTGCCGCCAAATCTTCCATGCGGGCCGAGCGGGTCAAGCTGCAGTTCTTTGCCGGGCTCAGCGTGCCCGAGCCGGAATCCTGAAAATTGTTGAGGGGATTCTCGATGGCTTCTCGCTTTAATGGGCAGACACCTCACCTGTTAATGGGCAGACACCTGTGCGCGAGGGCTGAACGATGAACGATCTCACTCAAGTGGAAGCGATTTACCTTGCGGCGATTGAGCGATCTGATCCTGCCGATCAGGCCGCCTATCTGGAGTCAGCCTGTGGTGGCGATGGGGAGCTTCGCCGCAAGGTGGATGAGCTGCTCGTCGCTCATCCGCATGTGGGTCGGTTTCTGGAGCCGCCTGTCGATGTCACCCATCACTACAGCCCCGAAATGGACTCCGAGCCAGAAGCCGTGATTGCCGGAACGGTGATCGCAGGGCGGTACAAGCTGCTGGAGCGGATTGGTGAAGGCGGCATGGGCGAAGTCTGGGTCGCCGAACAGACTGCGCCGGTGAAACGCAAGGTGGCTGTCAAGTGTATCAAGGTTGGAATGGACAGCCGGGTCGTGCTGGCACGTTTTGAAGCCGAGCGGCAAGCCGTCGAATGTACTGGTCGCCCTTTACGACGATCGCCCAGTCCCCAGGGTGATCGACTTTGGCATTGCCAGGGCCGCCGGCCAGACGCTGACCGACAAGACCTTGCACACCGGCTACGGCACCGTGGTCGGCACGCCGGAATACATGTCGCCGGAGCAGGCCAGCTTCAACAACCTCGACATCGACACACGGAGCGATGTCTACAGTCTGGGTGTGCTGCTGTATGAACTGCTGACGGGCACCACGCCGGTGGATCGGAATTCGCTTAAGCAGGCGGCCCTGCTGGAAGTGCTGCGAATCGTCCGGGAGGTGGAGGCCCCGCGACCCAGCCTGAAGCTCAGTACGAACGCGACGCTGGCGAGTATCGCATCCAATCGCGGCATGGAGCCCGCCACGTTGCCCAGGCTGATGAAGGGCGAACTCGACTGGATCGTGTTGAAGGCGTTGGAGAAAGATCGGGGCCGTCGCTACGAGAGTGCCAACGGCCTCGCCGCCGACGTCGGACGATACCTCAGCGGCGAAGCCGTGACCGCCTGCCCGCCAACACTGGGCTATCGGCTGAAGAAGGCATATCGGCGGAACCGGGCTGCGGTGCTGGCAGGGCTGGCGTTCACTCTGATGCTGATCGCGGGCGTAGCGGTGGCAAGTATGCTGGCGATTCAAGCCCGCCGGGCGGAAGCGATGGCTCAGGAACAGCGACAGGAAGCCGAAGAGAACAAAAACGCCTGGCTGGAAGTTTCGGAAGTCTACATGAAGGCGGCAAACGAAGTAGAAATCCGCAATGCGAGTGCTCGCATCGATGCCGATCTGCTCGAGTACAGGGCCGATTCCCGGATAGGCTTGTTGCGACTTGCCCGCCCACTCAAAGACTTTGTCGGGCCGTTGCCCCTCAATGGTCCAAACATGACAGGCACCTTCACGCAGGGTTTCGAGAACGACCCCGAATTCGTCAAACTCCGCGAGTTCCAGGCGGCTGCGGTCATCGCCGCCGGGCAGGAGTTTGTGCCGCTGGTGCCTCCGGTCAGTGGTTTGATCGATCCGAATAAAGTCGACTGGGAGATGGGTCCCGACGGCCGACTGTGCCTCGTCGAGGAGGATCGCGGTGGTGTGGAACTGTTCACGATCCCAGGCCTGAATCGGCTGGGCAAGCTCTGCGAACAGGATGAGCGAGTCCTGAAGTCTGGCTTCAGCCCCGATGGCCAAACCATCTGGACGCAGGATACCGACAGCATCGTGCGGTTCTGGAACACCGACGGCACCTTTCGCACCAGGACGCCAATCCGACCGGCACGATTTGTTTACCCGGCGGGAATGACGGTCAAGGAAGTCAGCAAGGTGGCCGACAGAGCCAACCCGGTTCTCGTCGCCAATGGGGTTGCAGTCGTGTGGTCACAGCGACCGGTTCGCAAGGAAGCGGGCACCAAACCCGATGACTGGAACGGTTTGCAGCAACCAGCCGGGCCGACAGATTTGTACAGCACCAGCACCGGGCAATTCATACGGACGCTTGACCGGCAAGGCTGGAGCCTGTCCGACTTCCAGGTCGCCGCGAGCGGTCGCTGGGTGATCTACTACGATCAGCGGCGTGATCCTGCGGAGCCCGGGGAGATCGACCTCGTCATTGTTTCCACTGCCGATGGCAGTGAACTCGCCCGATTGAAACACCCGGGCGAAGGACAGTCACACCGCGTCCGAGTCAGCCCGACAGGCAAGTGGGTCTTAACAGGTTGGGTGAACGCGGATGATCCGGGGGGCGCATACCATTTTCGGCTGTGGAGTTCCAACAACTGGAAGCCCGTCGATGATGTCGCTCTGGAGGGGTTAGTCCGGCTGAAAATCGAGGGTGAGTTCCCATCATTTCCTGACTTCATCACCGACGACGTACTCGACGCATCAGTTCTGAAACCAAACGCAATAGATGAGACGGAGCTGGGTGTGTTTCGACTTGGGCAAGCATTCTCCCTGGTCCCGCCTGATAGTTTGGGATACTCCGGTTACGAATGGCCTGTCGCCGTCAGCGAACTCGGGGGCTCACTCATTCGTTGCGGTCGCGTGCTGACTGATGCCAACACGTTCCAACGGCTGAAACCCCCGCAGGGACGCAGATACGCCGCTGAACTGGCCAGGCTCGCCCCGGACGGCCGGTTCTTCGAGAACCTCGATACGGTGACCGAAAAGGAGTTGCCCGTCAGTTTTGACGGAAAAGCGATGTCGGGCATTGGGAGTTTGACGTTTAAGGATTACAGCCTTGAATATGGTGGCGGGGCTGTATTTTATAAAGACACCGAACTCAACATTTTGCCTGATCCGAAGCGACTCGACTTCCCGCCGGCGTTGCTCGAACTGTGGGCACAAGTGGTCGTCGCTGGGGAACTCACATCAGACGGCCGTTTCCAGCCATGGGATCAGCCGACCTGGGCGGCGAAGGAGAAGGAACTTGCTGCGATGAAGCCACCTTACCCCGACTTCCCTTTCCCTGGCTGGGCTGCGACTGAGCCGAATCTGTGGTACCGCATTCAAGCAAAACAAATCAGGACACCCGAAGCGGAAACGCTGTTTGAAGAATGGCGCCGCCGCAGCGGTCGAGTTCGTCCGATGCCGGAGGAAGACAGATGGCGAACGCCGGAGCCAGCCACAGAACTCGCTCCGCTGCCACATACGGTGAAGTGACCTGCACTCCCCGGCATGGTAGACTGACAGGACTGGAGCCCACGGCTATGCCGCTTCGTGATCACTTTCGCCCGCCGACAACCAGGTACGGGCCCTGGACATCTCTGCACGGGATGTGGCCCGCAATCATCATCCAGCAGATACGCAGGCAGTTACCGCCGGGCTATGTGGCGGCACCCCGGGTGTTTCTCGGGCAGTACTTTGAGATTGATCTGGCTGCCTCTGAGGAGGACAGCCCGTCGGAACACAGCAGTCGTGACACTCACAATCGTGCAGCCACAGCAACGCTCCCTCGGCTCAAACCCACCTGGGCTGTCGAAACCGACCTGCCAGAGGAGGATGCCTTTGAAGTAGAAATTTACCAGGTCGAAGAAGAGCGAACGCTGGTCGCCGTGATTGAAATCGTCAGCCCGTCAAATAAAGATCGCCCCGAAATGCGACGTGCCTTCGTGGCTACGTGCGGGGCGTTGCTGCGCAAAGGTGTCTGCGTCAGCATCGTGGATTTGGTGACCCTCCGTCAGTCGAATTTGTATGCGGAACTGCTGGCGTTCATCGACCACCCCGATCCAACACTGGGACCAGAACCGTCGTCGCTCTATGTGTCTTCCACCCGGTGGAGCACCAACGCGGAAAGAACCCGTGCTTACCTGAGTACCTGGTTCAACCCGATGACACTGGGCCAACCGCTCCCAGTGCTTCCCGTTTGGCTGTCGGATACGCTGTCCGTTGACTTTGACCTGGAACGCAGCTACGAACAGGCCTGCGAAGATCTGAGTATCCGATGAACATAGTCACTCGGCTTCTGGCAGCAGCCAACGCGAACGTTCGGCAGTCTGTCGTGGAGTTACTGCCGCTGGTGGACTGGTCCGACGGGACTCAGAGTTTCGCTGTGTGGGGGATCTCGAAAAACCGACGAGGAGTTGATCGCGGCTGCAGGGAGGCATGCTGATGCTGTCGACCATCTGAAAACGGATGTTGTGGGAACTCCCGGCGGCAACTCAAGGGGCACCATTGGCATGCTTTCGCTGCAGGTATTCCTGCAGCCGTTCAGCGATCGCCTCGTTTTTCCGGACAAGCTTCGGCTCCTGTGCAGAGACCGTGTTCTCTGCGGCCGCTTCCTGCGTGTGAACGTCGGCGAAAACCGTTCGGTAGTCTGCAAACGCCAGGACACGTCCCCGCTCGTCAGACGAGAGTAAGTAAAACAGTTACGCTTACCAGAATCCAGTGCCTCAATTCGAAGGATGACTAATTCGGATTTGCGGTGTTGTCGGGGCCGGGCTCCTCTGCTACGAATTCAATGGAATCTGCGAGCAGCTTCGATTTTTTTGTTTTCTGACTGGTCTCCAGCGAACCGTTGACGATCACGCGACAATCGAGGCTTGTTTTAACCGCAGCTACAAGGTCTGATCCGTATTCGCAGTGCAGGTCTGGCTGGTGATCCGCTCGCTCGCGAAGCGCAAATGTCTGAGCATCGAGGTCAACGCTCCGAATGACTCCTTCCAGTTCAACGAATTTTGTGTCGGTCGACAGGGCTTCAATCGCCCGGCGAATCCGGTCGCGGGAGCTGCGAGTGAGTGTCGCTCGACGGAATCCTGCCGAACGGTCAGAATTGCGTCCAAGAAAGCTGACTCTCTCAATCTCACCGGTTCTCGGTGGCAGTAGTCTGGTCAGCAACCCCAGCAATGCCTGTTTGGTGTCTGGATCCAGCGTATTGAATGGATGATCCGCTGCATCACTGGTCTCGACATCAGCCCAGACGAGTCCATCAAAGATGAGCCTGAGTGCCTGGTGAAACGCAGCACGTTCCTCTTCCCGAAACAGATTCTGCGCCTGCGGCTCGCCCAGCATAATCCGGACGCTGCCAGCAGTTGTGCCCACAAGTGGCAGCTCACGGACCGCCTCCACCCCCCGATCACGGCGTCTGGAGGTGTCACATCGCCGGACGGATTCCTGAAGCTCAACCACAGACTGAAGTCCTCGACGAAACGTATCAATAACGCGTGTCACCGCTGCCGCTGGCGTTCGGCCCAGTCCAACGCGCTCGCCCTCAAGGGAGATGATGATGTCCGCGCTGTCCGGAACTGTCACAATTTCGAGGTAAGTGTCGATTTGCCCCCGCAATTCGACAATCGTGTCAATGCAGGGTTCCGCCATGACCTGATACATCTGGCGGCTCTTCGGCAGGACATCGTTGCGCAGCGACTCTAAAGCGGACTCGGCGCGCGCTAATTGCTCACGGACGATCCTGAGTTCATCGTTATTGCGGATCATAGTGCGATCCTTGCAAGGCCCTTTTGTGAGCCGTTTTCAAAGCCGGATTCCCGACACCATTTTATGTTGATTTGCTGGAAAAAGGTAAGCGTCCGACGAATCCATTCTTGCCCGGGTCGGTAGTCCGGAGGCCTGAGTCTTCCGGTTTCCCGATTTCCCTTGTGAGGTGTCTCATGGTCAGGTTGGAGCAGGTGTGGCGTGAGCGGATCAGGTGGCTGCAGTCGTCCGGGCTGACGGTCGCTGCAGGCAGCAAAGAGCTCGGTGTTTCCGTCGCGTCCGTGTACCGCTGGAAAAAGTTGCTCGCAGAGACGCTGTGTTCCGGACAGCGTCAGCCAACCCGCAGGAGACGGACGATTCCGGCGACGGCGGCTCCGCAGACGACTCTTCCTCTTGTTGCTGTTCGACTCGGGGGCGAAGAACAATCCTCAGCATCGGCTCGTGCATTGCATCGAGTCTCAGCTGACGGTTGTGGATCAGGCAGCTGGTTTGAATCCAGCACTTCCCGACCCGCGGCCCGGCGACGGTCGTCAGTCTGCAGATGAACGCGCAGTCCCTGCGTCAGGGCGACAGACGGCCGAATGGCAAACCGCAGACACTGCCATCGCGCCCG
>CAZLOQ010000274.1:0-6689 GCA_964561125.1 uncultured Chitinophaga sp. | reverse complement strand
GCTGATACCACCACTGCCACTGCCACTGCCGCTGCCGCTGCCGATGCGGCCGCTGCTCCATCCGCGGCCGTTCAGGCCACGCGGACCGAACACGGTGCTCAGGCCGGCTGGCTGTCCCCGATCGCACTGGAACCTCCTTGTCAGGCTTCCCGCGACTGCCCCACCCCGCGGCGGCTCACCAACCGCGGCTGTCTGTTTATGACTCTTGAACAATACCTTCAGCTGGTCGACTGGACCGGCCGTCAGCTGCAACTGGACAAGCCCGGCCACATCCCTGAACAGCTCGCCCCAATCCTCACGCGGCTCGACTGCAGTCTCGAATCCTGGATGGATCTTGTCAGAAACTTCCGTCGCCGATTTCCGACAGAGGCTGGCCGTCCGGAGACTCTGCTGAGTGTCTCACAGCTCCGCAGAAACTGTCGAAGATCCAGTCAGCGAACATAGGTCAAAAGCCTCCCGCAGTTCGACAGAGTTCGGTTGCCATACGAATCCCAGCCCGGCCGCTCCCTTCATCCTTCATCCTCGGCCAGATGCTGGACTTCCCGGGCTGCTCTGCGAGAATCACCGCGCTGGGGCAAGTACTCTTCAGGGCGGGGCGCATGACAGCGGCAATTGAAGTTCAGAATATCACAAAGTCATACGACGATTTACTGGCAGTTGACCATATCAGTTTTTCGCTGCCGAGGGGTTGCACGATGGGGTTGATCGGCCCGAATGGTGCCGGGAAGACAACTCTGCTGCGAATCATCTCCACACTGTCGCTGGCCGACAGCGGCGACGTGCTGATCGACGGTCTTTCGGTCAGAGCTCAGACGCGTCAGGTCCGTCGACGGCTCGGCTTCATGCCGGCAGAATTCGGATATCCGCGGGGGCTCACGATCGGCGAATACCTCGACTACTTCGGCAGCCTGTACGGTCTGACGGCTGACGAGCGACGGCAGCGTATTCGGGACGTGTGTGAGTTGACTGAGCTTTCGGGCCGCGAGTCGACGTTTGTATCGGGACTATCGACGGGCAATCGGCAGCGACTGCTGCTGGCAAAGACGCTCCTGCACGACCCGAGCGTGCTCATTCTGGACGAACCTGCAAGCGGCCTGGACCCGCGGGCGCGAAACGAACTTCGGGCGATCATTCGCACGCTTGCTGATCTCGATAAGGCCATTCTGATCAGTTCGCACATTCTCCCGGACATTGAGGATGTGAGTGACTGGATCGGGGTTATCGAAGCGGGAAGGATGGTGCTTCAGGGCAGTCTGGCGGCGCTCCAGCAGTCCGCCGGGTCAGTGCAGCAGCGAGTGCGGTTGCGTGTGGAGTCTGGTCAGGAAGAGTCGGCCGCGGTCTTGCTGCGAGGCCTTGCGGAAGTTGTTGAGTGCCGGCTGGTGGAGGGTGAACTGCGCGTGGTCGTGTCAGGTTCCGACAGCAGCAGTGTGCTGGAATCGCTCCTGCGAGCCCGGATCCGGATTCGGCTGTTCGCCGACGGTACCGGGAATCTGGAGGAGATCTTCATGCAGTCGACGGCCGGGAAGGTGACATGAGCAGAGCAGCGACGTTACGGGAATTGATTGTGAGCAGTCCAGGGTGGCTGCGTGATCGGGCAACGTTGTTTTCGGGTGCAATGCTGGGTTTCACCGCAATTTTGCTGAACGCGGTGCTTCTGTGGGCTCTGCTGCTGATCAGGGAGGCATCCGGTTTCCTTGAGCCTCTGCTGCAGCGGTTCAGTTATGGCGAACTGCTGGGTCCGTTGCTCCTTGCCGGCGTGGTGGCGGTGCTGACGCTGGTTGTGCCGCTGCGGTTTTGCGGAGTGCTGATGGGACCGCGACTCTTCCGCTACTTCGATCAGATTGTGCTCACCGGAATTTCTCCCCTGCAGTTCCTCATTGGGCGAGTGGTTTCGCAGAATTTGTACCTGGTGCTTGTCCTGTTTCTGCTCCTTCCGTGGCTGGTGCTGGTACTGGCTTTGGGAGGTCTGGACTGGCCGATATTTCTCTGTAATTTGCTGCTGGTCTGGCTGTACTGCAATATGCTGTCGATGCTGATGGCATGGCTGTGTCTGTACATGCCGGAGTGGATTGCACTGGGAGTACTGGGAGGATCTGCCGCAGTTTGCTGCGGGCTTGGCGTCGCGCCATTATCCGGTCAACCGGCCGTACTGACGCCGCTCCCTGCTCTGCTGCATCCACTCCTTGTGGGCTACAGTGAAGCGATGTCAGGCGAGTTTGTGGTGCGCAGTTATCCGAGCATATTCTTAAGTTGTGCGGGTGCGATGTCGCTGGTGTTTCTCGGAGCATTGCTGGGGGTGCATCTGGGTCCGCTCTGGGGACTGATTCGTGAGAACAGCACATTTGGTGAAGTGGTGTTTGCGGGTGACAACAGGCTGAAGCGGCGACTGCGATTTCGTCATCACATTCAGCGTCCTTCGGAGCTCGCATTTTTTTACCAGAACCGCGGTGGGTGGCTGCGGAACTGCGAGGGGCTGATTCGCTGGCTGGCGCTTGTGGCGGTCATGACCGGTCTGGCGGTGCCCTGCTGGATCTGGTGGGCTGGATTCGTTGGCAGCGGCATCTCCGTCACTGCGCCTGCGTACGCATTTATCGCGGCCGCGGGAAGTGCTCAATTTCTGCATGGTGCCACAATGATCCTGGCGGCCATTCTTTTTTCGCAGGGTGTGAATACGACGCTGCAGCAGATCCCGTTTGTGTCTGGCTGGCGTGTGCGTGTTGCATGGCTGGACTGGATCGGTTTTCTGCTGGTGCTGGCAATGTCATCCGGCGTTTGTCTGCTGCTGACAGACAGCCTCGGTGGTCGTCTGGAAGCGGCGCTGCGGACGACCACTGATCCGAACGCCCCGGGCTATCCAGGCAAACTGGCGGGGCTGCGTCCCGCCGCCATCTCGCTGGATGCAACGCTGATCACCAGTGCCTGTGCAGTGACTGTCTATCTGCTGCAGCGACTGGTTTGCCTTGTGTGCTGGCTGAAGACGACAGCAGCATCGGTCACGGCGGGATTGTGGTTTTCCTGTGCCTGCATTCTGCCCATGATTGTCGGGCTGTATCTGACCGAATCCGACGCCATGTTTCCGCAGCAGCGGCAGGTCGGCGAGCAGCTGGCGATGCTGTCACCGCTGGTTGCATGGCTGGAGCGTTTCCGTGGAGCACCTCCGTCGTTCGGCTACGATCACTCCCTTGCAGGCTTCTTTGGCCTGCAGATGGTTTTCTGGGCGATACTGACAGTGCTGATCGTGCGGCGTGAACGCAGGCTGCTGGGGGAGCAGGCCGTCTGGCAGTCCACCGCGAGGGAACCCAGGCTGGAAGGGGGCGAAGCATGAGTGCGTGGACTCACAGAGTGCTGGTGTCGATCTGGCTGTTCGTCTGCTGCAGCCTTCCTGCGGATGCTCAGCCCGTCAGAATTCCCGGATTCGACGACTATCCGGGGCTGGACATCCAGGCTGCAGTGGGCTGGGAGGACGTGTCGCATTCCGGGCACCCGCTGGCAATTTCGCTGCGGATCAGCAACAGCTCTGCCGGCGTTTTAGAGGGCCGCGTGATGCTCAGGAATTCCGAGACGGGTGAAACGCGGTCACTCGGCGAGGTGGCCGTTGGTCCGGGTGGAGTACGGCATTTCGGGACGGTGGCGGCACTCGCTGGCTGGGACACCTGTGATCTTTCCTGGGAGTCTGCGGATGCTGTGCTCTGGACGCGGCAATTGTTGGTTCCAGCCGCGACGGCCCTGAATACTCACGGAGGACTGTTTGTCGAAGACAGCCAACGGAAGCTGGTGCTGCTGCTGCGCCCCGTGCTCACACAATCCGCGCAACTGAACAGGCTCAACGGATCCACCACTGTGCCGACACCCGCAAGTGATTTCACCAGGCGTGGTCGCGGGTTGACGGAATTGTCAACGATTCCGCCGTGGCAGCTGCCGGTGCATCCTGGTCCGTTGACGGCGGTGCGGACGGTGCTGCTGTCGCCGCTGCTGTCCCCGGAGCAGCTGAGTGACGTGCAGTATCGTGCGCTGGCCCGCTGGGTCGCGCTTGGTGGAGTGGTCATGCTGTCAGAGGAGTCTCCGGGCATACTGGAACGGTTACAGCAGCATTTGCCGCTGCAGCCGCGGCCTGCCGTGATGCTGGATGGCCTGCAGACTTACCGCTGCGGCCAGGGGATGATCAGACAGTTTGTGGCGGCTGAATTCGGGAAGGAGGATTCAGCGACGATGGCTGTCATTGGCGAAGCGGTCGCAGCCGCTGTTTCCAGTCCTCTGTTTGCACGGCTCAGTCAGCACCAGCAGCTGCAGGAATCGGCGGGAATAATGGTCGCTGGTAACGAAGCAATCCTCGCCCTGTTCGGCCTCTACGCGGTGGCTGCCGCGCTGCCAATTGTAATGTTCCGCAGCACTCGACAGCGGCAGATCAGCTGGTTGGCCGGAGTGGTGTTGACGGCCAGCGCGGGAGCTGGAGCGCTGGGATTTGCGATTCGTAATCGCCCCGGAGATATATCCCTGCAAACTTTAACGTGGATTGGCGAGGACTGTCTGGTGCAGGCAGCGGGCATTCATCTGAGGAGTGCCGGCCGAAGTCCCCTGCAGCTCAAAGTGAGCGGAGCAGAGCCGGATTTGCAGGCAAGCGGGATGGTTGTGGACGCGGAGCGTCTGTTGGCCGGAATGTCGGGGAACTGGAGATCATCAGACTGGATGGAAACCGCCGGCAATCCAGCATGGGCCGCGTTCAACCTTGCAAAATCCGAATCCGCAGATCCTGTCCGGTGCAGCATTTCTGTGGCGGTGTCGCCCTGGAGCCGCCGTCAGGTAACGGGCGTTGATCTGGGACCGCTTGAGGGGCGGCTGGAGGTGTCTGTTGAGTCGATCGACAGCGGGAGTCCGCCGGGCACGGAGAAGTGGCATCAGGCGGCTTCTTTTCCGGACGGTGCTTTTCGCCTTCGCCTGCGAAACTCACTCCCCTTCAGGCTGAGGGAATGTCGACTGGGGATGATCCTCTGGAGACGGCCCGCGACGCCAGAGGCGGAATGGATGCTGTTTCGCAGAATGGTGGATCTTCCCGAGCTGGCTGCCGAAGCTGACTCTTCCGTTGCCCCGGTCGAGCTGGAGTTGAATCCGGGCTCTGAATGGATAGCTGACTATGGTGGGGTGAACGCAGAATATTCAGAAATCTCCTCGCGGGTGCCCCCGGGAGAAATGGAAGTCTGGGTGGAAGGCCGACTGGAGTCTTCACCGCTGATGCGGCTGGAGGGAGGAGATTTCCGGGAGGGCAGGCCAGCGGAGCACTGGTTTTATTACC
Organism: uncultured Chitinophaga sp.; assembly: GCA_964561125.1. GTDB lineage: Bacteria > Planctomycetota > Planctomycetia > Planctomycetales > Planctomycetaceae > SXXK01. The sequence continues at coordinate 1,399 of CAZLOQ010000274.1, read as the reverse complement.
GGATTCCGCGGGAGAATTTGCCGGAGGGCTGGCGCGACCTGCAGGAATGGAAAACACCAGCTGAGAACAGGTGAAACGCAGAAATCCAGAAAAATCGAAATGGAATCCGGGTAAGGCTGGCAGTTTTTGATTCGTGGTTGATTTCTGACGATTTTACCGGATTTCCTTAAAAGCAGGCCGTCTGCATGCCGATGAACAGTGAACGGAAACGCCTGCGGGCGTGTTTCGGGATCTTTGGCAATTCGCAGAGAAGTCAGAATCAAGTGCGTCGGGAGAATTCCGGCGACTTGACAGTAAGTCCAGACACTGCATAAGCTTCCGCCGATTCCTCAGAATTGGAAAAGAAGTTTCAACGTCTGTTCCGGAGCAACAAGCGTGACCAAGAAAGAGATCGTTAAAACGATTTCCGAAAAGCTGGGCCTGACACAACTCACCACGCGTGACATTGTGCAGAAAACGTTTGACGCGATCATCGAAACGTTGGTGGAGGAGCGGCGGATTGAGCTGCGGAACTTCGGAGTTTTCGAGGTTCGGCGTCGAAAAGCTCGTCGGGCACGCAATCCACGAACGGGTGGGTCGGTTCAAGTGCCGGAAAAGTTCACGGTGACCTTCAAGCCGGGCAAGGAAATGGAAGCCCGAGTGAGGGATCTGGACGACGGTGGCAGCAATGGCTGGAAGGCCGTTCCGCACGTGTCGAAATAGTCGACTGTCGCAGCGCACTGGATTCTGATTTCCCTGCGAAGGGCCAATCGGGTGGCAGCCGTTACTGTGAGTGCGGCTGTGGATGTGTCCACGGAAGGATGCTGCGATGAAGATGCGAAATCGACTGATGGTGGGGCTCCTGCTGGCAAGCGCCGCAGTCACAACCGGTTGCTTTACTCCGATCTGGAGTCCCAATCCGGATGTTCGTGCCCGACAGTTGATTTATCAGGCAGAAAGCCTGCGACACATTCCGGAGATCTGGGAACGCATCTGGGGCCTGGAACTGCCGGACCTCGCGACGCCCTACCGCGTGCACGGCGGAGTGATCTGAGTCTGCAGGCGTTCATGAGCCTGAGGCTGATATGCTGTCCAGGCAGTGTCGGAGGGAATGCTCCTTTCGAGACTGCCTTTTGCTGCGCTGTGGCGAAGCAGGTACTTCGCGCGGATTTCCTGTCGCTGCATCGCGGGCGCGGCTGACGCTGAGTCAGTGCTCGACGATCAGGCGGACAGCGCCAGGTTGGAAGCACCGTGAGTCCGTTCCCGATGGTGCAGCACGTCGAAAACGTGGATTCGTTCTGGTATCGAACAACCTTTTTTGTCACATCTGCGATTCATCCGTTTCTGTGGTCAAAATGCGATCGTGTTTTTGACCACGGATGACACGGATTTCAAGGATAAGGTCACAGCCACAGCGTCG
>CAZLOQ010000273.1:427-6695 GCA_964561125.1 uncultured Chitinophaga sp. | reverse complement strand
CCGTGCTATCTGTGGTCAAAATGCGAGCGTGTTTTGAACCACGGATGACACGGATGACACGGATTTGAAGGATCAAGTGACAGCTACAGGGGCGATTGAAGCTGGAGCAGCTGACCCAACATGGCGCTGTCCAGCTAAGGGTGCACGGCAGGTTCCGCGTGGCACCTGAAGGCTCCTGCAGCCACCGGAGATCAGCTACCGGAGATCAGCCGCCGATGAGTTTCAGATTAAAGGCCCCTTCATTGATTGTGGGGCGTTCCGGGCGGCCACGATGATCCCAGGTGAGTTCAAGGTTATCAAGTCCGAGCAGTCCCAGAATGGACGCGTGGATGTCACGGACGTGCATTTTGTCGTCCACGGCATACAGTCCCAGATCATCTGTTGCGCCAATCGTTTGCCCCCCCTGCACACCTCCGCCGGCCATAAAGACAGAAAAGCCGGTTGGGTTGTGATCGCGGCCATTCCCTTTCTCGCTCATCGGAGTGCGACCGAATTCACCGCCCCAGATTACGAGCGTTTCATCGAGCAGTCCGCGCTGTTTCAGATCGCGGATGAGTCCGGCAACGGGTTTGTCCATGCTCCGGCAGAGTCGAGAGTGGTTGGCTTCGATGGCGGAATGGGAGTCCCATTTGCTGCCGGTGCCGTGATACAGCTGGATAAATCGTACGCCGCGTTCCACGAGCCTCCGGGCAAGCAGGCAGTTGCGGCCGAAGGTTTCGGTTTCCTTCTGATCCATGCCGTAGAGTTCACGGGTGGCGGCAGTTTCAGACTCGAGGTCCATCGCGATCGGCGCTTCGGCCTGCATGCGAAACGCCAGTTCGTAGCTTTGAAGGCGTGCATCCAGTTCTGACTGTTGTGGTCTGGCGGCGGCGTAGTTCGCGTTGAATTGGTGGAGCAGCTGCAGTTTTCGGTGCTGCTGGTCCGCGGTGACGGTGGCTGGTGTTCGCAGGTTGGCGACAGGCTCTTCTGTGCTGCTGCTGAGCTGAACGCCCTGATAGCTGGCTGACATAAACCCACTCCCCCAGTTGCGGGTGCCGTTCACCGGGCGCCCGCTGCTGTCGCAGAGTACCACAAAGGAGGGCAGGTCGCTGTTGGCAGTGCCAAGACCATAGTTGACCCAGGCACCGAGCGATGGGCGGCCGGCAAAGTTAATGCAGGTATTCATCTGGCACACGCCGCCCGCGTGATTGATGCCGTTGGTCCAGCAGGAGCGGATAACGGCGATGTCATCCAGACAGCCGGCGATGTGAGGGATCCATTCGGAGGCCCACAAGCCACTCTGGCCATGCTGTTTCCACTTGCGGGGGGCAGCAAGCAGCGGGGCGCCCTTTTCGCCCATCGCGGTGATGGGTTCGCGGAAGCTGGACGGGAGTGGCTGGCCAGCCAGCTGGTTGAGCAGCGGTTTGGGGTCGAGCAGATCAAGGTGGCTGGGGCCGCCTTCAAGGAAGCACCAGATGACGCTCTTCGCACGGGGGCGATGATGGGCGATGGGACTGCCGTTCGGGAGGTCGGCCGCGCGGGCCTGGTGATCCAGCAGATTGAGCGCCAGAGCACCGAAGCCCAGCCCGGAAGACTGCAGAATGTGACGACGGTTGTGCAGAGCAGTCAGCACTGGTGTTACTCCACGTAGAGAAACTCGCTGGAATTCAGCAGCACGTGACAGAAGTCCTGGAGTGATCGATGGGGGGGGCCGGAGGGCTGTTCGCCCGGAGTGGCGGGGGCTGTCGATACTGCGTCGGCGTCGGCGGAGGCTTCAGAAGCGGTCGATTGCGGCGACGCGTTACTGAGGAATTCTGTGGCAGCCTGGAGTTCAGCAGAGGTGGGTTTGCGGCCCCAGGCGAGTTCGATTGCGGCACTGGCCTGTTCAGGAAGCGTTGAATACTGCTTTTCAATCCGGGCAGCGAAACGTGCGGCGCGTTCGAGTGGCCAGGGGCCGTTGATCAGCAGGAGCGACTGCAGTGGAGTGGTCGTGGCATCCCGTTCGGGAACGCTCTGCAGGCCGTTGGCCATGTCGAAGGCCCCCAGAAATGCGTCCGGGGTATTGCGAGTGAAGCGGAGATACACAGCGCGGCGGGGTTGATCCGCAGGAACACTGGGGCCGCCAGGTGTTGCCTGCAGTTCACCGCTGCAACTGAGCACGGCGTCACGGATCTGTTCGGCGGAAAGACGACGCACCCGGCTTCTCCAGAGCAGCAGATCGGAGGGATCGCTTTGCTGCTGACGTTCTTCGTCGGGATGAACAGCCGATTGCTGCCACACAGCCGAGTTCAGGATCAGACGGTGCAGATGTTTGAAGTGAGCACCACTGCTGATGAATTCGGTGGTGAGCCAGTCGAGCAGTTCCGGATGCGTGGGGGGCTGGCCGAGCGTGCCGAAGTCGCTGGTGGTGGCCGCCAGACCCTGCCCGAAATGCTGTTGCCAGATGCGATTGACGATCACGCGGTTTGTGAGTGGATTTCCGGGGTCGCTGATCCAGCGCGCGAGTTCCGTGCGCCGCCCGGAGGATGCGGGGAGCGGCCGAATGGTGGCCTCTGACGGGGCGTCGGCAACCTGCAGAACCACTGGAAAGCCGGGGGCGACAGCGGGGTTATCCGGGTGGTCCGGGATGCAGGTGGGAGCGGTCTGGCCGGGAAAATCGGTGACCGTCATGACCGGCTGGAGTGGCGGGGGACGGAGATGATCGAAGGCTGCGAGCTGTTTCTGCAGGGCATCGAGTCTCTCTTTGTCTTCCTTTTTCATGCCGCTGAGTGGTCCGCCGCCTTCTTCCTGAAACTGACGGGACACCAGATAAGCCATCTGGTGTTCCCAGGAATTCCGTTCGGAGACGGGTTTATGGAAGCACGCCTGAATCTCCAGCGGGAACTTGTCGACGGTGGATTTCCATTTGCGGTCGTGCAGGGGACGGATGAGGGCATCAATCTGCGCTCTGACGGGGGCGGTGGCGGCGTCCCATTCCCGCTGCTGGTCGGCGTGTAACTGCCGCTGTTCAGCGGTTGAGAATGTCAGGTCATCCCGCCAGACCACCGGTTCGAAGAAAGCTCTGAAGCGGTAGTAGTCGGTTTGCAGGAGCGGATCGAATTTGTGATCGTGGCAGCGGGCGCAGGCCAGGCTGATGCCCAGGAAGGCATCGGCAGCGACGTCCGTCATTTCGTTCATGATGTCGTTCCACTGACCGCGGGCGTCTCGCTGGTTGTACTCGTAGACGCCCAGTCTGAGAAAGCCGGCGGCGGCGAGCTGTTCCGGGGTGGCGTTGGGGATTTCGTCCCCGGCGAGCTGTTCGCGGACGAAATCCGGCCACGCACGATCGCTGTTGAAGGCGTTGATCACGGAGTCACGGTAACGCCAGATGTGGGGACGGTGAGCGTCCTGGTTCCAGCCATCGGATTCAGCGTAACGCACCAGATCCAGCCAGAACCTGGCCCAGTGTTCGCCGTAAGCGGGGCTTTGCAGGAGCTGATCGATGAGCTGCAGCCAGGCGGCGTCGAAACCGACAGCGGCTGCCTGACCGGCAAAACGGCTGATGTCGTCAGGAGCCGGAGGAAGACCGGTCAGGTTGAGATACAGTCGCCGAACAAGCACGTGATTTTCGGCTCGGGGGGCTGGAGTGAGCTGGTGGGATTGCAGGGTTTGCAGGACGAAGCGGTCAATCGGCGTTCGCGGCCAGGTCTGATTACCAGTGTCCGGCACGTCAGGGCGGCGAAGCGTCTGAAACGCCCACCACTGGCGATCTGCAGGAGTAATTTCGCGGGCGACTTCACGGAGTGGCTGAGCGTGTTGGGGCCAGTTGGCGCCGGCGTCGATCCAGCGTTGCAGGAGCCGGATCTGCTGGTCGCTGAGGCTTTTGTCCGGGGGCATTTCAAGCCCCTCGCGACGCACGGCCTGCATGAGCAGGCTTTGAGCGGAGCTGGAGGGAACGATGGCCGGGCCCGTGTCACCGCCGCGCAGCAGTGATTCGTGGGTGTCCAGACGCAGCCCGCCTTCCTGACGCCGCGCACCATGGCACGTCAGGCAGTGTGTGGCCAGCAGCGGGCGAATCTGCGTTTCGAATTCGGCGTCCGTGAAACGGTCCGCCGCTGCGTCCTGAGCGACCACGGAAGAGCCGCAAACCACGAGCAGTGCCATGGCAGTTGCGAACAACCGGATCAGCAGCGTGCCGGAGGCAACCGTAGGAGAAGTGTGCGGCGTTGGCATAGCAGGGGCAAAGCGGGTGAGTCGGGGGACAGAACTGCTCCCATGTTGTGCTTTGGTCGGCGAAGAGACAAGTGCAGATGCGGAAAAGCCGAGGACTTCCGGGACTTTTCGGTTGAGCTGCCGGTCGAGTTCGGCCGGGGGTCACTTCGCCGCAGTCACTCGATTCACAAATTTCAGCAGCAATGGAAACGCGGGCTCGGCCATCTCCCCGTGGTTGTATCCCTGCAGCTCAAACAGCTCCACATCAGCGTGTTCCACTTCCTGCAGCATCCGCTGAAGATAGGCATTTTCTTCGTATCGCCCCAGCAGTTCCAGCTGGCGATCTCCAGTCACCAGCAGCAGGGGCGGCGCCGTTCTGCGCACGTGAAACAGCGGCGCCAGATCGTCAATGATGGGCTGCTTTGCAGCGATTTGACGCTCTTCGCGGATCGTGAAATGGGTGATCGCCTGCCCGCTCAACGGACCCAGCCCGGCCAGTCGATCCGGCGACAGGCCGTGCGGCTGAAGCCAGCGCGGATCCAGTCCCACCATCAGCGTCAGATATCCTCCTGCCGAATGCCCGGCCACCACCACCCGTCCAGGATCCCCCCCGTACTGCTCGATGTTCTTCAATACCCACGCAACGGCTGCTGCAGCATCCTCGATATACACTGGGGATTTGACATCGGGGTACAGCCGATACCCCGCGCCGGCAATTGCCACGCCTTTCCCTCGCAAACCCTTTGGCAGCTCCCGATTCCCGCTGCTCAGGCCACCCCCGTGAAACCAAACCACTGTGGCAAACCCGGGCTTGTCCTGCGGACAGACCAGATCCAGCCGACAACGCTCATACCCCGCCTCACCCGCCGCTGACTCAGACCGGTAAGCGAGGTCCCGATACAGGGTTTCAGGGCCGACCGTCTGTGCGGACGATGCGGTCAACCAGCCCGGCAGATACAGGACCACCAGCAGTCGCAGACAGGTCAGGGTCAGGGTACGGACGTCAGCCATGATGCTCTCCAGGATCGAAGAAATTGTTGCCTTATCGCGAATTCGGCAACTTGCCCCTCAATCGCAAATGCCGTTCAACAGCGTGCAGGAGCGGATCAATCGTCCACTCCTGAATCTGGTGCGGGGGATTCCAGGGAAACCACCGATAGTCGTCGTGCTCTGTCACCTGAATCTGCACCGGCTGCGTGAGCCAGCCGAGAAAAATGAGGATTCGCTTTTCGATCAAACCCCGACCGCCATAGCGACGTTGATTGACCATGTAGCGGTTTTCGTACTGGAAATCCGGATCCACCTCGACGGCTTCTGCTGAGATACCGGTTTCTTCATGCAATTCCCGCAATGCACACTGCATTTCAGTCTCCCCGGGATCCAGATGCCCCTTCGGCAGATCCCAGCGACGCGAATGACGCATCAGCAGGAAGGAATCAGCCGGGTTTCCCCGCAAAATCAAAAACCCACACGAAAGTGGCTGCTCCACAACACCGCTCCCTCCCAACTGCAATCCCGATAAAACTTCCCGGAATTCTAACGAAATCACCGAAACCAGGAAAGCCGAACCTGCCGCGTCTGACTGACGTTCGGGGAGCCCTTCGGTGGCCCGGAGCAACACCTCCGTGAAAGAAATTTTCATCCGGTTGACAGGGCAATTGATGTGCTGACCTTCGCCCAGCATCAGCAGGCGCTGATACCGCCACTGAGAGTTGATCAACCGTCCTGTCAGCCGGACTGTCACCCGCGTGCGTTCGGCAGGCTGCACATTCTGTTAGCAGCGGGTGTAAGCTTCACTTTGCAAATGGTCCGTCTTTTTCAACAAATGAGTCCGGGTAGTGCTTTTTTCAATGACTTCGCAAAGGACTCTCAATGCCAGCTTGTTGACCATATCTGTAGATCTGTCATAGACTTTTTTGTCCTGATTCGGTTCGTTTTGTGTCGTTTTTTTCCTGACCAGCCACTCCTTAGACCGGGTTTTGCCTCTCGCTTCGGCGTCATGGAAAAATCCCTTCGTTCCACACCCCCGAAGAATTCGGGGGGGGGGGGGACCCAAAGCAGGGGGGCACCCAGCCCCCCCCTCCCCTCCTGAACCCAC
>CAZLOQ010000273.1:0-417 GCA_964561125.1 uncultured Chitinophaga sp. | reverse complement strand
GGCCCGGTTTTTGCCCCTCCCTTGGGGTCCTTGGAAAAACCCCTTCGTCCCCCACCCCCAAAGAACGGGGGGGGGGGGGATTCACAGCAAGTGGGAGTCCAGCATGCCCGTTCCATCCCTGATGCACCAACGCGATCTGCTCCCGGTGAACCGTCGCGTCGAGCAACAGACACTCCGGCAGCCAAACGGTGGGTCGGCAGGATTGGTGCGACCAGTGCAACCGCCGGCGTCGTCGCTCTCGTTTGCACCGCTTCCACCGCTACAATCGTTCCTGAGGGACAGTCCCCGCAGGCCTTCGGGGCGAACGGTGGGTCGGCAGAATTGGTGCGACCGGTGCAACTGCTGTCGTCGTCGCTTTCGTCTGAACCGCTTCGGCCGCTGCAATCGTTCCTGAGGGACTGTCCCTGCATGCCTCCG
>CAZLOQ010000272.1:0-6711 GCA_964561125.1 uncultured Chitinophaga sp. | reverse complement strand
CCTGCGATTTCGGCCTGTAAGGCCAGCTCCACCAGCCCGGGGTGCAACCCCGGGTTAGCCCCCCTAACGAAGACGCACGCCCTGTAGGGGCAGTTCTCAGCTACGGCCCCGGCAACGCCCCTCCAACACCCACATCGAGCCAGCGCAACCCAATCGTGCCAGGGTGCGTTCAAACCCCGCGGGGTTCACCCCAGAAAGCTCGGGCCTCCCCAAATCAACCCGCCCCGCAAAAAAGCAAAAGGTGCATGGCACCTTGAAGCACAAACTATCTCTGGGATTGGTTTTGCGACGAGTGATGCAGTCGGGATCCCCGACGGTCGCAACGCGATTCTGCCCGACAAGTGCGACCCGGCAGGTGCCCAGTGGGTGCCATGCACCTGAGCGGCTGTGCGGGGCGTCACCGTGCTTTGCCTGCAGGCTTTCCGCGCCCCGGCCGGACTACTTGCCGGGCTGTATGTCTGTTGTCGGGCGACATCTGCATACCGTCTGGCCTCGACTTTTCATCCCCCTGTTCTGGCATGTGCCAGCGAACCCGGTAAACTAAGCGGTCAGCCAACCTTTCCATCACCCTGCATCGGAGACCTGCCGTGCTGCGTTTGCTTCTGTGTCTGCTTGCCAGTTGCACTCCCATGATAGCCATGGCCGGTCAGCCATCTCCGCCGTCCTCAGCGGCAGAACCGCTCCCGGTTGATCCGGCCAATCCGTGGTATCCCACGGCCGGCTTCCCGCGACTGCTCACGCCCGACTGGGTGGCCGAACCCGGCGTCGAAGCGGTGATTGTGCTGGCGATTGACGACATGCGGGATCCGGCGAAGTACGAAGCAGCCCTGCGTCCCATTCTGAATCGGCTTAAACAAATCGACGGGCGTGCCCCGGTGAGCATCATGACCAACGATGTGAAGCCCGATGACCCGCAGCTGCAAAGCTGGCTCGAAGAAGGTCTGTCCATCGAATGCCACTCCACCGACCATCCCTGCCCGCTGCTTCAGGGCGGCGACTTTGCCAAAGCCCGGTCCACCTATGAACGCTGTGTCGATCGCATGGCAGCCATTCCGGGCAATCTGCCAGTCGCCTTTCGCACTCCCTGCTGCGATTCGCTCAACACGGTCAGCCCCAGCTTCTACGACGGCATCTTCAGCCGCACCACGACCGAAGGTCGTTACCTGCAGATTGATTCTTCGGTTTTCATGTTCTTCACGGGTCGCGACCCGGAACTTCCCCGTGAACGGCTGCTGGATGCCAACGGCCACGAACGGTTCCTGAAATACCTGCCCAAAGGCAACCGTTTCGGCGGAAACGTGCACGACCACTTTGTGAACTACGTCGAGAACTACCCTTACCCATGGGTGATCAACGGCGTTTGCTGGCAGATCCCCTGCCTGGCTCCAAGCGACTGGTCCGCTCAGCACCTGCATGGCAAAAACAATCCGCTTACCGTAGACGACTGGAAGGCGGCCATTGATCTGACCGTGGCCAAACGCGGCTGTTTCAGTCTGGTGTTTCATCCGCACGGCTGGATTCAGGCGGAACAGATCGTTGAGCTGATCGACCACGCGGTAACGGTTCACGGTCCGAAGGTGAAGTTTCTGAATTTCCGCGAAACAGCTGATCGGCTCAACACGGCTTATTGCGGCGGCAGGACGCTGCGTGAACAGCCGCCGGCGTTTCTGCAGCAGGTGCAGGCGGCCCGCCAGAACAGTCCTTCGCCGTTTGCCGGGCTCCCCGACGCAGACGCTGCGCTGCTCACCGAAGTTGCTGCCGATCCGGCTGCGTTTGGCTACCCGGCAGCGCGACGTGAGGATGGCACGTCGAATGGTTTCTTCATTCACGACGGTCACTTCTGCTGGCAGAACGAACACACCTCGGGTCGCCCCGACCTGCTCCAGCGCGAGAGCTTCAATGCAGTGCTCACTCAGGCCACCCGCCGGAAAGCTCGGGCCAGCCTGCCGCTGATTCCTGTCGGAGCCGCCGTGGTCGACATCACTCCTGATTACCCGGTGCGGCTCACCGGTTACGGCAACCGCCAGCAGGAAGCAGAAACGGCCGCCGTTCGCATTCATGCCCGCGCACTGGCCATCGGTCCGAAAGACGACCTCCAGGCAGTGCTGGTGACTGTTGATAACTGCGGCATCCCCGCAGAGATGACGGAAGCGGTCCACCGGCAGCTCGAACAGCGGCTCGGAGCCCGGCTGCCGCGGGAACGTTTTGCCGTCAGCGCCACCCATTCACACTCCGCTCCCTGGATCCGCGGCTTTGCTCCGAATATCTTCGCCACCGTTCCCGAAGATCACGCGGCCCGTCTGGCGCGTTACGAAAGCGAACTCACAGAAAAGCTCGTGCAGGTCGCCCTGCAGGCCTGCAGCAGTCAGCGGGATGCTGCCATCAGCCTCGGCTTCGGAGAAGCCGGCTTCGCGATGAATCGTCGAGTGCTCACGGAGGGCCGCTGGTCCGGTTTCGGCGAAACGCCGGATGGCCCGGTGGACAAACGCGTGCCGCTTCTCGCCGCCCATGACCGCGATGGAAAACTCATCGCCCTGCTCGCTAACTACGCCTGCCACTGCACCACCGAAACCGGGGACTTCAATCAGATCAGTGGCGACTGGGCCGGCTTCGCCGCTGATTTCCTCGAAGCCGAGCACCCAGGCGCCGTAGCCCTGATTGCCATTGGCTGCGGCGCCGATGCCAATCCGTCTCCCCGCGGTACTCATGACATGGCCCGACAACATGGCCGGACGCTGGCCGACGAAGTGCAGCGACTGCTCCCGTCCCTGCGTCGCATCTCCCCCCGAATCACCGCCCGCATGGCTCGAATTGACCTGCCCCTCGCCGGGGTTCCCGGCGAAGCTGAACTGCTGCTGCAGGCCGAACAGCCGGGTGTGGCCGGTTCTCGAGCCCGCTGGTTCCTTGAACAGCTTAAACAGAACATTCCCGTGCCCACCACAATTCCCGACTACCCGGTGCAGACCTGGTGCTTCGGCGATGATCTGGCAATGGTGTTCCTCGGGGGCGAAGTCGTCGTTGACTATGCTCTGCGGATGCATGATATGTTCGACGGCAGCCGACTCTGGATCAACGCCTGGAGCAACGACGTTCCCTGTTACATTGCTTCCGCCCGGCTGCTGCGCGAAGGTGGCTATGAAGTGGATTCGTCCATGCTGTATTATCGTCGCCCTTCCCGTCTGGCCCCCGAAACTGAAGACCTCATCTGCGACACCGTTCAGAAACTGCTGCCCCACGAATACTACTCCGCCAGCCTGCAGCAGGACTTCCCGGCACCGCTCAATCCCCGCGACGCCGTGGCCAGTCTGCAGACGCGACCCGGCATGCAGGCTGTGCTGGCTGCCGCAGAACCGCTGATTCGCGACCCTGTGGCATTCGACTGGGATGAACGCGGACGGTTGTGGGTCGTCGAAATGGGCGACTATCCGCTCGATCGCCCCCGCGGCCGCATTCGTGTGCTCACTGACCGCGATGGTGACTGGGTCTATGACGAAGCCGTGACCTTCCTTGATGAACTCGCCTTTCCCTCCGGTATTCAGTGCTGGCGAAATGGTGTGCTCATTTCAATGGCTCCACAGGTTTTCTATGCGGAAGATACGGATGGTGACGGAGCCTGCGACCACCGACAGCCGCTCTACGCCGGTTTTATCGAGGGCAACCAGCAGCATCGCGTCAACGGACTCCGCTGGGGACTTGATGGCTGGCTGTATCTGGCCAACGGTGACAGCGGTGGTCTTGCGGCGGGCACCGGAGAACTGCCGGGAGCCGCTGAACGCATCACACCTCCGGGACAGCCCGTGATTCTGCGTGGGCGCGATCTGCGAATTCATCCCGACACCAACAGCGCAGACGCTGTCTCCGGTACCACCCAGTTCGCCCGTGAACGAGATGACTTCGGGCGCTGGTTCGGCAACAATAACTCCAATCCCATCTGGCAGTTCACTCTGGAAGACCGTTACCTGCGACGCAATCCGCACGCCGGCATTCCAGGTGGCGTGCAGCAGATCGCGGAAACGCCCGGGGCCGCTCCAGTGTTTCCTGCCAGCCGCACACTGGCGCGATTCAACGACTTCGCCTTTGCCAACCGCTTCACATCCGCCTGCGGGACGATGATTTACCGCGATGTGCTGCTGGGGAGCGACTTCGCGGGCAATGCCTTCACTTCAGAACCCGTACACAACCTTGTGTCACGTCTGGTGCTGCAGCCTGCAGAGCAGGGCGACGGCCACACGCTTTCCGGCCGCCGCGCGGCCGACGAACAGGACCGCGAATTCCTTGCATCCACCGACAACTGGTTCCGCCCCACCATGCTCCGCACAGGTCCTGACGGAGCGATCTGGGTCGCCGACATGTACCGTGCGGTGATTGAACATCCCGAATGGATTCCCGCCGAATATCAGCGGAAGATGAATCTGTCGGCCGGCAATGATCGTGGTCGGATCTATCGGATTCTGCCTGCCACCGAATGCTGCGGGAGCGACACCGTGCCGGACAAATCAGCGTTTCGCAAACCATTTCCCGCGAAATGGAACGAGCTTCCGCTGGCTGATCTTGCCGAGCGCGTGGCCAGTCCCAACGGCTGGTGGCGCGATCTGGCCCACCGGCTGCTCCTTCACCGCCGCAGCGAAATCACTGCCGCGGCCGCCACGCCGGTGCTGGAGGCGCTCAGCAATATCGTGGCCACAGACGGAGCTCCGGCGGTGCAGGCCCTTGCTGCCTTCTGCCAGCTGCTCCCCGACGACGCTGCCGCCGCTCGTCTGCAGCAGCTTGAAACCGCACTGGCCTCCGGCGATGCCGAAGTTCGCCGCATGGCAGTGGAACTCCTGGAACCGCTCCTGGCCAGTGATCCGCCGTCACCTGCCGCCCTCAAACTGCTCGAACACGCTGCCTCCGATCCCGCAGTGCTCGTGCAGCGCCAGGTCCTGCTCAGTTGCGGCGAAGTGCGAACTGCCGCCGCCGCACCAGTACTCGCGCGCCTGCTCCTGCAGCACTCCTCCCATGACTCCCTCCGCAACGCCGCTTTCACCTCGCTGCATCCGCAAAACATCAGCAGCGTGCTGCAGCTGGTCCTGCAGAGTCCGGGTGCGGCGGGACAGGGGGCAGTGGTGAGTCAGCTGATGAGCCAGGCAGGTGCGATGGGGGTGGCCGCAGAACTCGCCGCTCCGCTCACTGCTCTCCTGCAGACACTGGACGCAGGCTCAGCCGCAGACAGCTGGCAGCAGACCGCTGCGGTGCTCGCCAAAGTCACCAGTGGCAATTCCGGCAAACAGCTTGTCGGATCCGGTGGCGCAGCTTTCACAACGGCGCTGACGCAGGCCGTCAGGACTGCATGGGCTGTGGCGTCCAATGCCGAGCTGGCGGATGACCAGCGCGCTGCAGCGCTGGCCTTTGCCGGTGCGGCAGGGAGCCGGTTTTCGGCTGAACAACCAATACACGACTTTCTGCGACCCTCGGTATCCCCGCTTGTGCAGCAGGCTGCCATTCGACTGCTGCTGCAGTCCGGCGAGGCAGCGGGTGTTACCGAAGTGCTCGGTCGGCTGCGGGCCCTCGCTCCGGCCGCCCAGTCTGAACTGCTCGACGGGCTACTGCAGCGGGAAGACGGGACAGCGCAGCTGATCACGGCTCTGGAAGCGGGTGCAGCGACAGCGACGGATCTCGATGCCACTCGCCGCGATCGGCTGATATTCCACCGCAATCCGCAGCTGGCCGCACGTGCACGTGCGGTGCTGCAGCAGACTGGGGTGAGCAGTCGTGAGGCGGTGGTGACTGAATACCGTGATAAACTGGAAGGACTCACCGGCGACGTCCAGGCCGGGCGCGCGGTGTTTGAAAAACGCTGCAGCAGCTGTCATCGGCTGCAGGAAATCGGGCGGGATCTTGGAGCTGACCTGGCCGCCCTGCGAGACCGCTCCAGCAACGCACTGCTCACGGCCATCCTCGATCCCAACCGCGCAGTGGAAGCAAAGTTTGTAAGTTATACGCTGGTGACAACGGAGGGTCTGCAGTTCACAGGAATGCTCAGGGCAGAAACCGGAGCCAGTCTGACGCTGGCAGGCAGTGACGGCCGGGAACAGACCGTGGTGCGGTCTGAAGTGGACGAGCTGTTGTCATCGGGCCGTTCGCTGATGCCCGAAGGTCTGGAGAAGGACCTCGCGCCGCAGGATCTGGCGGACGTGATCGCCTTTGTCCAGTCCAGCGGGAGCAGCTGGAAGCAGTTCGCGGGCAATCAGCCGGCTGTGATTCAGCCGGACGCCGACGGAATCATTGTCCTGCCCGCATCCGCGGCGGAAATCCACGGGCCGACGCTGGTTTTCGAAGAGAAATACGGCAATCTTGGGTACTGGTCCAGCACTGCTGATCATGCCCGCTGGACCCTGGAAGTTCCTCGCGGCGGTGACTGGATTGTGGAACTGGACTTTGCCTGTGACAACAGCACAGCAGGTGGTTTGATTCGCTTCTCGACCGGCACCAGACTGCTCACCGCCCGTGTGCCCGGCACGGGAACCTGGGACGAATATCAGACCTACCGAGCCGGTACGATCGACCTGCATCGTGGCCGTGTGCAGCTGACGGTGACCTCCCCGGACCAGCCGCAAACGGCATTACTGGACCTGCGTGCCATCAGACTGATTCCGCCGCAGTGAGTGGCGACTAACTGGACAGCGCCAGGTTGCGTCAGCAACTCCGTCGTCATGGCACCTTGGTGCTGCA
>CAZLOQ010000271.1:3467-6742 GCA_964561125.1 uncultured Chitinophaga sp. | reverse complement strand
AAGTCTGCGATCGGTGTTCCGCCGTTTCGACCGGTTGCGGGGAAGACGATCATGCGATCAAGTGCTGCGAGCGGAGTGATTGCGGAGGGCCCGTCGGGCAGGAGCAGTTCGGGGTGATCGAATGGAGCCGCCTGAATGCGCACACGTTCGTCGGTCAGGTGTTTCATGAATTCGACGACAGCGGCGATGCCTTCCGGGTTATTCTGGAGGGATGGAATGCCGTGCACGCCTGGCGACATGTCCTGAATATTCTCGTGGAAGAAGTCTGCACCGCGAGCGTAGAATTCCATGACTTCTTCGAGGGATTTCATTCCGCCATTGTGCATGTACGGGCCGGTCAGTTCGATGTTTCTAAGTGAGGGCGATTTGAAAGCACCATCGACTGTGACGCGAGCCTGCGGCGTGATATTGAACTTGCTGTCCCGGTTTCGTCCGCTCTGTTCCTGACGAGTGTAGGAGAGCGGACCGAATTTGGGATGAGCAGCACCTACGC
Organism: uncultured Chitinophaga sp.; assembly: GCA_964561125.1. GTDB lineage: Bacteria > Planctomycetota > Planctomycetia > Planctomycetales > Planctomycetaceae > SXXK01. Next base: position 6,249 of record CAZLOQ010000271.1, on the reverse strand, counting down.
CGAGGTCTTCAAAGGTCTGGCGGACACCGATGTTGTAGAAACCTTTCTCATAGAACGACGGACCTTTGGGGCTTGGCATGAACTCGATTGCGGATCCTTCGCGGCCCGGGTTGATGGGCCGGAGGTGGCTGACGGTGGCTCCGGCGAACTCGGAACCGGCATGGCAATCGATGCATCGCCCTTCGTTCATGAAGATGGAAAGACCAACCCGAGCCTCGGGACTGAGAGCCTCTTCGTCACCCTGAGCAAACGCATCGAAGGGCGTCTGATCGGAGATCAGAGTGGCTTCGTAGAGCATCACTGAGAGTCCCCAGAAGAGCGAGAAGTTCGCTTCCATCTGGGTGTAGCCATCCGGCGTGATTTGGGTGCCGGACCACCATTCGGGGTGAAATGCGGCACGGATCAGACTGGCGTAGCCGGCTGTGGCAGCGTCCAGTCCCTTGCCGGAGTGATCGCGGTAGGCAGCGAGGACGCTGTCGTCCGCTGCGACGTGCTGGAGTGCCAGTGGGCGCAGGGAGAGCACTTTGCGTCCGACATCCCGGAAGGGACGGCCAAGCCAGCTCATTTCGACGTGGCTGTTCACTGGGCCGACCGCCTGCGATGCCAGGGTGGCGTTATCGAGCAGGATCCGTACAGGCTGGAGTGTGCCATTGGGAGCCGCGCGAAGTACACGAGCGTCCGGATCGAGGTCGCCAAACTCGTTGACCCCGTTAAAGTACCGGCTGGCGCGACCGTCCCAGAACGAGCGATCGAGGAAGACGGCGTTAATCGGGGTTGGCGAATTGCGACCGGTGGTCTGACGGATGGAGGTCCCGCTGACTTCGAAGATTGGGTTGGAACGCTTTTCTCCTTTATCGATCTCGCTGCCCTCGGTGATTCCGGCGAACAATTGCGATACCACGCCCTCGGAACCCGCGATCTCCAATGTATCAGACAAAACGGGATTCGTTTCAGTATTCCTGGGCAGCAGTGGATTTGCGACGCGGTGGAAGGGGAAGTCGCTTGGCTTGAGACCTTTTGCCGGCCCGCGGAAGCGGGCCACAGCGTCGGCTCCAAGTGTGACACTTTCAGCCCTTTGAGCTCCGAAAGCACTGCCGGGGGCTCCGGGATTCAGCACGTTCCCTGTGCGGACGTCAGCACCAGCGTGCCAATGACAGGATGCACAAGCGGTGCGACCATCCCCACCAACCTGCATATCCCAGAAAAATGCTTTGCCGAGGGCAACAGCCTTTTCTCTGTCCTGGACGAAATCCGCAAGGTTCGGGGGGGTGGGCACGGGAACCGTGCTGAGGGGGCCGGGAATGTCGACCGGGCCACGGATCTCGACAGCGGTGATCAGTGCTCCGTCGGGGATGCCGGCGTTCTCTGACGACAAACGCAGGGCGGTCTTGAGGCCAGTGCCGAGGAAGTCTGCGGAGAAGACCTGCCACTGTGGGTTGGATTTGGACCAGCCAGCTGGACGAGTCACCGTCCAGGAGACCTTCTGAGCACCGAACCGCAGGCTGACGCTGCGGGGCGAATTCGGATTGGTGGTCCAGTTGCCCGAGACCAGCACGGAGACGGTATACCGACCGCTGCTGAGCGTATCGATCGACTGAAAAATCGACCCCGACCGGGTTCCGTTCAGGTCAACAACGTTACCAATACCGCCTGGCGTTGCGAATTCGTTGACATGGAGCCCTACGTTGCCGAGGTCAGCGGTCCAGGCTCCAAACTTTCCGGGTGCGGCAATCAAGTTACTGTTCGTGGCTGCACCACCGCTGGTGAAATCGCCATCCAGTACAAGATTCTTCAGGACGAGTGGTGCGATAACAGGATCATCCTGTGCTATCGCAGTCGAAGACGAGATAAGCAGACCGAGAGCGAGCGCTGTGCTGATTTCGGCCAGTCGCCGGAGGGGACGACCGAGGCTGAACAAGTTGCGAAGCATAGAGCCTCCGAGGGGCACTGAGACAGTGAAGGGACGAGGGTTTGGCAACAAAACGACCGTGGGCACCATTGCCTGCGGGCGGATCCTGATCTCCGATCAGAATCAATTGTCCCGGTCAGCTAAACTGCGTGGGCGCGCAGCATAGCAACGGTTTCACTACTGAATCGCAAAGTGCATGCCAGTCGCGAAACGTGAACAGTTACGGCTTCCGGGATGACACATGGCCTCGCCATTTTCCGACAGGAGCCTTGAAAAAACCGCATTTTTCAGCGTATTGCTGGTTCGAAAGATCTTCGTCGCGTTTTTGATTCGAGGGAGTCGTAACTGCGACACCCGGATTGCCTGCTAAGAAGGGTTTACATTCTGTCGTCGATGTGTGTGGTGGCCTTTACATGGTGGTCAGGGGAGCGGGGCTGAAAATCAACTGCCCCAAAAACGAAAACAGGTCGTCGCTGGAAGGCGACGACCTGTTCGTTTGAGTAGTGGGTGTGTGAGAGTGGCGAAGAGCTCGGTCAGTGTGTTCTGCCCCAGCTCAGTCCCTCCGATCCTGCTCCTTCATACCATCGCGACTGGGGACTGGCTTTGATTTGACCGCCCGTTGATTCCGGCTGCCAACGGGATCCCGGAGATTGCCTTCGTCCTTACTCAGGGAAGTCTGGATCAGCTTTCTGCTGCCCACTTGTTCAGTAGTCTTTCCGCGATTTCGGTTCTTTCTTTTATCGTCAGGTGCATCGTCAGACGCAAGCTCTTTGTCATCGGCCTCTTCGTCATCTTCCCCCTCTTCTGCAACGGGTTCCTCGTCAACGGGTTCCTCGTCAACAGGTTCCTCGTCAACGGGTTCTTCGTCAACGG
>CAZLOQ010000271.1:0-3367 GCA_964561125.1 uncultured Chitinophaga sp. | reverse complement strand
GGTTCTTCGTCAACGGGTTCTTCGTCGACGGGTTCTTCGTTGCCCGGTGTAGTGGGTGCCGTGTCTTTTTCATCGAGTTTCAGGCCGTATTCGAGGGCGTGCTCGAAGGATTTCAGCGGTGCACCGCCCTCAGCGCCGGTCTCCGGGAGCCTCAGCAGTTTGTCTGTGGCGGTTGACGCGACAGGCATTTGGTGCCCATTGGGGAGGAAGATTTCCGGATGGTCAAAAGGGGCAGCCCGGTACTTCACCCTCGGGTCAGTAAGGTGCAGCATGAATTCAACGACGGCGGCGACCCCAGCTGGATTTTCCTGGAGTTCAGGGATTCCGTTGACATCCGGATCAAGGTCCTGGAGGTTGGCGTGGAAGAAGTCTGCACCGCGAGTATAGAACTGAACAACTTCCTCGAGTGACTTCATTCCGCCATTGTGCATGTAGGGCCCGGTGAGTTCAATGTTTCGCAGTGTGGGCGATTTGAACGCGCCATCTACGGTGACGCGTGCATCCGGGCGGATCGATTTGGCTGGATCAGGATTTCGCCCGGCCTGTTCCTGGCGGCTGTAGGACAGTGGGCCGAACTTGGGGTGTCGAGCACCGAGGCCGATATCTTCGTGCGTGGGTCGTACTCCGATGTTGTAAAAGCCTCCATCGTAGTACGCAGTGCCTTTTTCCATGGGCATGAATTCGATCAGGCCACCATTTCCGAGGACTCCACGCAGTTTGCTGACCGTGGCGCCGGCAAATTCGGGACCGCCGTGGCAGTTGATGCATTTACCGGCCCCGAGGAAGATTTTCAGGCCTTCTTTGGCCTGGGGGCTGAGTGCTGTTTCGTTTCCACGGGCGAAGTGATCGAAGGGTGTCTCATCAGAGACCAGGGTGGACTGGTACATCATGAGTGCGAGTCCCCAGTAGAGCGAGAAGTTTGCTTCCATCTGTGTGTAGCCATCTGCGGTAATCTTTTTCGACGACCACCATTCCGGGCGGAACGCGGCTCGAATAAGTGCTGCGTAGCTGGCTTTCGCGGCATCAAGTCCCTGACCTGATGAATGCCTGTAGTTGCCGAGGACGCTGTCGCTGGCGGCGATTTTCTGGAGAGCGAGTGGCCGGAGTGAGAACATTTTGCGACCGACTTCCGGGAAGGAGCGTGCGAGCCAGCTCATTTCGACGGAGCTGTTGACGGGTCCGACGGCCTGGGAAGCGAGTGCTGCGTTGTCCAGCAGAATTCGAACGGGTTCCAGTTCACCGCTGGCGGTAGCTCGGAGCACTTTGGCGTTGGGATCGAGATCTCCGAACTCGTTGACACCATTGAAGTAGTGGTTTGCACGTCCGTCCCAGAATGAGCGATCGAAGAAGACGGCGTTGATGGTTGTGGGTGCATTGCGACCTGTCACCTGACGAACATTGGCTCCATGCACCTGAAATACGGGGTCGATGCGTACCACGCCGGCGTCCACCGGGCTGCCTTCAACGATGCCGAGAAAGTTTTTGGCGATGACGCCCTGCGAGCCGGTGCCTTCCTGAGTGTCAAAGATCACGGGATTGTCGGGAGTGAGATCCCCTGGATAGTCAGCCGGCTTCAGCGGGTTTTTAACACGATGGAATGGATAGTCCTGTGAGGTGACGACCTTGTTTGTTCCGCGGAACTTGCTGACTGCTTTAGCCCTGAGCTGCTGACTTTCGGCCGACTGGGGTCCGAAAGCGCTCCCTGGAGCACCTGGATTCAGGGTATTCTGTGTCCGCACATCAGCTCCGGCATGCCAGTGACAGGACGCACATGCCGTTTTTCCATCGCTGCCGACCTGCATATCCCAGAAAAGGGCTTTCCCGAGGGCGATAGCCTTTTCCTGATCCAGCACGTAGTCAGCAAGATTTGCCGGCAGTGGAACCGGGATTGAATCCAATGGTCCCGGAAACTCAGCGGTGGCACGGACATCAACCCGACAAATCACGGCACCATCCGGAATTCCGGGGGAATCTGAGCTGAAACGCAGCCCGGAGGTCTTTGAAGTTGCTGTGAATTCGGCGGAGCGGACCTGCCACTGCATGTTGGTTTTAGACCAGCCTGCCGGGCGATTGAGACTCCATGAAATTTTCTGACTGCCGAACCGCAAAGAGAGAGCGCGGGGCCTGTCCGGGTTGGTGTTCCAGTTTCCGGACACAAGGAAGCTGACCGTGTACTTCTTACCTGGGATGGTGCTGATGGGCTGATACAGAGAACCAGACCGAGTGCCGTTCAGATCAATGACGTTTCCCAATCCGTCAGGTGTATCAAATTCGTCGGCATGCAGACCGACGCTGCCGAGGTCGACAGTCCAGGGGCCGAACTTTTTGGGAGCGGCCAGCAGTGAGGCGCCGGTTGGAAAGCTGGTTTCGTTGAAGTCACCATCGACAGCGAGGTTACGTTTGAGACTGAGTGGGGTGTCCAGCGGATCCTGAGCGCTGACTTGACCGCCGCTGCAGGCCGCACCCAGAATTGCAGTCGCGGCGACAGCTCGCCGTAGTGCACTGGCACGATTGAAAACTCGGAAAAACTGAATCACCATGATTTCCCCCCAGAAAAACAATTAGAGCAATTTCAAGCTGAATCTGAGCACACGGCCAGCAGTTCCCCGATTCCTCGGGCACGATGCCACACGGATTGGTCATGTCACACGCGTCTTCACAGGTGCCTGAATCCCTGAGTCAGTGTCGGGCAGATGCTCACCGATTCCGACTCGGCTGGCGGGTCAGGTCAGCGGCTGATTGGCAAAGTCCGTTCCAGCTGCGTGTGTGAGCGGATATGCGGCGAACGGTCAACTTTGTGTGGATTTTCAGCCACACAAGCTTTGCGGCTGATGACGATTGTGACGCTGGACGATGCGGAAACGCAGCAGTGCGGGTTGCTGTCATCGGTGCAACCGGCAAACACAGGCCAACGATGGGTGTTAAGCTGCTTGACATGCAATGTGTTAACGGTGTCAGAATTGGCACATGAAAAACGTCTGCCGGTGTTGCCGAACGGCATCACGCCGGCAATTTTCCCGAAGTTGTGGCAGGATTGAACTTCAATCAATCCATGTGAATGGTGTGGATTTCAGTGAACGAATGGTCCGATTGTGACGATTAGGGAGCTTGGTGGGCATTTGCGGGCAGTTTGCCGGAAACCTCTCAGGGAACTTCCTCGTACCGACATTCTGGTCGGCGGAATTTGCTTGTTTCTGAGCCCGGAAGCCGACCTGCTTCCCAATCGCCAATGATTCTGGTCCACCCGGATAACGCCGTGCTTCACACCTCACAGATGCTCCGGATCCTGCTTATCGCCCTGGTGCTGTGCGATCCCGTTCTGCCCGCGCAGGATGGTCCGCAGGCACCGCGACCGCTTCCTGTGCAG
>CAZLOQ010000270.1:0-6749 GCA_964561125.1 uncultured Chitinophaga sp. | reverse complement strand
AACGGACGGTTGCAGCGTGGCTGTCTGCCTGGCAAAAGCTGTCGAAGGACCTCCCTGTGCCTGCCCGGGGCGAGGAGAAGCGGGAACCACTGATGTATGTGTTTGACGCAGGGCGTCAGGCGGCTCGGATGCTGGACAAATCCGGTGATTCAGCGGCTGCGGACAAAGTCTGGGAGGGGTTGCTCAGGACCTTCCCGAACATGGAGGATGCGGACAAGCTGTTTGAAGAGTGGGCGACAATGCACCTCTCGGCAGAGCGTTTCGAGAAGGCTGATGATTTGTACCGGCAACTGCTGGAAAAATACCCGGACAGCCCGTTTGCCGGCCAGGCACGACTTTCTCTGGCTGAAAGTCAGCTGCAGGCCGGTGACTATGACGCTGCGCTCGTGGAAATGCAGACGATTGTGGACGACCCGAGGTATGGTTCCGCTGAGAAGGAGGCGGCGATGTTCCACGTGGTCGAGGTGCTGGCAGTTCGCAAGGAATGGCTGGCAATGGCCGGAGCAGCGGATCGATTTCTGAAGAAATGGCCGGAAAGTCGGCTGCTTCCCCAGGTTCGTCTGTACCAGACTGACTCCCAGCTGCAGCAGGGCCAGAGCGCTGCGGCGGCTGAGTCACTCCGCCAGACCCGCGAAGAAATCCTCGCAGGCAAATACTCCGGCGAGGATTGGGTTGATCGCGTGTGGATCGTGCTGGCCGAAGCAGCTCTTGACGCCGGCAGATTCGAGGAGGTGGATCAGCTTGAGAAAGAGCTGCTGGAACGCAGTCCGAAAAGTCGGTTTCTGTTTCAGATGTATGACGTTCAGGGCAGACGCTGGAAACTGCAGCCACCTCCGGATTTTGACAAGTCGCGTGACTATTTCTCGAGGGCCATTGCGGACGAGGTTGGCAAGGGAACAGAAACAGCGGCTCGCTGCCAGCTGCAGATTGCCGAAACGTGGGTGCTCCAGAACCTTCTTGAAGATGCCGCACGGGAATACTTCAAGGTTTACCTGAACTATCGCTATGATGAGCTGCGTGCACAGGCTCTGTATCAGGCGGCCGTCTGCGAGGTACGATTGAAGAAAAATGAAGCTGCCGTTCGCGACTTTCAGGAGCTCATCAAGACCTTTCCCGATTCAGAAATGGCGGCCAAAGCTGTGCAGCAGCTGAAGGATCTCGGCGTCGCCCCCCCAGCCCCGCCCAAGTGAGTTTCTCAACTTTCTCCAGACACATTCAAGGACGTCGGATTCTATGCAAGCTGCCAGGTCAAGAGGATGGCTTCGCGCTGTATCGCTCGCTGCAGCCTTTGCTGTTGTTTCCGGAGCAATGCATGGTCTGCTCAGCCCGGCGTCCGCTTCTCCCGTGCAGGAGGCCACAACTGCAGAGCCAGCCTCTGTTCCAACTGTGGACGCTGGGGTGAAGCCATCGATGAGTGGCAGTGGTATCCCGACGGATATTCCGGGCGTCGCGAGGGCGCTGGGTCTGCCGTTCACCGTCGCCTTTGCCGCGGCATCGATTCTTGGTGTCTGGTCGATCATTGAGCGACTGGTGATACTTCGACGGCGGCGAGTGATTCCGCCGGTTTTTGTGGACAGCTTTTTAAGTCAGCTGCGTACGGGGCGCATGGATCGTGCTCAGGCGCTGGCACTTTGCCAGCAGAATCTCAGTCCGATGTCAGAGATCTTTATGCATGGCGTTCGCAAATGGGGACGCCCGGGGGTGGAGGTTGAGCAGGCTGTGCTTGACGGGGGTGAAAGACAGGTGGTCCAGCTGAAGCGGGGTCTGCGGGTGCTCAATGGAGTCTCCACACTCAGTCCTCTGATCGGACTGCTGGGTACGGTGGTGGGCATGATCCAGTCTTTTAATGACATCGCCACAGCGGGTGCCATGGGACAGACCGAGACGCTTGCCAAGGGCATTGCCATGGCGCTGCTGACCACCGCGGTGGGTCTGCTGATCGCGATTCCGGCGATGGCGGCATGGCTGTATCTGGCAGGTCGAGTGGATGCGGTTGTGATGGAGATGGACCGGCTTGGCCAGGAACTGGTGAATCTGATTTCGGCTGAAGCACTCCGGGACCGGGCAATTGTTGTTGACGGCGCGCCGCCTGTCGCCGGAAGAACTGCCGGAGCTGAAGCATGAACGAGGTGGTGAACCTTCCATCGGTTGCTCCCGGACAGTCTTCGCCCGCGATGGTTCGTCGAGTCTCTGTGGTCGTGCCTGTGTTCAATGAATGCGCGAGTCTTCGTCAGTTGTTGACGGAGGTGATCAGCGGGATTCGCACGGTGATCGCAGACTTTGAGGTGATTTTCGTGGACGATGGTTCCACGGATTCTTCATGGGAAGTGATTTGCGGGCTTTCTGAGGAGCATGCCAATGTTTCGGGAATTCGTTTTCGGAGGAATTTCGGCAAGGCAGCTGCGTTGACTGCGGGCCTTGCGGCTGCGTCCGGGAGTCTGATTCTGATGCTGGACGCGGATCTGCAGGACGACCCGGCGGAATTTCGCAGTCTGCTTGAACGCATGGACTCGGGGTTTGATGTGGTCAACGGCTGGAAACAACGGCGTCTGGATCCGTGGCACAAAGTCTATCCCAGCCGCGTGTTCAACTGGCTTGTGGGAATGACAACCGGTCTGAGACTGCACGATCACAACTGCGGGCTCAAGCTGTTCCGGTCGGAGGTGGCAGCCGAGGTGCGGATTTATGGGGAACTGCATCGTTTCATCCCGGTGCTGGCACATGCAAGGGGGTTCCGGGTCACGGAAGTTGCAGTCAATCATCGTCCCCGGCAGCATGGCCATTCCAAATACGGCATTCGTCGTTTTCTTCGAGGTCTGCTGGATCTGATTACGGTGAATTTCATTACGGCCTTCAGCAGTCGTCCGCTGCATGCGCTTGGCGGGGTTGGGCTGGGGCTGTTTGCAATTGGCAGTCTCGGGCTGCTCTATCTGGGATCACTCTGGCTGCTGATGCGAACCGGAACGATTCCTCTGCAGTCCATCGGGGGCCGACCACTGCTGGCGTATTCGATTGCATCAGCACTTCTGGGTGGACAGGTACTTTCACTCGGACTGCTGGCGGAACTGCTTGTTGCGGCCACCAGCCGTTTCCATGACACTTACAGCATTCGCGAAACGACTCGTCATGACTCCCGGTAACAGCCCTGAAAGACATCCCCTCCGTCGACTGGCATCGGGGCCAACGCGGGAGCATGCGTGGCAGCGTGGTCCCCGAATTGTTCGCATCGAAACAGCGATTCCGCATGACGTGATGCCGGGGCTGCTGGCTCTGAGAATCCACACGGACGCAGGAACGGCAGATGGAGTCCCGGTGACCGGGCATGGTGAGACTTATTATGTTCCCACAGCAGCGGCGGCCGTAATTCATGATTTTTTCGCCCCCGGACTGCTTGGGAGCGACGCCATGGCAATTGAGAGCCACTGGCGATTTCTGTATGAGCGAATGACGGCGTTCGGCGGGACAGGGGCTGAGCTTCGCGCTCTGTCCGCAGTGGATCTGGCGTTGTGGGACATTGCCGGGCAACTGCTGCAGGTGCCGGTCTGGCGGTTGCTGGGAGGGCCGGTGCGCGACAGTCTGCCTGTGTACAACAGCTGTGGCGGCCCCTCGTACGGAAGGTCCAACCGCAGGATACCTGCGGCATCCGGCTGGCCGGGGCACGGTGACCCGGGCCAGCCCGGACCGCTCGAAGACAATTGGGCCTCCATGAATGCGCCTGAGGAGCTGGCTGAAGAGCTGGCGGAACTCGGCTACCGCGGCATGAAGCTCTGGTCATTCGATTCCGTGTACCGACGCTCCGGGGGACAGTCCATTTCCTGGAAAGATCTTAGCGAAGGACTCCAGCCTTTCGAACGTATCCGTGATCGTCTTGGTGATCGCATTGAACTCATGCTGGATGGCCACGGATTCTTCACGCTGGCGGCAGCTCGCCGCATCGCAGACGGAATGGTCCCTGTTCGCCCGCTCTGGCTTGAAGATGTGCTTCGGCCGGACTCATTACACGCAATGGTTGAGTTTCGTCGTCAAAGCCAGGTACCGATTGCCGTCAGTGAAATGCTGGTGACGGCCGACAGTTATCGCCAGGTCCTCAATGCCGGAGCAGCAGATTTTGTGATGATCGATCCCACATGGGTTGGCGGCATTTCTGCTTCCAGGCGAATTGCAGACCTCGCTCAGCTCCACCAGATTCCCGTATTGATGCACGACTGTACAGGGCCCCTGACGCTGCTTGCCGGGGTCGCCATCGGCGCTGCTCACACCGCCGTTGCCATGCAGGAGACCGTGCGTGCTCATTTGGCAACTCTCTACCCTTTGCTCATCGACACCAGCATCCGGGTGGTGCAGGGGGAGTTGCCACTTCCTGAGCGGGCGGGAATCGGAGCGCGCTGGCTTTCTGAACTCTTCGATTCCAGCCATCCCGGCTATCGAGTTTCTGATTTCAATACCACATGAAGACCCGGAAAGTTCAATTCTCAAATCCCGGCAGCATCGTCATCACCGCTCGCAGCCGCCCAAGGGCTCTGACATAACGATCGCTCGCAGCCTGTTCAGAGATTCCCAGCACGAGAGCAGCTTCGCGATTGGTGAGTTGTTCGAAGTGCCTGAGAGCCAGTACCTCGCGGTCGATCTCCCGCATTCCCGCCAGTGATTCATTCAGTTTCTGCGACAATTCCTCGCGCATCGCCGCTTCACTGGGGGTTGTCAGATGGTCGAGCAGGTGGAATGAAAGTGAAGAGGAGGTCGAAGTGGAGCACCATCCGCGATCGATGGAAAACTCGCTGGACGCCGAGCGCTTGCGGGCTCCCAGATGCCGTCGGTGGATGTCCACCAGTGTCTGCGAGGTAATCAGGCGAAACCAGACAAAGATGGAACGCGAGGCATCGAGAAGAAAATGATCGATTCGCTGCAGCGCGGCCAGCCAGGACTCCTGAAGAACATCATCCGCGTCCACTCGACCATGCAGCCGAGGATCCATGCGGAAGGTCACAAGTCGCCAGAGACGATCCCGATGACGGGAAAAAAGCTCCGCCAACGCGTGCTGGTCTCCTTGAATCACTCGGGCAATCAGTTCCGGGTCATCCTGCTCAGCCATGAATCCACCTCTGAGGTCCTTCCCTACAACCGATATAGCTGAATCATTGCAATCTTTGAGAACAGACTGCAACCGAGAATTCCCGTTGTCCGTGCCCTGCGATAATTCAAAACTCGATCCCTTCCCATGAATTGCCGGAAGATCCCAACCCATGTCACGCGAATTTCTCACTCTCGATGAACTTATTCAGCGGGTAGGTCGCGACCGGCGCACGATTGAAAAGCAGGTGCAGCGCGGCGCGATCCCAGGACGTCGCGTAAATGGAGAATGGCGATTTGATGATCGGGAAATCACGCATTGGCTGGAACAGGACCTTCGCACGCTCGACGATTCCCAGCTGGAACAGCTTGAAATCTCGCAGAATTCACCCGAATTCGCTGCTCAAACCCCGCTTCAGGCCCTGCTGAAACTGGAAACCTGTGAAATTCCGCTGGATGCCGGAACCAAACCCTCAGTTTTGCAGGCGCTGGTGGAAATCGCGGGCCGCACATGGCAGGTATGGGATCCTTCAGCAATCCTGAGCGCCGTCCGGGATCGGGAAACCGTGATGTCCACCGCGTTTGCAAACGGCGTTGCGATTCCACACCCAAGAAATCCGCTCCCCGACGCACTCGGGGAATCGCTCATTGCCTTTGGCCGCACCAGCTCTGGCATCCCTTTTGGCGGTCCGCAGCGGTCGCTTACCGACATTTTTTTTCTCGTCCTCGCGCGAGACTCCAGGACGCACCTGCAGATTCTTGCACGACTCGGTCGCCTGATTCAGGACGAAGAATTGTTGAACCAGCTTCGCGGCTGCGAGAATTCCGCGGCAGCATGGAGCTGTCTGATCGCCGCCGACCAACAACTCGGTTGACTCACCGTCGCCTGCCGAGTCTCGAGCCGCACCAAATGAATCCGGGACCGACCAGAAGATTCGCCACGTGAAACCAACGCGGAGAAACAGCGTACTCCGACGCCTCCAAAAAAGTTAGTTCACCGACGGTTTTTCCTTCCGGCAGCGTGGAGTCACTCACGTTTTTTCTGACTGCAAGGCCCTGAAGGGCCAGCAGCACGGCCAGCGCTATCAACGCCCATACGGGAGCGGCCGACTTGTCAGCTGACAATTTTCTGCAGCAGAATCCACCAAGCAGCGAGCCCACGGCACCACCAACCAGCATTCCGGCGCACCAGCCCAAACTCGCCTCAGGGCCCTCACCGGAAAATGCAAATTTCCAACCGAGGGTGAACCACATCAAGGCAATATTGGCGACGCCCACCGCAATCACAATCACCAGGGCGAGGACTACAGCGAGCAGGTGACGCATCACGATTATTCCAAAAGCCTGTGAACGAGCAGAACTTCCCAAGTGGGCTGCCGCAGTCGACGTCAAATGCGCGAACCGCGTCTAGAGCGACACGAATTGTGGCACAGTGATGATCACGCAGGCCCGTTGCTGGGGTGGGGGCGGTTGTTCTGCAGGCGAGCTCCCGCTGTCGGAGAGCGCAAAAAAAAAGGGAGACACCGGCATAAGCCGGTGTCTCCCGATATAAACAGATTGAGAAGTGAGCAGAGGACAGGAACGAAATTGGAGATGGTGATCACAGCGAGGCTGTGATGGAAATCCTTAGAAAGGAGGTGATCCAGCCGCAGGTTCCCCTACGGCTACCTTGTTACGAC
>CAZLOQ010000269.1:0-6803 GCA_964561125.1 uncultured Chitinophaga sp. | reverse complement strand
GTTACCGGACGGCTCGCGCCGTACCGCTTCTATCTGGAGCCGAAAGCAGGTGCCACCGGGTGACCGCAAGCCGACCAGTCCAGCACCCGAATCGTGTCAGGCGGTTAGCTCAGGTTGCAGAGCAGCGGCAGATTTCGCAGGTTTGCGGCTTAGGAACGACCGGTGCGACCGGGAGAACCAGAAAAGCAGTTACGCCCGGAACAATCGGTACAGTTTGACAAACGTGCGAACCGATACCACCGATAACACCGTCGGGTGCGCCAGTTTCGGTGGGGTTTTCTTCCGATCTGAGCTGACTGACGGCGGTAACCACGCGAAAGCAGTGGCTCACTGCAGCTTTTCCAGGAATGGATCAATGCGGATTCGGCACTCATTCAGGGCAGTTGTGCCCTTTTTACTGATGCTCTCAGCGGGACGCGCAGCTACGGCCCAGTATGCTCCCCCGCAGGCCGCTGTGCCGCCTGGATATCTGCCCAGCCCGGGCGGCCCGACTGCTGCCGGTTCCCCTTACGGATCCATGTACGAACAGACCTACAATGACAACGGCACCTGGTTTCAGGATCAGCGAGGTGGCATCGGACCATTCTCGCGGTCTCGTTCCTTCTTCTTCAATCTTGACTACACCCGAACGAAGACGCGGCAGATGCGGGGCGTTTTCGGAAGTCCGACTGCCCAGAGCTACCTGCAGCAGAATGACCCGAACAGCGACGGTATCATCGACGGGCTGGCATTCTATAACTACTTCAATGCCAATAGTCCGGGATCGATTGAGGATCTCTGGAACAACGGCATCCGCGCCAGCGGCGGTTTCTGGAACGTTGATGGCACTGGTCTGCTGATGGACGGTTTCTGGCAGGCAAAAAACACGGCCACCTACAACGGCCGGGAAGCCGGGCTTGCAGGAAGACTGGACACAGCCACCATTCTTGGCCTCCAGCAGGGCGGTGGCAATGCCATTGGTCAGCCCGTGCGACTCAACGGACAGACTGACCTTGGACTGACCATCGGCCAGATTCTTGCTCCGGGCGTTCCCTTCGACGATCAGGATGCCAACGACTTCGGCTCCTTCGGTTCCACCTTTGATATCCTGGACCGCACACTGCTGAATCTGAGCGGGATTCCGATTGACGATGGCACAGCCTTTGGTGCCACGATCCCCTACGACATTCAGTTTCTGATGCAGCACACGGTGACATCCGTCGGAACGTCTGCCGACATCGCCTTCTCGCCGCTGCACGACGGCAGCGTCGTCCGGCTCAACCCGATCGTCGGCGGTCGCTACTCGCGTGTCACCGAGGAATTCGCGTTTTTCGGGATCGACAGCGGTTTGGGCTACCTTGGTGATTCCGACGGAGACACTCCGGAGAATGCCAAGGTCTTCGCCCCCGGTGACGGCATTGATGACGACGATAACTTTATCCCTGACAATCCGGGAGAACCGGACGGCGACCCGGAATTTACACAGGTTAACCCCTTCAGCCCGGTGCTGGTTCAGGCCTATCACATGGCCCAGGTACAGAGCACTCTGGCTGGTCCTGAAGCGGGTTTTCATTACACCTTCGGGAGCAGCAAAGGTTTCTCCGTTGTTGGCTTCACGAAGCTGGCTGCCATGTTCAATAATGAGGACATCCGGATCAGCGGCGATAATCTGTTCAACCACATGAACGTCTCTGATACGCCCAATCCTGCCAACAACAACCTGTTTGATCCGCTCGATGGCTACGACACCAATAATCTGAACGGACCCACAGCCAACGCTTACAGCAGCAGCTCCAGCAGCACGCATCTGTCACCGCTGTTTGAACAGTCACTCACGGCTGAAGTGCCACTGTTCGGGCTCGCTCCGGTCCTGAAGGATCTGCGTATCCTTGAAAATGCCCGCCTGCGACTCGGCTGGCAGTTCCTCCTCATCGGCGAAATCGCTGACCCCGTTCAGTCGGTCGTGTACCAGTCCAATCCGAGGCTGAACCTGTTCCCGACGATCCGGCCCAATCGTGACACCTTCACACAGCATACCCTCAGCGTCGGCGTGAACTGGACTTACTGAATATGACGCTTGACGAACTGCAGCAGCTGATCGCCGCCATGTATTCACGCAAAGACGAGAAGCGTGGCGTCGAAGGCACATTTATGTGGCTGATGGAAGAAGTCGGTGAACTGGCAGCAGCTCTGCGTGAGTCTTCTGATAAGGAAGAGATCGCGAAGGAGTTTGCTGATGTCCTTGCCTGGCTGGCCACGATCGCCAATGTGGCGGGCATCAATCTGACGGACGCAGTCCGGCTGAAATACGGCCGCGGCTGCCCGGGCTGCGGACAAATGGTCTGCCAGTGTGCGGACACAGAGAAGCCGTGATGGCCGGATGGCCTTTCGCAGCTCCCCTCGCGTGGACTTCGGCACGAAGGGATTACAGTCCGCCGAATTCGCCTACCGCATCGGCGGCTGGGAACACAACTGTACGAGTGCCTCGACAACTCGCGGCTGCTGTTCAGTCGACAGCTGCAGATAACGATGTTTTCCGTTGGGGTCTGCCGCAAAGGTGGTGATACCGCGGTCGTCGATGCTGACTGTGCCGGATTCAGATAACCCGAAGTATCCGCGGTCGGGGTAGACGGCCCAGAGTACGCTGGTGAGGTCCCAGCAGGGGCGATTGTGCGGCGGTGGTTCGTAGAGGATATAGGCTTCGCTGAGCGGATGATGGGGCAGATAGTCAAAGTCCCGCTGAATGCTGAGCGCCGGATACGGAACCGCCAGCCCGACTTCAAAGCCACTGTAAACAATTTCTCCGGGCCATTCCGCCGCCAGTGCTCGTGCGGAAGACAGATCTTCAACCACGTTGTATTCAGCATGCGGCTGGCCGTTGATGGGGACAAAAGCCCCTGCCATCACGGACAGAGTACGGACCTTGCTGCGCACCAGTTCGCGCCCGGTCAGGGGGGAAATGGCATCGGCGGGAGACCGCACCAGCGCCAGCAGATTAGTGGAAAAACCGACCTGCACAATCACCACCTGTCCATCTGCCTCTGCGGCCAGTGCTTTTCTTAAGACAACAACAGCATCGGGGGCATCCCGACCTGACCGCAGGTCGTGCGGATAGCGGTCAACTCCCCCGGTCTGCTCGACCGCCAGCCCGGTGAATCGACTTTGCTGCGGAGTCACTCCGCTGCGACAAACGCCGATCGGAATATCCCCGCGACCATAAAACGTGTTCACTGCATCCACGAAGGGAGCACACTGGTCGTGATCCTTGGTGATGGTGACGGCCGCGAGTCTGCAGACGCCGCGGGTCTCGAGTGAATGAATCATGCCCAGCGCCAGTACGTCGTCGCAATCGTTGCCGATGTCGGTGTCAAAGATCAGCGGGATGGGGGCTGCGACCGGGGCGGTTTGAGCAGTCGCGGAGGGCAGAACCAAACAGAGGGCGCAGCAGCCGACAACACACACGAAGAACCATTCGCGACACATAAGGATTGCCCGGACCAGACGAAAGACGCCAGTTGAACGGAAATTTGTCTCCGCAGGAGCAGTTTGCAGCGGCACTGCACACTAATCAGACGCCAGACGGCCTGCCTGTGATCCGTGCATGGAGTGATAAAAATCCATAAAGTGAGAATCGCAGGGGCATTCAGCGGATTTCTACTTCCGCCGGGGCAACCACCTGCGCCGCGTCGGGGTCACCGTTCCATGTGGGGAGTTCGCAGCGAGTGGCCATCCAGCCGGGGTGCACCAGAGTTCCTGAAGCGGCCGCCTGAGCAGCGCCTGGTCCGGTCGTGCGAATGCGCCCTGCGGATATGCCGGACACCGACACCACGCTGCCTTCTGTCTGTTCAAGCACCGGCCGCAGGCCGAACTGACGTTCAAGTACCGCAGCACAGTCGCGGTGAATATCGCGAACTGCCGCGCCGATCTGTGCGTCGGAATAGCCGTCAATGGGCTCCTTAAGGAAATCCAGCAGCCGGCCTTCCCGCTGCAGGCTGGCCAGAAGACTCAGAGCATCACTCCGCTGTGGCTTCACGGGCGGTGACGGCGCAGCTGGAACGGGCGCCGGGGCTGGAGCGACCGTCGCCGCAGGGGCAGCAACCGGTGACGGCAGCGCAGTCGGGGATTTGAGAAAGGCTTCAAACTGCCCGGCAAGGACATTGTTGGTGAGGATCTTCCAGGCGAGTGACAGGCGGCCCATGGTCAGCCTTTGCAGAGCGGGATTTCGTTGGTTCACAGAAGGCACTCCGGAACTGTATGATGCGGGAGCATGATGTTCCAGTTCTCCCATTTGAAAGGATCCGCCCCATGGCGGCTCGAATTATCGACGGTAAATCCATCGCTGACAGCTGTCGCCAGGCCACAGCCGAAGCGGTCGCGGCTTTTCGTACAGCCACCGGCATCACACCACATCTCGCTGCGATCCTCGCAGGTCACAACCCCGCCAGCCAGGTGTACATCCGCAACAAGGAACGCGCCTGCCACAAGGCAGGGCTCGCCAGCACTCTGCTGCATCTGCCCGAAACCGTCACCGAACAGGAACTCCTGCAGCGAATCGCTCAGCTGAATACTGACAGCTCAGTCCATGGCATCCTCGTCCAGCTTCCGCTCCCGGAACACCTCAACACCATCCGCGTGCTGGATGCCATCGACCCGCGGAAGGATGTGGATGGCTTTCATCCGGAAAATGCCGGCCTGATGCTGCAGGGGCGGCCGCGTTTTCTGCCCTGCACCCCCGGTGGCGTGATGCAGCTGCTCCGCGCCGAAGGCATCCCCACGGCCGGACGCCACGCCGTTGTCATCGGCCGCAGCGACATTGTCGGCAAACCCATGGCCGCTCTCCTGCTTCAGAAAGGCGCCGATGCCACTGTCACGCTCTGCCACAGTCGCACGCGTGAGATCGCCGAACATTGTCGCCGCGCTGAAATCCTCGTCGCCGCCGTTGGTATCCCGGAATTTGTTCAGGGAGACTGGATCCGCCCGGATGCCGTGGTGATCGACGTGGGCATCAATCGCCTGGGTGACAGACTGGTCGGTGACGTGCACTACGAATCCGCCGCCACTCGCGCTTCCGCCATCACTCCGGTCCCCGGAGGCGTCGGGCCCATGACCATCGCCATGCTTCTTGAAAACACACTCATCGCCGCCCGGCTGCAGGCTGGCAATGCGCATGGTCCCGAAACACCTCGCATCGGTTAAAGCCTCCTGACCCCATGCACCCGGAGGACGTCCCCGTCCGACGGACTTCCAGTCTCCCGCTCGAAAGGCCTCCCGTGACCAGCTCCGACATGCCCGATCCCTCCAGCCTGCATGTGCTTGCCATTCATGCGCACCCCGATGACATCGAATTCCAGTGCGCCGGCACTCTGCTGCACCTGAAGCGACTGGGCTGCCGCATTTCAGTGGCCACGATGACGCCAGGGGACTGCGGGAGCGCTGAGCATTCTGCGGAAGACATCGCCCGGATTCGTCGCGGCGAAGCACTCGCCGCAGCAAACATTCTGCAGGCGGAATACACCTGCCTTGAATTCCGCGACCTGTCCATCGTGTTTGACAACGAGAGCCGTCGCAGAGTGACTGAATTCATCCGCCGCATGCGCCCGGACCTGAACGTGACTGCTACCCCCATCGATTACATGCACGACCACGAAATTACAAGTGCCCTGATCCGGGACGCCTGCTTCAACGCCAGCGTGCCCAACTATCGCACCGCTCAATGGGACCCCGCTCTGCCCGCAACCCGCATTCCCTGGCTCTACTTCGTCGATCCTGTTGAAGGCACCGATCACTTCGGACGCCGACAGCCTGTCGACTTCATTGTGGATGTCACCGAACACACCCCCCTCAAGCTGGATGCTCTTGCCTGCCACGCCAGCCAGCGCGAATGGCTTCGTCGCCAGCATGGCATGGATGAATACCTTGAAGCCTGCCGTCGCTGGAGCGTCGCTCGCGGCCAGGAAGTCGGCGTCCCGTTCGGTGAAGGCTTCCGTCAATACAAAGGCCACCCACACCCAACCTCCAACCTGCTCGCTAAACTGCTTGCACAACACGCAAGGTTTATCGAGTAATCCGGCGTTGCCGCTGTGCACCGCTGTGCGATTCTGCCGGGCAACTCTGTGCGACGGACTGGAAGTCCGTCGCAGGAATGGACACCGGCCTGTAACTCCTTCAGCCGTCGCCGGGATGGAGCGGTCTGTTAGCGAGCGATTGCCGGAGTTGGCTGGCCAGAGTCTGCAGGTCTGTGAGCGACAGCGTGACAAGCACGTCTTCGGCGGTCACAGGCTGTTGCAGGACTTCCTGCAGAGTGCCGATACAGCCGATGACCAAACCCTTTTCTCGGCCTTTCTCAAGTCCCTCTTCGCGGCCTTTCTTTCTTCCCTCTTCCACAAGTGCGTCGTAGCAGCTGGGCATTTGTGTCTCCGATTCGATCTGCAGCCCCGTTCTGACGGCCTGCCTGAACCATTTGAGCTTTCCGGCATCGAATACCGTCGCCAGGTACTCGATAATATCAGACAACGCGTCCATGTGCGAAGCTATTTGCTGATACGCTCGCAGAAGCTGAAAGATCGCCACGACGGATTCAAATTCCAGTTCCCTGCTGCGGACAAGCTGCAGAGTGCGGATCCGGGCTTCCAGTTCCGGAGCGTCCGGCAGGAATGTGGCTGACTGACGGCCCAGGTCGATCACCACCGCCTGCATATCAGGAATGAAGGGGCCGAGATCTTCGCCGACATGGAGTTTCTCGCGGAGCGATGTGGGTTCGTCCCGGTGGTGCAGCACGTCGAAGACATGGATTCCTTCTGGTATTGAACAACCTGGTTGTCACC
>CAZLOQ010000268.1:0-6863 GCA_964561125.1 uncultured Chitinophaga sp. | reverse complement strand
GCGGAGCGTTGTGGGTTCGCCCCGCGGCTTATCGCCGTGATAGATCACCTCGGAATCACAACGCTGGGAGGCTGTTTATTGCGGCAACGCCACGACTGGATTCTAAGCACGTAAGTGAGCAGTTGCAGGGCGATGTGGCGGTCGATCTCGCCGTTGTGTTCCACGAGCAGAGAGATAAGCACTTCTGTGCCGTGGAGGAGGCGGGCGGAATCGAGCAGATCGAGCCGCCGCTCGTGTTCGTCGGCGTCGGGAAAGGTCTCTTTGGCCGGTTGCAGCGTGTCGAGCCGGAGGTCTGCGAGCCAACTGCTGACGCAGCTCCCTGTTCTCCCTCTCCGGCTCTGACGTCCTTCAGGCCAATCTCAGCCGGATGCGGGCTTCGGGATGGAGCAGCTGGCGGGGTTGGCTGCGCGGATCTGATTCCACGGCATCCGGGCCAGCACGAGGGCCATACCACAGGTGTCGGTGATGCCCGCAAACATGAGGCCGGCACCGACAAAGGCTGACAGGGCGGCCCACCATGGGTGCACGACAAGCGCCAGCACCGCGCCGGTGAGCACCAGCAGCCCTGCGGCAATTCGCACCTGCCGCTCCAGCGAAATGACCTTCCTGCCGCGAAGGACCGGCAGGCCTGACTGCTCCCATGCCAGCGTCCCGCCCTCCACGTTCACCACATCCGTATAGCCTGCGGCAATGAGCTTTTCGCACGCCTGCCGGCCCCGGCTTCCAGAACGACAAATCACATAGAGCGTGCCACGCGCCTCACGACCGGCAATGACTCGCCGACAATCCAGGCTCTCCAGTGGCTCGTTCACAGCGCTCACCGCGTGCACCTCCTGAAACTCCATCGGCGTTCGCACATCAATCATGTCGATCGACTCGCCCGCCTGAATACGGTCCTGCAGCTGTTGCGGAGAAATTGTGCGAACACTCATCTGATTGCTCCATTAAAAACTGACATGTCGCAACACGGCGACATCTAAGAACCAAAAACCGGGGTTCGGATCCCGCATTTGAACCACCCGTGTGGCTTTCAGCCGGGTGTACCAGCATGAACGGCCGGCTGAACTCCGAAGCGACTTTCGATGCATCCGAGTATATTCTGCAAATGTGGCTCAGACACATGGTAAAACACCTGACGCCCGGACCGCTGACTTTGCAGAAATCCACATCGCTGCATCAGACGCAGATGTTCTGAGGCCATGGCACTGGGGATTTCACAGGCATCAGCGAGCTGTCCAACGGTAAACTGCGCCTGCAGAAGCATTTGAATCATCCGCAGACGGTGCGGATGAGCCAGAGTTCTGAGGCATTCAGCGGCCTGTTCGAGAGCATCCAGCTGGGTGAGTTTCAGGGGTATCGGGTTCATTGAAGTTCTCTCCATGAGCAAACATATCGGAATGTTTCGATGTGTCAATGGAGTTTTTCTTCAGAACTTCCGGTTTCCGGATCACCTTCCACAGGCTGATCAGCAGAGCGGCTGCTGTGGTCGCTGCAGCAGCTTGAGTGGCGTTTCGGCAGGAATCAGCAGAGGGGCCGTGCCGTCGAACTGTGCGGGCTGCAGAATTCCCGTGCGGAGCAGTCGAAAACGGTCTGTGTGGCTGGCGAAAACACGGAGATGTTGTCCGTTGTGATTTGCCGGGAGCACAGGGCGGGCATACCAGCCTGAAGGATTCTGCTGGATACGGCTGAGCAGGTTGGTGAGATCAACCGGCCTGGCAGTTCGGCCATTACAGGGTCTGACCGGTTCTGCGGGATCACAGCGGCGGAAGACAAAGTCTCTGGGATTGCGAAGAATCCGGTCCAGCTCGTCCGGACGATGGGCTTCCAGGAGATTGGCGGTTTCAAGCAAAGGTTCCTGTCCAAGGAAATCGCGGATCATCTGCGGCACCTGCCGCACGACAGTTTGCAGCTTCAGCAGACTGCTGCCGGGGGCCGGCAGCAAACTGGTGTCACCGGCGGACCAGCGGCGAACGAGTCCGGGCAGCCCGATGAGTGAATCGGGGCGGAAGAAATTGGGGTCAAGAAATGGATCCTCAATGCGTCGGACAAGGCAGCGAACGCGTTCACTGCGGCCATTTCGGAACACAAAAAGTCCGCTGCTGTCAGCCTGCAGATGGCCCCTGTGGACGCGGTCTGCATTCAGGCAGCCGGCAAGGAAATCGTTCGTTGACTGATCTGCCGCCGGATTAGGGGGTTCCAGCAGAAACGGAGATTCGCCGCTGTGATCACAGCCGTGCGGAAACAGGGTGCTGCGGATCCTGAGGGCTGCCTCTGCAACGGGGAGGTGGCAGAGTTGTGGCAGTCGCTCAAGTCCGGAGAGAGCTGAGAAGTCCTGATCCAGAACCAGGGTACTGCCATCAGGAAGCAGCTGCAGGTCGGTCGCGCCGAACCACGTCCATGGGGTCACGAACGGCGAGCCGAGGGATCGACCACGGAACCTCGGGGCAAGGCTGATTGCCGGTGCCAGTTTGCGGAGCATCTCCTTAAAGACCGGACTTGCAGACAGCGCGAGCGACTGCGGCAAGGATTTTCCGACTGCGAGTCGTTCCATGAAGAGATGGAGTGCCTGAAATCGCTGCAGCAGGCCGCGTTCAAGTCGTTCCCACCACGCGTCTGTGGATAGAGTGTCGCCCTGTTCGGGAGCGATAGCGCGATCGGCTTCTATCGCTGCACGAAAACGGGGCATATTGAGCGATGCTCGCCAAAAAAAGGCGCTCTCGGATGTCGTCCGGGCATTAAAGCCGCCGGGTGCTGCCAACTCGGTTTCCTGAATCATCGCGGCTATCCGAAGAAATTATCGCCTTTTGCCTGCTGATCAGGCGGTCAATGAACAAAAACAATGCGAGCAAAAAATGTGCCGCATGCGACGAGGTGCGGGAAAGTCTGGTGCTGGTCGCCTGTCGGAGCCCCACGGGCAGTCTGACCGGTTACTTCCTGGCGTTGCCGCGAGCCAGCCCGCGAAACGCACGCTCCATGGAACAAGCCGACCGGAGTCGAAGAACAATCCCCGACGGGCTTGTCCCAATGCCGCCTACTTGACCATTTTTCGCTCTGCCCCGGTTTTCTCAGCCGCCGCGGCACAGCATTTGCGCATGGGCGGAAATCTCATTCTCCTCCTGCCAACATGCGTGAATGGATACGTGGCAGAAACGAAGCCGCACCTGAGTGTTCTGAAAAAGACGGGAAAGAAAAGGATTCTTCAAGCACCCAACAACTCCTCGTTGAGCTTGCTCGGCCTGCCGGATTTGCAGCAGGTCGTCCACAAGGAAGAGCGTGGGGACGCCAGACGCGTCTGCACGCAGGCACCGACGCTCGTGCTTTTTGACCCCGCAAAGACTGGGAGGCGGTCTCTCACTGAGTGCTGTCGTTCAGCAATTCCCGGCGCACCATCGCGATCTGATCCCGATAAACGATCGCGTCGAAGAACAGACACTCCGGCGGCCAAAAGACAGGTCGGCAGAATTGACGTAGCCAGCACAACTGCCAGCAGCATCGCTTCCGCCCGAACCGCCTCAACCGCCGCAATCGCTCCGAGGGTCTGTCCCCGCACGCCTCCGGTGGCCGAATGCCGGGTCGGCAGAATTATTGCGAGCGGTGCAATTGCTGGCATCGTCGTTGTCGTTTGAACCGAACCGCTCGCCGGGGGGCGTCATTCTGTCGAGAGCCCATGCGGGTGCTTTCCTAAAAGGTTAAGTTTCGGGGCACAGCCGCAACTCTGCTCCGGGGCGTCTTTACGTCACTCACATCGTCAGGAACCTGCGTCATGGCAGCACCACTGGAATCGACAAATTCCAAAACTGCATCCCTGCTGCTGGAAAAGTGCGCTCAGGTCTGACTGGAACTGCCATGCACTGTGATGTGCAGACGCCAGCAGCTTCATACAACTGCGCAGAGCTGACTGGATGTCGTGACTTGCGGCCGTCCTGCCACTTTTCGACTTTGCGTCCTCGCGTCCTGGCCTGAGTTTGTCTGGTCTGCCTTCGTCCTGCTGAGAACAGTTACGCTGTGCCTCGCGGATTCCGGGTTAAACGGAGGCAGGCTGCAGGACATCACCGTCGGCCGGAATTGGTTCCTCAGCCCAAACAACAAGACCCGGGACTTCTAACGCTGAAAATTCAATTCCACAGTCTGACTGGTACCGGGGAAATGCAGGGTGATCTTATATGTCTGCACTCCCAGTTCGTCGAAATCGTTCGAGCTGAGATATTCATCACCGTCGAAGCGGCCACCCGTGAAGGAGAAGTAGCGGGATTCGGACTTAAACAATCCCTGGGCAGTCACGGTTGCACCGCTGGCCGGATGGCGGCTGCCGTCCGAGGTCTTCAGCTGCACACCGCTGTCGAAGAAAAGGTGATCTTCGGGATATTCGTACCACAGCGCCGTGATCTCGCGATCTTTAGTGTAAGCCGTCAGGTCAGCACTGTAAGCATCTTCCGTATAGTCGAACGACTCTGCCTGCGCCACCTGATCAGAATAAACCCGAACATCAATTGTTTGAATGAAATCCACCGACTCATTTGAAGCGATGCCTTCAATGGCTGTTGACAGGTATCGCATCACACGGGTTTCACCGGCTTTCCATTCCCGGATGAAGTGCAGGTGGTCGTCGGTGCCATCACCGGCTCCGTGCCGGCCTTTCAAATGCACAAACAGAAACACGTTCGTCAGATCCTGACCGGACTGGTTCGTCAGGTAAAGTTCATCTGACGAGTACCAGGCACCTGCTGAACCATCGATGTTGGCCTGAAGAATGGGCTTCCGGACCGGGAAAGTACGGCTGACAGCTACGGGAAAGCGGCCTCCCTGACGGTCGATTTCCAGATTCAACGGCGTGGTGGCAGGGGTGGGTTTGAGTCCCATCATCGCGGAGAAGTTTTCCGAGTTCAACGGTGTGCCATCCACGGACACAAGCCGATCCCCGGGCTGCAGCCCCGAAGATTCTGCTGGTGAACCAGCCTTAACCTCGTCAACGATGGAATGTCGACCTTCGTCTTCAAATCGAACCACCACGCCGATTCCATAGTGATTGTTCGGGCCGGCTTTGCAGACTTCGCGAACGATCGGTTCCAGTTCCAGCGCGTTTCTGCGGGCCGCTCGGTACAGACGTCGGTAATTGTCGCGCTCTTCACTGGCTTCCCAGGCATTCAGGCCGGCCCGAATCAGCTCTTCAGCAGCTTTTGCTGCCAGCTCAGCCAGCGAAGCCTGGTCATCCGTGGTGAGAGCCGCATCGGTTTCATTCAGCGTTGCTTCAGCAGCCTTGTAGAGTGCCGGTGAGGCCTGCACTGTTGCCATGGCGATGCCGGCAATATCCGGCACATTGGAATCGAGCGCGCGAATTCTCAGCAGGGAGTTGTGACAGGCTCCATAATCCTCCAGCCGGGCACGGCGGTATTCGTCGAGCCGGGTGTTGCCTGAGGAACTGACCGCAAGCACCTGCCAGGCAATCTCCTGACGCAGCATCACCACCTCGTCCCGAAATGCCTCACGCGCGGCTTCCTGAGATGGAAACACCGGGGATCCAACCACCTCTGCAATCCGACGCAGTTCCTCCTGTCCCCGAGTCGCTGTGGCCAGCAACAGCCAGGCAAACACATATCCGAAAACACCGAGAGGCCGACCACTACGCGCATGCACCATGACACCACCCTCGTCGTGCAGAACCAGCCTCCTGCTGTCCAGTGTCCCTGTCGCGCAGAGCCAGTCTCTGCGCCGGGACATTCAACTTTACGACGAACATCTACACGGCGATGTTGAGAACGCGTCGATGTCATCACGCGTGGTCGGGTGCAGATACCAACATGGGACGGCTGGCCCGATTAACTGTACGTCATTGCATTCTCATAGACGGAACCGGCCGTCGGGAACATCCGGATGTTGGCCTGCCCCAATGCGTGTCTCGCCACCCAGTGTTGGTTCAGTCTGAATGCGGCCTGCCGGTGAAAGCCAGCCTCGCGGTCAGTGATAGTCAACTGGAGAGCTTAATGAGGGAAATCCGCTGGTCCAGTTCGGCGGGTGGGGTCCGATCCTGATCGGTCCTGCCTGCCGCCTGTCCGCGACCGCCTGCTGTAACGGCAGCAAGCATCAGCTCAGCGAGTGCTGATGCAGGAGTCGTCTGGTCTGCGGGCGGACGTAAAACCTTCGATGACGAATCCGGGAAACGTGTCGATCCATACTTTCCAGCCGACCAGCGATCTGAGTGAAGTAATCAGTGAAGTTCAGAATGAGCGGAAACCACATGCCCATAGTGATCTGCCGTTGACTCAGGATGGAAATCACGGGGTCGTCCTGCTGCGTATCAGTCGGCCCGGCTGACAGCATCTGGTGGGTCCAGTCCAGCAGCTTCTGGTAATCTGTCTGGTGCATCTGAGTGAGCGACTGTCGGGATTGATTGCCGGGCTGCAGGCTGGCTGGAGCCTGCCTGCCGTCGGCGGACGCCCTGGCATTCCCGGACATTCGATTCATGATGTCGATAAACATCAGACACAACAGCCAGCTGAGTGGGTCCAGCAGCAGGGTTGAGCGGAAGCGGTCTGCCCAGAAATGCCCCTTCAGATTGTCGAGCTTGTTGAACGCCTGAGCAATTCTTTGGCAGAGGAGTCGATTCCACCATGCCACGTCACTGAGCTGCCTGCGGATTGTTTCAATCCGGTCGGGGTCTTCGCAGAGTTGACTGATGTCTTTTTCGGAGGGCTGGTGAAGAGGCGCAGCGTGCTTTCGCAGAGACGGGCAGATGATGAGCCATCGGCGAGCGACTTCTTCGGGGCTGAGCTGTTGTGCGAGCTGCGGGTTGGAGAGCAGGATTTGCCGGAGGCAGCTGCTGTCAAGGCTGAAGGCGATCAGGTCGATCGCGAAATACTGACTGA
>CAZLOQ010000267.1:0-6864 GCA_964561125.1 uncultured Chitinophaga sp. | reverse complement strand
TCCTCTAAACTATTTTTGAACCGCCAAACGCTAAGTCCCGGTGAACCAAAACACACTTCTGCCTCGAACCGATCGCCTGAGAAAGACGAGACCCCGAGTCCAGGGGCATCGTCGAAGTCGGAGTTCGATATGTTGAACGCAATGCCCTGACCAGCGTTCTGTGACTGCAGCCCCAACGGCGGGCCGCTTCATCCCCGCATGGTGAATCCGAGTTGCGTCTCACCGCAGGCACGTCTCCTCCGCAGACGGCGACTCCCGCCGACCCGATCCGCCATGTCCCGACGTCCTCAGCTCGCTCTGCAGCCAGGTTGCTGACATCAATTCGACGCTTCAAGCTCCGCTCGCATCAACCGCCTGCGGCGAGCCCGGGTACCCACGCCCTCAAAAATGCCCCTCTGAGTGCTGACCTGAAAAGCGATGAAAGTGCGGGTCATTTCACCGGTGTTCCCAGCCGGTGACGAACCGGGACTGATACTTGACACCCACAACTTCCGATGAGATTATTGTGGAGGAATCGATTTGGCCAAAAGGAGTCTGACATGCTGGCTGGTGAAAGACGATCTCTTGTGTCGAAAGCCAAAGTGCTCTACGAGTCGATACGGTTGAGACTCGAACGGGAGTTCGCAGGGCAGTTCGTGGCGATCGAACCGGAATCTCAGGACTTTTTCTTAGGTCAATCGTTCGATTCTGCAGTAGCCGCTGCGAGAACAGCACACCCAAATCGAGTCTCATATACTATCAGGATTGGCCACCAGGCGGCATTTCATATCGGGCTTATGGAGCAATGAAGGGGCATGTTGATCAGGAAATGCGGGCATTATTGTCCATTCGTATTGGGAAACGAAACGCAACTCCTGAGATGGATATTTATGCCTGGTTAGATACGGCGTTCAACGGCACACTGGTCCTGCCGAAGAACGTCGCTGTTGAACTCGTATTGCCTGTAGAATCGATTGCCGAGGCGATCCTTGCAAATGGCGAACCTGTCGAATTGGAAACCTGCGGCTGCTCAATACATTGGCTCGGGAAAGTCTACGACACACAGGTCGTTACGAATGAATCGGAGTATGGACTCATCGGAACCGGTTTATTGGTCGATCGGATTATCACAGTCGACTACAAGGCCAAAACTGTAAGTGTCGACTGACACATCGTTTTTGTTCCCTGGACTGGAAGGTGTATACCGAATGTACCGAGCTGCTGCGGTTCCTGTGCCGCGCCGAAGTCTCGGGTTGGCCACGATTGTTCCACTCGATGCGAGCCAGCAGGCAGACGGAACTGCATTGCGAGTTCCCGTCGCACCTGGTTTGCTGCCGTCTTGGCAATTCACCACGCATGGCCCGGCAGAGTGATTTGCTGGTGATCGAGGATGATTTTGCCAGGGCGACAGGGGCGAGGGTAATGGTGGAGGTCTGAGTCAACTGGACGTGCACCGAAAAACGCCGATCACCCGGTCGCCACAGGAGATCGTCCATCGCCAAAACAGCCAGATCGGCGACGCGGGTGCATCGTCTGGTTCGCCGCCGGATTTGCTCCACAATCGTGGACATGCGGCCAGTTTCCCCCGCAGCCGACGGAGGAGAAACGCGGGAGTCAGCCTTCAGGTGCGGTCCCCCTCAGCTCGCGCGTCGGAAACCCGGGGAAGTAGACTCACACCCTCCCCATTGCGCGCAACCAAACTGGTACTTTTGCGGGCCTTTAGCCCTCTGTTCCCAGATCAGTCACCGTCACCCGCTCACACATCCCCGCCCACGCCCCTGAACTTCTCAACAAATGCGGCAATTTTCTGGAAAACCGTCTGCTTTTTCCGAAGGTACTGCGGGTTCAATGGACTCATTTTGGGCAGGATCCCGTTCAACTCCGTGCCATGTTCACTGGCAAACTCGCGTTTCAGCGACATGCCGATATACCGTCGTGCTGCTTCAGCATTCAGTCCTTCCCCTGCGATCAGCTCGTTCGCCTCCCGCTGCTGCTCGGTCCGCGCAAAACTGAAAAATGCTTCGATCACGCTGGCTTTGTCCGGGATCTCATCCAGGTTGGCCTGATTGATGAAGTCCACCACCAGGCTTTCCTTCGCCCGTGTTCCAATGCTGGCACGCAGCAATCGCCGCACTTCCTCTACCAGATCAGCCTTGCTCTTCGTCCGACTGTTCTGCTCGAAAATCAGCTCCAGAATGTAATCCAGATTGATCTCCTGCGACCTGAGCAGGTCCACTTCGAACACGACGTCAGCCCAGTCGACTGCTGATGCGTCCTGTGCCTTCCCCGCCTTGTCCCGGGCCAGCCAGTCGCGAATGTCGTTGTAGGCAGAACGGTAGTCCTGAATGGTGCGATCGGCGGGCAGAGTGATCGCCTGCAGAGCCGTCAAATCCGCGTCGCTCAGGTGATGCTCCAGCTTGAATGCCTCCACCTGTTCCGGGTCTTCGACGTCAACATCCCGCAACGCTTTCAAACTTGCAAACTCGTCAAAGTTCTGCAGGATGTTTTCGATTCGCAGATATTCACCGAACAGCTTCACAAACTCTTTCTTGTCCTCTTCCCGAACAATCTCAGTGGGATCAGGAAACCGCTCGTCGAGGTCCGCAACGACCTCCTGAAAGCCCCGCCGGGCCTGCCCTGTCACCAGATCCGTGAAGCCCTCCATGTACTCCCTGTAGCTCTTTTCCAGTACCACGTTCCTTGTGTTGCTGTCACCAAACAACGTGATCGCATCAATCGTCGCCTGCTGCAGATCGCGAAACGTCACGATGTTGCCGAAGGTCTTGGTGGCATCGAAAATGCGATTGGTTCGTGAATACGCCTGGATCAGCCCGTGGTAGCGCAGGTTCTTGTCGACGAACAGCGTGTTCAGCCTCGGTGCGTCAAACCCTGTCAAAAACATGCCCACCACAATCAGCAGATCGACCTCGCGTGATTTCACCCGCTTGGCCAGATCGCGGTAGTAGTTCTGGAACTCCTTGCTGTCGACCCCGAAGTTCATTTTGAACAGTTGATTGTAATCGGCGATCGCGGACGCAAGGAACTCTTTGGCGGTGCTGTTCATGGCCGACACATCGAAGCTTTCGTCCTGAATATCGCCGATCGCATCCTGTTCTTCGTTGGCCGCGAACGAGAAGATCGTGGCGATTTTTAAGCGGGGGGAATCGGTGTGGTCGGGGTGGGACCGGAGGGCTTGCGCCCTGCCGCTGTCATTTGTAGCGGTACGGCGCGAGCCGTCCGGTTCCTCAACCTGCAAACTTTTGAGCGTTTCGTAATACAGCTTGGCGGCATCGACACTGCTGACGGCAAACATGGCGTTGAACCCCTGTCCGCCGGCACGCAGTCGATGCGTCTTCTGCCGGAAATGCGTGAGGATGTACCGCGAAATTTCGCGAATCCGTTCCGGATGCAGCAGTGCCTGACGATTCTCTGCTGCACTCAACTTCTGCTCGTCCTGTTCCGATTCAAGCGACTTGAACCGGGGACGCACGTCGTTGTAATCGACTTTGAACTTGAGCACCTTTTCGTCGCGAATCGCGTCGGTGATCACGTAGGAATGCAGTTCGCGGCCAAAAACGCTGGCCGTCGTTTCAGCCCCCATGGCGTTTTGCGGGAAGATCGGTGTGCCCGTAAATCCGAACTGATAAAAGCGTTTGAACTTGCGTTTCAGGTTTCGCTGCGCCTCACCGAACTGGCTGCGGTGACACTCATCAAAGATGAACACGACGTGCTGGCCATAGATCGGCAGGTCACCTTCGCTTTTCATCAGGTTATTCAGTTTCTGGATCGTGGTCACGACGATGCGGTTGTCGTCGCGTTCCAGATTGCGTCTGAGCCCTGCCGTGCTGTCAGAACCATTCACACTGTCCGGTGAAAAACGCTGGTATTCCTTCATCGTCTGATAGTCAAGGTCCTTGCGGTCCACGACGAAGATGACCTTGTCGATGAAGTCCAACTCCGTGGCCAGTCGAGCTGCTTTGAAGCTGGTCAGGGTCTTTCCGGAACCTGTGGTGTGCCAGACATAACCGCCGCTCTCTGGTCTGCTCCACGTCTTCGCCTGAAATGCGCCCCGAATTTTCCACAAGATGCGTTCCACGGCAGCGATCTGGTAGGGACGCATCACCAGCAGAGTATTGCTGACGTCGAACACGGAATACCGGAAAAGCACTTCCAGCAGTGTGTTTTTCTGGAAGAAGGTGGCGGTGAAATCCTGCAGATCCCGGATCAGAGTGTTGTCTGCCTTGGCCCAGTTCATTGTGAAATCGAAGCTGTGCTTGTCCCGCTGTGTGGTGTTGGCGAAATAGCGAGTGTCCGTGCCGTTGGAGATTACGAAGAGCTGTACGAACTTGAAGAGTGAACTGTCGCTGTTGAAGCTTTCCCGGCTGTAGCGATGCACCTGATTGAAGGCTTCGCGAATGGCCACACCGCGTTTTTTCAGCTCCACATGGACCAGCGGCAGTCCGTTGACCAGAATGGTGACATCGTAGCGGTTGGCGTGGCTGCCGGTCTGTTCGAACTGACGGATCACCTGCAGCTTGTTGCGGCTGAGTGTCTTTTTGTCGACAAGGTAGATGTTCTGAATGCGGCCATCATCGAAGACAAAGTCGAACACATGGTCGTCGTGGATTTTGCGAGTTTTATCGACGATGGTTTCATTGGGGCGATCAAGGTACGTGTTGACGAAACGTCGCCATTCGTCGTCGGAGAGGCGGACGTTGTTGAGGGCCTGCAGCTGTTGGCGGACGTTGTCCAGCAGGGCCTGGCGGGAGCTTAGATCGGGGCGATATTCGTACCCCTGGTTTCGCAGGTCGATGATCAGTTCGCGTTCCAGGTCACCTTCGCTTTGATAGCTTTCGGCGACCGCAGATTCGCGTGTGTATCGTTCCAGGATGATGAAGGTGTTGGATTCGGCTATGGTGTTGTATTCGTTCATTCTGAGTTACTCCCGATCATTGCGACTTCTTCGCAAGGCGTTGGCGTTCGGTCTCGAGTTCTTTTTCAAGAACAGCCTTGCTAGGCAGTTCCAGTTGGTACTTCGATACAAATAAGTCGCTGTCCATGCCCGCTAACACGTACTCGGCAAGAGCGTGATCCTTTTCGGTGCAAAGCAGCAGGCCAATGGGAGGGTTATCGGACTCGGTTTGCACGTTCCTTGCATACCATGAAACGTAAGTGTTCAACTGGCCGATATTTTCATGCGAAAACGCTTCCAGCTTCAGGTCAACCAGTACATGGCATTTCAGGATGCGATGGTAGAACACCAGATCGATGAAGTAGTAGGTATCACCGATCAGGATTCTTCGCTGTCGAGCTTCAAAACAGAATCCGTGCCCCAATTCCAGCAGAAACTCCTGCAGCTTGTCCAGCAGTTGATCCTCCAGCTCGGACTCGCCCATCACCTCCGCTGGCTTCAGTCCCAGAAACTCGAAGACGTAGGGGTCACGAATTGCGAGCTTTGGCGACTGTTTTTCGGATTTCGCCTGAGTCATTTCGGTGAGACGTTGTTTGTCGATCGAAAGCTGGCTGCGTTCGTAGAGCAGGCTGGCGATTTGCCGTTTCAATTCCCGAACGGACCAGCACCCTTCAATGCAGTGGCGGCAGTAGAAATCGATCTTTTCAGCAGAATCGAGCGCGATGATCTGCTCGATGTGCGTGTAGGACAGGTATTCGAGTACGGATTGTGCGGTCGCTGACCGCACATTTGAGCTTTCGCCTGTGAGGAGAGTTGACGGCAGCAGTTTCTGGAATTGTGCGGTCAGCGACCGCCCGATCGCAGGAAATGCCTCGTAGAAC
Source organism: uncultured Chitinophaga sp. (assembly GCA_964561125.1). Lineage (GTDB taxonomy): Bacteria > Planctomycetota > Planctomycetia > Planctomycetales > Planctomycetaceae > SXXK01. Next base: position 1,092 of record CAZLOQ010000267.1, on the reverse strand, counting down.
CGCAAATAGGTATAAAGGCGGCGTTTTTGACAGGCGCTGACTTTCAAATCGGTGAGGTTTTCTGCCAGTCGATCCAGCAGTCGTTCGCCGTAGTCAGCCCGGTCAGCCCCTTTCAGTTCGTATTCCGCGATGTAGCAGCCGATCAACCAGTTTCTGACGGTCAGTCCGACGTTCACAGCCTTTGCGGTCTGTGTTTGAATCTGCTGGTGGATCGATTCGATGGCCGACACGAGACTGGCAAAGTCGTGATCGGAGTGGCTGGATTTCAGTTCCGCTTTGGACATCGCATCGCCTCACTTGTTCTACGCTTCTGCATGCTCGGGCTTGGGAAAGCTCAGCAGCAGGTCGCGATAGTATTCGTATTGCTTCTGCCGCAATTCGATTTCGCGGGGTAAGCCTTCGCGGATGGATGTGGTGAGTGTGTTGAACTTGTCGAGGATCGAAACGATGCGGGCCTGTTCGGCCAAGGATTTGGCCTGATCCTCAGCGAACGGAATTGGGATCCTGAAGTTTCGGATGATGGTCGAGTTGAGATCCCCCCTTGCGCCCTGCCCCAGCGACTTAATATTTTCATGATTGAGGCTAACCCAATGAAAGACGTAGCGATAAAGCGCTTTGTCGCTGTCGATCTCAAGGCAACCACAGTGTTGATTGGTGGTTAAAGGAATCTTGTTGATTGCTGACCTTCCTGCAGTGGCCCCCGAGATTGCGATAATGACGCAATTTGCGGGAATCCATTTTGCTGCCGAATTCGCGATCGCGGATTCGGTTATTTTCATCTCAGTATCTTCAATCTCGGAAAACCTAACTTCCTGTGTTCTTAGCCATGGGATGGTTCCATCCTGATAGTATTCTGCTCTTCCAGCGGTTGGCGTTCCCCCCGAGTACCATTGCTTCGTTATTTCCCCGAGTGTTTTCCACTCCACCTCCCCATCCTCAAACCGCAGCAACTGATCGCGATAGTAGTGTAGTGTCTCTCAAATACGGGATCGTATAGGCGGCCCTTGCGTCCACGGTGCCAATCGAAGACCATGGTTCCATGAGAATCGCCATCCCAATCGAATTGACTGAACATGAATTAGTAACGCTGCA
>CAZLOQ010000266.1:0-6879 GCA_964561125.1 uncultured Chitinophaga sp. | reverse complement strand
GCAGCCCCCGACGGGCTTGCCCCGTCGGAGCTCAAGGTTCTCCAGCTACCACCGCGCCACCAACGCCCCCGCAGCCCCCGACGGGCTTGCCCCGTCGGAGCTCAAGGTTCCCCAGCTACAACCGCGCCGCCAACGCCCCTGCAGCCCCCGACGGGCTTGCCCCATCGGAGCTGAACGTTTCACCCGAAAGGTGCCATGCACCTGCGCTGTCGTGTGCCGGAGTGAAACGAGCCCATCGTCGTCGAGGTAATAATCCGGCCGGTGCCAGACACCTGGCGGTCCGCAGCCAGGCACAGTCGGTTGCATGCTGAAGAATTTTTCCAGTTTCTTTCCGGAACGCCGCGACTCGTTCGTGAGTATCCCAGTGGCCCTGCCCGACGGCTTTGTCGGAGCCTGTGTCGGTGCCTGTGGCCTGTGAATTTTCCCAAACGACCTGCTCGGAGTTTCCAAAATGAAAAAGCTGCTGCTGGGTTCTGCTTCTGTGGCTGGCGCACTCGTGATTCTGGTAGTGATTTCCAGCCGTCCTCTGTCTGATTTATTCGGCTACTTCCGTGCGACTGCGGACACCACCGTCAGCCAGCTCGAGACATCACTTCCGGATCATGTCCGCGATCAGAAAGTTCGCAATCAGCTGGATGATGCGCGTGGGGAACTGATTGATCGCCGCGTCAGTCTGAGTCTTGCCACGGGGCAGATTCAGGATCTGCAGGATGAGATCGCGCGGCTGAAAGCGGCCATTACCCGCCGCGAAACGATCCTTGGCGACGCGCTGCCTGCGATGGAATCCGCTGCCAGCGACCGGACAACGCCGGTGACCTTTGCTGGAACGGCATGGCAGCCGGGCGATCTGAGTGCAGAAATTGACCGGTTGTTTAACGAACAGGACCGCGACGAAATTCAGCTCAAAGTCCGCACTGAAGCGCTTGAGCGACTGCAGGCATCCGTTGGTGAAAGCCAGCGGGCAGTGAGCGATATGGAAACCCGACTGCAGCAGGCGGAAAGCGACTTTGAACTGCTGCAGGTTCGCCGCGAGCAGGCCGAATCGGAATCGGAGCTGCTGAATCTGCTGTCCGCCGCCGGTCGCAATGCCGGCACAGCTTCCGGACAGCTGGCGAATGATCTGTCCGAAATGGAAAAGCAGGTGCGGTCAAAGGAAGCCCGCAACACAGCTCGCCGCGAAACCGCCCCGCCCGCCGATGTTCGCCCCAGCCGACTTACGCAGTCCTATGAACGCCTGGAACGACTGCGAACACTGCATCAGCAGCGACAGGCTGCCGGGGCCAGTGACTCTGCACCGGCCGCTGCTGAACCACAGAAAACCGAAACAGAACAGCCAAACGACTGAAGTCAACAACATTCCATTGCGAATTTCTGCGGCCGCAGGGAACCCGGTGTTTTCAAAGGTGTCCTTCCCTGCGGGCCTCTGCAGGATGGAAGGTAGAGGCAGGGTTTGTAAGATGGGCAAGGTTCAGGTGGTGGATGTGTTGGGCGTGGCAGGCGATCAGGTGGCAACGCACACGGATGTCTGTCGCTCGGCAATTTTACAGGACAGACGTCCTCGTCCGTCCTCCCGATCAGGACTAACAACAGCGGAGGAAACCTCATGCAGCAAGTCAGCCTTGAACAGCAGATCTTCAGCAGGCTGCAGGAACGGCGGTCGCAGTATTCGGCGGGTGCCGGTCTGCGGGACAGTCAGCTGGAGTCGATGATCTATGACTTCCTCTATCAGAACCTGCGATGTGTCGCAGCGGTTCTGCCCGGGCTGGGGCGGCGGGCTGTGAATCCTCGTCTGGATGCTTCCTGTCGTTTCACCAGTGTACTCAACGAAGCCTTCACCAGAATCCTCGACCGCTGTCCCGAGAAGCTGCATCGCGCTCAGACTCGAAGTCAGCTCACAGGGTACGTCTCGCGGATCATGGTCAACCTGATGATTGACCACGAACGCCGCGAATCCACCTGGAACAAAGTTGCGGAGCGTCTGGGACTGACAGCGGAAGACGACTACGAGGTTCGCGATATTCTGTCGCATCTCTGCGACGACCGCCGGGATTACTTTGAACAGCGCACGCAGGTCAGATTCGCAGCGGGGCTTGAACAAATCCGCTCATGGGATAACTCCACTGATCCCGGCGAACAGCAGTACGCTGCCATTCTGCGTAAACGCTATATCGATCAGCTCGGCTACGCTCAGATTGCCGTCGAAATGCAGCTCAGCCGCACCGAGGTTGAAAACATGCTGGAGCGAGCCAGGTATCACCTGCGAAAGCGCTGCGGAGGTGTCGCATGACAGCAGCGCGCATCGCACGCCCGACTGATCGTTCAGACAGCGGGCCACCCGGAGAAGGCTACCGCCGTGCTCTGGGACTGGACGACCCCGATCAACTGCTGAACCTGGTGGACCCGGCCACCCTCACCGCGCTCGCTGCCGCAGGGCTCACCAGCATCGTACCGATGGATCGTGGCGGCTACGGGGTTATTCTCAAGGCAAAAGACGAACACACCGGTCAGGCACGGGCCATCAAAGTGGTGCTTGATCCGCATCTGCCGCAGCGGATGCAGGTGTTTGAACGCGAGTGCAAAGTGCTGGCCTCACCACAGCTCCCGGCTGGCATCGCGCCGCGTTACTTCACTGCCGGTAAGCCCGACGGCGGCCAGCCTTTTATCGTCCTTGAATGGATCGACGGCAAAAAACTCAGTCACTGGCTCGATGACCAGCCGGGCCTCACGATTGCCCGCCGGGAACTCGTCTGCCGGGCGATCTTCGCCACATATGCAAAGCTGCACGCCGCAAACCTGATCCATCGCGACGTGTCACTCGGGAACATCATGATTTCGGGCAACCGAATCATACTGATTGACTTCGGCGGAGCAGGTCGTGCGGCTCCGGGATATCTCAGCCGCAACACACAAACGCGAGTTCCCACGACGGAGGCTTTTGTCAGCGGCCCCGTGCTGCGGGAGGAACGCAAGCCCGGCATTCCCGATGAAGTGCATGCCGTCGCCAAAGTCTGCTTCACAGTCCTCACTGGCCAGCTGGCTGTGGAACTCACCACAGACCAGCGCAAAGCCGCCATGAAACAAAAAGGCTGCAAGGCCGACCTGATCGATATCCTGCTGCCGCGGATGGAAGATCCGCCGATTCAACTTGTGCAACAGTCTCAGGCCGTGGAGTTTTGACATGCCAGATCCCGGAAATACTCGCAGCGCTGAACTGGGACAGTGGTCGTCAGCAGGCACAGTCGAACTGTTCGACAATATGTTCACCCGCCGCCATCGTCGGCAACTCCGGCTGCTGGCTATCATGCTGGTGGTGCCGTTCAGCGTTCTGCTGTACCTGCTGTATGGCATGGTTCAGGATTCCGCCCGGCTGACGCTGATCTCCGAGTACGACCATGCTGTGCAGCGTCTGGAACAGCTCAATCGAACCAATCCTGCCATCAAAGCCGCGGCCGAAAAGTCTCGACAGCTGCGCACGGCGGCTGTCAGCAAGGCCGCTTACGCCGGGGCTGCAGATCTTCGCGAAGCCCTGCGGCTGATCAGCCACGCAGAAGCTCTTGATCGCGACCTGAGGCGTCTGCGGGAGCTGGTTAACCCGATGGGAACCACGCTGACACAAACGGAGTGGTATGATTCGTCAGCACGCATCAAAACCCACCGGGAACAGCTTCAGAAGCAGCACACCAGCATCAGCCAGCTGCTTGATCAGGGCGAAATCGCTGCTGCCGAAAAACAACTCGCTGAACTGCTCACGGCCGTCGGTGACCTGCACCGGGACAACGTCGCCGCGATGCAGACCGACGTCACGCGCAGCGACTGGCTGCGGTTATCCAGCCGTGTCCCGCCACGACTGCGGCAGGATCCAGCATTGCTGGCCATCAACGAACGAGCGGCTCAGGGTGAAGGAGGCTGGGCGGCCGGTGACTGGAAAAACGCCGGGCAATGCTACAGCGGCGCCATCAATGACCTGCAGAAGTGGTTTGATGGTATGCTCACGGCAGAGGAAAAAGCTGTGGCGCAGCAGGCAGATGCGGGAGAAATCAAACGGCTGGAAACAGAGAAGGCGGCCCTGGATCAGCAGGTGAGGAATCTGGATGCCGAGCTGCGGGGACTGGAAAAACAGGTGGTCACGGCAAACGCCGAACGCACGGCGGCCCTGGAACAGACCACCAGACTGCAGGCTGAACGCGATGCCGCGGTGCAGCAGGCGAAGATCGGCGAGCAGCTGCCGAAGGTCCGGCAGGAACTGGAAGAGAAAACAGCAGCGTTAAAAGCGGCAGAAAACAGCCTCGCCGCACTCACGAAAACTCAGCAGGAACTGCAGCAGAGTAAAACGCAGCTGGAACAGCAGCTGGCGGCCAGTGTTGCTGAAGTCACCGCTTTGAAGCAATCCATCCCCGCCGGATCCCCCGCCACACCGGAAGCTCAGGTGGCGATTGCAATCGCCAGGATCCGCGCTGTGGCAGCTCAGGCGAACCAGCGGATGAATCTGGATGCCCGCATTCAGGCTGCTGAACAACAGCTGGCAGACGGCTTCATCGAATACGGCAAAGCCGTGGCTCTCCGACAGCAGGCATTGAATGAAAAATTCCTGCCCACCAGCCAGAAGGTGCAGGGCATCGATCGCACCATCGTCGACGCGGAAAAGCTCCTCACTGATCTCCTGCGCGTCCTTGATGGCCCGCTGGCTGAAAAATACAACATGCTGCAGGCCGGCATTGACGGGGCTGAACAAGCCTATGCCGCATTAATGAAAGAAGTTACCCCCGAGAACACTGAGGCTTTGAAGCTGAAGGCAGAGATCGACAGGTTGCGGCGGGATCAGGCAGCCGTGGCTGATGCCTGGCGACGACACAAAGGTAAACTGACGCTGCAGGGGGAGCAACTGGTTGCCGCGTGCCGAACACTTGCTGCCGCAGCAATAAAGAGTCGCCCACGTGGTGATTTGCTGCAGCTCCTCAGCATCGGCCGGGGACCACAGATTCCGGATACGCAGTGGGCTGCCGTTCAACCCGGCAAATTCAAGATGGGATCAGAAAAAGGTGGAAGCGACGAACAACCTGTCCGCGAACGCGAAATCAGTTATCCGTTTCTGATCAGCAAACACGAGACAACGATCGCTTTGATCCTGTTGTGGCTGAACTCGCCGGGGGTGCAGATTCAGCCGGGCTGGATTGATCTTGAAGACTCGGACTGCCCAATTCGAAAAAACGGTTCGCGGTACGAGCTGAATACTGCGTCAAGATTCGGCAAGTCTGACCAGCAGCCCATGGTTTGCATTTCACGGCCGGGTGCTGAAGCCTTCTGCAAATGGCTCAACACTCAGGATCCTCGTTTCACATTCCGGCTGCCGTGGGAAGTGGAATGGGAATACGCCGCGCGGGCCGGCTCAACCACGGAATTCCCCTGGGGCGACAGCTGCAACGGGAAAGAAGCGAATATCGACGGAAATGGTCCGTTCGGCACCTCGACCAAAGGTCCCGATCTTCAGGCGACGACGAAAGTCGGCAGCTACCCCCCGAACGCGTGGGGGCTGTATGATACCGTTGGAAATTGCGCTGAGTGGTGTCTTGACGGCTACGAGGCAAACTTCTATCCGCGCAGTGCGCTGCGGGACCCTCGCAATCCCGCGGCTCCCGGCGGTCGGGTTGTTTTCCGGTCGGGTTCCTGGAACAGCGGCGGTACCTTCACAAGGTCTGCGTACCGGAACAGCCTCACTCCTGGCAGCATGGTCGACAGCATTGGTTTTCGTGTAGTGGCCGATTGAGTGTCTTCCCTGTCATTCCTACTGGATTCGATCTCTTTGACTCTGTTCTCTGACTTCTCTGTCCTCCTGCGATTCTCTCTGTGTTTTTTTACCGCCGGGACGAAGTCCCGGCGCGCGAGTTTGAAAATGAATCTGCCTGACACGCCCTTATTTGTGAAGACGCATGACTTCATTTTGTAACCGTTCACAGCCGCGTTACGGAAGGGGAGCAAGCCTGCGAGGTGGCGAGCACAGCAGCCCCCGACGGGCTTGTCCCGTCGGAGCTCAAGGTTCGCAGCTAAACCCCGCCGCCAACGCCTCTCCAACGCCCACGTGGTGGCAGCATAACGCAATCGTGCCAGTGTGCGTCCAAAGCCCTCGGGGTTCACCCGGAAATCGCGAGCCCCTGCACCGCTGCAGCGGACTATGATATGTCATGGGGCACGGGGGTCGGAAGGGCCATAGAAATGCATGGGTCATATGGGTCTTATGGGTCATATACGACATATTTGTCCTCTGTGACGCCCCCTCTGCGATTTCGGCCTGTCAGGGCAGTTCTCAGCTGCGGCCCGGGCAACGCCCCTCCGACGCCCACATGGAGGAGGGATGGGTTTTGAAACACAGAGGCACAGAGGAACACAGAGGAGTGGAGTGAGCGCAACGCAATCGTGCCAGGGTCCGTTCAAAGCCTTCGGGGGTCGCCACGGAAAGCGCGAGCCCCGCCAAATCACCCGCCCCGCAAAGCCCACTGCTGCACACCCGGGTCACACCGAATACGCAGCGTTCGGCTGAGAACTGCCCCTACAGGGCGAAGTCGCCGGGGGCGGCCTGACCTGGCATTTCATGCCAGGCTGATGGAACTGGCCTTACAGGCCGTAAACACAGCTGAGCTGTTGCCTGCAACCTTCGGCTTCCTGTAACACCATCGACTTCGCACTGGCCACCGCCGACTGCCACCGACTTTCGGCTCCCAATAGAAGCGGTACGGCGCGAGCCGTCCGGTAACGCCAGAAAATTTCAGCATCCATTACCGGACGGCTCGCGCCGTTCCGCTAAAAGATAGGTGGCATTGGGCCCAATGACCAATGACCACAACCCTCTGCGATTTCGGCCTGTAAGGCCAGTTCCACCAGCCC
>CAZLOQ010000265.1:0-6962 GCA_964561125.1 uncultured Chitinophaga sp. | reverse complement strand
TGACCTGGCATTTCATGCCAGGCTGATGGACCTGGCCTTACAGGCCGTAAACACATGTCCCTTTCTCACTGCCGTGGATTCGTGGTTCACGCTCGGTGAATGGTGAATCGCAGAGGGCAAAGGGCAAAGGGCAGCGGTCCTTACCGGACGGCTCGCGCCGTACCGCTGCAAGTGGAGACCCAAGCGCGCCGCCGCGCACACGAGGTCGCGTCGAACACGCAGCGTTCATCTGAGAACTGCCCTGACAGGGCGAAGCTGCCGGGGGGCGGCCTGACCTGGCATTTCATGCCAGGCTGATGGAACTGGCCTTACAGGCCGTAAACACATAAGCCCTTTCTCACTGCCCTCGATGCGTGCGTCAAAAGGTGCCAGGCATTTGCCCCCTGAACTGAAAGAGCTCTGCGGGGTTTGTGGGGCCGGGCTTAGCTGGACAGGCACGGCGTCGCTTGAAGACGGAGCAGTTGTCGCGAGATGGCGCTGTCCAGCTAATGAAGCATCGGCTTGCATACCGCCCGATACCCGAAATTATGGAAAATCAATTGTCACTGCCTCAATCTCGAAGATTTCCACAATCTCCGGCTCAGTAGGCGTTGGCGGCACTGTGATCGTGACCGTCACGAGAATCAGGTCGCCCGAGGTGATCCTGTCGCCGGTTGTGTCGTCGGTTGTTGAATCCAGCTTGATTTGAATACCGAAGACTCTGGCCGTGCTCCCGAAAGGAGACGGGCTGCTGGTCCATCTTCTGTCTTGTCTGGGGGACCAGGTGCGTAGCACGTCGCCATTTCGATCAATGTGCTGGATGAGCAGCCGAGTTGTGTTCGGGTTGATTCTGGAACCCGGGTGTGCCGGAAAGTACACGAACAGGTCCTTGTCCGGCTGGTCGTCAGGTGTCTGTTTCCCGGGCAGTGTCAGGATGCTGGTTTGCCTGAGTCTGGTGGTCGGTTTCGGAGGCATAAAAGAATCCCCTGGGTAGAGTTGGGAAAAGTATTCGTAGCCGGCGGATGCAGGCGAAAACCCCGGGAAGTATTTCTACCTCTCCATCAGCACAGATGCAAGCACTCAACTCAGAGATTCATAAAAATTCGATCATGCAGTCTGCTATGCATAGTTGCACGCCCCGATGCGGAGCGGCAGAGGTTCTGTGCGTGGAGGCGTTGTCAGCATCCGGTGATGCGTTTGCGAGGTCACACGATCGACAGACCGGTCAATGTGCCTGCGGAGGTGCCGAAGGACTGATCTTCGATGCCGAGCTGGTGCAGTACGCTGAGGTAGAGGTTACTGAGTGGCACGGTGCCGGGTGTCATTGCCAGATGCTGACCGTGCCGGTACCGGCCTCCGGCGAGCAGTACCGGGAGGTCTTTGTTGCTGTGACTATTGCCGCTGCCGAGATTTGAGGTGACAAGGATGGTTGTGCGGTCGAGCAGTGTGGCTTCGCCTTCGCGAGTGTTCTGCAGGCTGACGAGCAGCGTTTTCAGCTCATCGAAGAATGCACGTTCAACTCGTTTGAGCTGGGCGATGTTTCCATCGTCCTGTCCGTGATGTGAGAGGTTATGATAGCCGACATTGACACCCGGTACGGCAACTGTGTCCTGGCGGAAGTAACCGAAGGTGATGACGCGCGTGCTGTCGGTTCTGAAGGCGAGATACGTCAGGTCGCAGACACCGCGCAGGTTGGTGATGATTTCGTCCGGTGCGAACGCCGCGGGCGGTTTGGAGTCGACCGTGGGTTTTGGCTGATGCAGCCATTCTTCGGACTTAACGAGACGTTTCTCTGTGGCCCGGACGGACTCGAAGTATTCATCGAGCTTTTCCTGATCGCGCCTGGAAATTCGGGACTGCAGTTCCAGAGCTTCATCCAGAACATGGTCGAGAATACTCCTGCCACGCCCGATCTCGCGAAGAACTTTGGTTTTGTTTCCTGCGCCTTCTTCGGCAAAGAGTCTGGTGAAGGCATCTGCGACAGTCTTTTCGGCGGGAACCATGCTGCCGCCATCCGTCCAGCTGAAGTCATTGGCTCCGGCACTGAGTGCGAGCGATTCGAAACGAGTGTACTGACCCTGTGAGGCCGCGACGTGCTGGTCCAGAGAGCGACGATTTCGTTCAGCCGAGGGCACGCCGGTGAAGATGCGAGGCTGAGCGGCGTGGCCGCCACTGACACCCGGATGATCGAGACCGGAGATGATTGTGAAATGATCCCGAAGATCAGCCAGCGGAGTGAGATATTCGGTCAGTTCGTAGCCGGCACCTGACTGCCTGGGAATAAAGGAGTCGCGATAGATTCCGAGTGGGAGGCAGATCAGCAGCAGGCGACGCGGCTCTTTTCCGGCTTCCGCGGCATGGGTGATGCCGCTGAGTGATTCGAGCCACGGCAGAGTGAGTGTGACACCGGCGCCGCGGAGGACATCGCGGCGGGTTGAGAAGGCGGCGTGCGAATTCATGGTTGTGGCCTCGCTGCTTTACGGGTGCATGAACACGGGACTGGAGACGAGTTCGAGTACGAGCGATTTCATGCCTTGTCTGTCGTGGCGGATGCGGGTTGCGAGCGTTTTGAGCGGCTGGCGGTCGGCGAATCCGGGCGGTCGGCCGAGGGCGAAGGTGGCGAGTTGGTGAGTGAGATTTTCTGTGACGAGATCTTCCCGAGTCTTCAGCAGTTCGCGGAATTGCTGAAAGCCGGTGAACCGGCCCACACCTGCCCATTCATCGGCGGCATCGACGGGGGGACCAGCGGCAGGTTTGGCACGTGCACCGGGCCTGGGCTCGACGAGTACACGGTAGTTTTCCCGCCAGCCGCCAATGACATCGAAATTCTCGAGCGCGAAGCCAAGCGGGTCAATTTTTCGGTGACACGAATTGCAGCCGGCGCTGGTGCGATGCCTGGCAAGCTGGTCTTTGATGGTGGTCGCGCCGCGAATATCGGGCTCGATCGATGGCACATCCGGCGGCGGGGGTGGCGGGGGAGTGCCGAGAAATTTTTCGAGGATCCATGTGCCGCGAATGACAGGTGACGTTGTGCTGCCGTTTGACGTGATCGCATGAATGCTGGCGTGAGTCAGCAGTCCGCCACGCACGGTTCTGGATTTGTCGAGACTTACGAGCCGAAAGTCCGGACCGGTGACGCCGTCAATGCCGTAGTGTCCGGCAAGGCGTTCATTGAGCATGGTCCAGTCGGAGTCGATGAGGTTGCTGAGCGGCAGGTCGCGGCGGAACATTTCGGCGATGAAATGTTCCGTTTCGCCGCGGATTGCGTGTTCAAGTTCAGCGTCATACTCGGGGTAGAGTTCCGGGCTGGCCTTCATCAAGCCAACTTCGCGGACGCGGAGCCACTGGCCTGTAAAGTCTTTGAGAAACCGCATGGAGCGTGGATCCGCGAGCATTCGCTCCGCCTGAGTACGGCGTTTTGCCGGATCGAGCAGGCTGTTATCGGCGGCAGCCATCAGCAGCGCGTCGTCGGGCGTCGATCTCCAGAGAAAAGCAGACATCCGCGCGGCAATGGCAAAGCCGTCGGGGCCGCCAGGAGGCTCTTCATGGTAAAGAAACCGCGGCGAGACCAGCATGGCGGCCAGCATTCCGCGGAGCGATTCGTCGGGCGTCATTGTCTGCGTGAATTTTTCGAACAGTGTGCTGTACTTCGCCACGGTTGCGGTATCGATCGGTCGCCGAAAGAGTTTTGGCCCGAGTTGTGCGGCGATGGCAGCGGCTTTCTCCGGGGTTGGCTCCGCGGGATCAAGACTGCCAAACAGCGTGCGATGCCCATGCGGCGGCCAGTTGTCAAAGATCGGTCCCTCGATACTCAAAGAGCGAATGGCGATAAAAGGTCCCGGCTGATCGATGTACGTGCGGCCCTGAGTATGCGGAGCGCCGTCCATGATCCCGAATTCAACACGGTCGCCCGGTTCAAGGTAATACACAGCCTCGACCTCGCGCGGCTTGTCGTCGGTGAAGGCGAAGACGCTTTCTGCTTTCGGCAGGACACCTGCTCTGGGCGACCCCGCGCTGAACTTCAGTCGGGCAGGCTTGCCGTGATTATTGAGTGTGTAGGCCATAGCCTTTACCCGGCACCAGCCGGCTGAACGACCGGGATAAGAAAGCGTGGGTTCACCACTGAAATAATTCTGCACGGTCATCACTGCATCGAGGTGCGGGCCGTCGCCCGGTTTGGGTGGACGCAGCGTGCCCTGCTCAAGCACAGGAAAGCGATAGCCCCAGGATTCCGGACTGGCTTTGAGTGCCTCTTCGGACTTTCGGGTGGCGATTTTCTCCTGGGGTGTCAGGCGGTCGAAGTTCGCGAGTCGATTGGCGAGGTTTTTCTGAGCAAGCTCGATGGCCCGACGATTTGCGTCATGCAGAGTAAGGGTTCTGGTCACAGTTTCGGGCCGCTGCCGCGGCGCGATGGCGCGGGAGAGGATGAAGTCGGCAGCCTTCATGTATTCCTGGATCTGGGCGGAGGAAAGCATGAGTGCAGCGCCGTTATTGTCGAAACCATGCTCCCGCACGTCGTCGGGAAAGCCCGCGGCGAAATCGCCGTGTACGTCAAAGAGGTCTGCGATGGTGTTTTCGTATTCGGCACGATTGAGCCGCCGCAGCACGACTTCGCCGCCGGTGCCGTTGAGCTCTGCTGCGGCCCGTGACAGTTCCTCCTGAATCCACGCTGTGACCTGTTCGACCTCTGCCGGAGTCGGCTGCAGAGCTTCCTGCGGAGGCATTTCGCCAAGCTGCAGATTGTCGAGCACGAGTTGCCAGTTTTCGGCGTCTGCATGATTCGACGAGACCTTCAGCAGCCCGATCTGAAAGTCTGCCTGCGGATTCGTTGTACCATGACACTCCGTGCAGTACCGTCCGAGAAACTTTTTAACCTGTGGATCAATGTCGGCGGCAACGAGTACATTGAAGGCGCTGGTGACCAGCCAGAACAGGGCTGGAACAAATGGAGAGAAGCCGTGTTGAGCACTCATGGCGGCGTTTCCCTGTTCACCGGGCGCAGGCCAAATGCCACCTGCTTTCGGCTTTGAATAGTAGCGGTACGGCGCGAGCCGTGCGGTAACGACAGGAACTTTCAGCTTCCATCACCGGACGGCTCGCGCCGTTCCGCTAAAAGTAGGTGGCATTGGGCTCGCGCCGTTCCGCTAAAAGTTGGTGGCATCGAGCGCAGTTCTTCTGGCAGCGTATCGTGGCTGAGGAACTGATTCAAGCCCGCTGTTTTTCCGAATGCCGAATGCCGGAGGCCGGCCCCGTCACTTCGCGTGTCTGCCCGCGTTCGTTCTGCGGTTTCGGCCTGGAGGGCCTGTTCTTTCGGCCTGCATGGCTGCAGGACAGTGCCTGTTGCGGAATAAAGTTCCTTGTGGCAGGATCGACGCGAGCGGTTCCGGCAACAGCTTGTCATTTTTAATCGCGTGGAGCGGCGGCGATGGTTGCCTGATTGTCCGGCGGGCGGTTGTCAGTGATTCAGCGGGGAACCCGGGGTCGGGGCAGTCAGCGTGGGGAGCATGATTATTCTGACGGGTTGGACTGGACCGATTATGCGGGTGAGCTGTGAGAGTGGGTGCGGGGGACGGCAGATTCCTGCGGTGAACGGCGGGGGGATAGCCGGCTCGCGTGCCGATGTTGGTTCCTGCGGCATGGCGCTGCGCGGGATGCCCGGTATGGAAACGCGTCTGCATTTTGATTTTCTGAAGCAGCCTGACAACACGACGTGTGGTCCGACCTGCCTGCACGCGGTGTATCGATATCTTGGGCTGGGCCTGTCTCTTGATGAAGTGATTCGGGATGTGCCCTCGTTCAGCGGCGGAGGCACTCTGGCGGTGATGCTGGGCTGCGATGCTCTGCGGCGCGGGTTTGACGCCAGAATTTTTACATTCAACCTCCAGGTGTTTGATCCCAGCTGGTTTCGGAGTGACGGCTACGTACTCGACGGGCTGAATCTGGATGAGAAGCTTCTGGCGCAGAGCAGCTTCAAGCCGAAGGAGAAGCTTCAGCGTGCCTGTGAGAGCTACAGGGAATTCCTGAAGCTGGGCGGTCGACTCAGAATGGAAGACCTCACCGGAAACCTCATTCGCCGCCATCTGCAGCAGAACATTCCGCTGCTGACCGGCCTGAGTTCGACGTATTTGTATCGTGAGCGGCGTGAGCATCCGCAGACGGGCCAGGCGGATGATGTGGCCGGGATTCCGAGTGGTCACTTTGTTGTCCTCTGCGGGTACGACCCTGAAACCCGCTCGGTCCTCGTCGCCGATCCCTTCCATCCGAATCCGCTCTCGAATGACTACAAATATGAGGTGCCCCTGGATCGTGTTGTGTGTTCAATTCTGCTGGGGATCCTGACCTACGACGCCAACCTGCTGGTGATCCGCCCCCGTCGACCGGCGGTCGCTCTGGGATGAAAATTCACGACGCTCGTTCCGCGGCAGCGGCATGGACAATTCTGCCCGAGAGTCCTGTGGGACCGCTGCGGCTGAGCGGTGACGACCTCGGTCTGCAGCGACTTGAATTCTCACTGCGGGCCGATTGCGCCTGCTTCGCGGCGCTGCCCCCGGACTGGCCGGAAAGCGTGAGCGTTTTTCGCGATGCCATTCGTCAGCTGCAGCTGTATTTCAGCGGCCGGCTTAAACAGTTCACTCTGCCACTGTCTCCGGCGGGAACGGCGTTCCAGCAGAAGGTCTGGCGGCAGCTGCAGCAGGTTCCGTGGGGCGTTACCGCCAGCTATGCAGACGTGGCTCGGGCCATCGGTCAGCCCGCGGCCTGCCGCGCCGTCGGTCTGGCCAACTCCCGCAACCCCCTTCCCATCCTCATTCCCTGCCACCGTATCATTGGTCGTCAGCGATCGCTGACAGGTTACAACGGAGGGCTGGAGCGCAAACGTGTGTTGCTGACGCTGGAAGGATTTTCGGGGTGAAGGATGAAGGGTGAAGGGTGAAGGGTGAAGGATGAAGGGTGAAGGATGAAGGGTGAAGGATGAAGGGTGAAGG
>CAZLOQ010000264.1:0-6985 GCA_964561125.1 uncultured Chitinophaga sp. | reverse complement strand
CGGCCACAGCCACCGTCGTTCCGGGGTCTGTCCTTGCAGCTCCGAGAGCCACGCGGGCGGGGCGGTACAACTGATATTTCCATTACAACTGCTGCCGTCGTTGTTGTCGTTTGAACCACACCGGCCACAGCCACCGTCGTTCCGGGGTCTGTCCTTGCAGCTCCGAGAGCCACGCGTGCGGGGCGGTACAACTGATATTTCCATTACAACCGCTGCCGTCGTTGCTGTCGTTTGAACCACACCGGCCACAGCCACCGTCGTTCCGGGGTCTGTCCCTGCAGCTCCGAGAGCCACGCGGGCGGGGCGGTACAACTGATATTTCCGTTGCAACTGCTGTCGGCGGTGTTTTCGTTGGAACCACACCGGCTACCGTCACCGTCGTTCCGGGGACTGTCACCCTGCAGGCGGAGAAGTGCGTGCGGGTCTGACTGCAACTGACACCGCGGCAGAACAGGGGATTTGCGGGGGATTTGATGATTTTTCGGGTCATGAGGGGCAAATCGATGCAGTTGCAGGGGGCTTTCTGCCGAAGGCGCTGGAAACGAGGTGTTCTTCTGGCCTTTCGCTGGAATCGATCATGTTTTCTCACCCCTGGAAATCTGGTAGTGAGCAGCAGCGGCGAAAGTCAGCCGGTCGCTCCTTCACGTCAGAAACACTCGAGAGCCGCCTGTATGCAGGGAGCCTGACCGGGCTGCCGTTTCTGCTCCCGGCATCGCCCCTCGAATCGCTGCCGGAAAATCCGCTGCTCAGCCCTTCCGGCAGCACCGCAGGTGGCAGCGTTGTGTCTGCAGCGGCACCGCTGCGGGTTCGTTATGACTTTCGCGACCACGAGGGAATCCGCAACGAAATTACTCCGGAACAACAGCAGCTTGCCGAACAGGTACTGCAGGGCTGGCAGGAAGTGCTGGGGCCGGGAATTGCCTTTTCGCGGGACACTGCGTCGCCACTGGATTCCATCCTGAATATTGGTGTGGGCAGTCTGGATGTGGCGCTGTTGCCCAGTCGTTCCGGCGGAGTGCTGGGATTGGGTGGGGGTCAGTTGATACCTGACGTCGGGGGTCATGCTGTTCGCGGGCTGGTCTGGCTGGACCATGCAGAAGACTGGCGTGGGGGCAGCGACATTTCCGGCGTTGGTGGCGTGGACTTTCTGACTGTGACGGCCCATGAAACTGGGCACGCGCTGGGGCTGCCTGACAGTTCTTCCGGTCTGATGAACGGACAGTTCTCCGGGGCAATTTCGGAACCAGGCCTGACAGCAGCGATCGAGCAGGCGGTGTCGTCAGCCGTGTCACAGGCGGGTGGCGGCAAAGTCGGGGGTACGGGTGGTTCAGAAAATGCTGTCGGCGCGGCGAATCCCGCGTCTGTCTCCCAGTCGGGGTTGCGTTCCGGCAGCGGGCTCAGACTTTCCCCGCTGATGGATCCGCAGCTCAAGGCTGCCGAAGTGAAACAGTTGCTTGATCGAGCTTCCGCTGCGACATCCGGAAATGATGCGATCATTGCGGTGGTGGACCGCAATGGACGGATTCTTGGGGTGAGGGCGGAGGATGGTGTGACCGCGCCAAATGTGCAGACGCTGGCGTTCATGGTTGACGGTGCGGTCGCCAAGGCACGAACGGCCGCAATGTTTTCCAGCGGGGATCTGAATCTGCAGTCCCGTGGGCCACTGACGTCGCGGACGATCCGGTTCATCAGCCAGTCCACAGTGACACAGCGAGAAGTCCAGTCCAATCCGAATTCGGCGGACCCGGTATTTCAGGGGCCCGGATTTGTAGCGCCCATCGGGATTGGAGGCCACTTTCCGCCGGAGATTCTGCACACGCCACCGGTGGACCTGTTTGCGATTGAGCATACAAACCGGGACAGTCTGATTCATGCAGGGCCGAATGGCATTCGGGAGAACGGCGGTGGCGATGACCTGATGCTCAGTTCGCGCTTCGATGCAGATTATCTGCCGGGGAAGTCGCTGACAGTTCCCGAGTCGTGGGGCTTTGTTTCGGGACTGGCGCCGACCCAGCAGTCACGGGGGATTGCGACACTCCCGGGAGGAGTGCCGTTGTTTCGTGATTCCGACACGGATGCGGACCTGACCGGAGATACTCTGGTGGGTGGCATCGGTGTGTTCTTTCCGGGGCCCGCAGGGACGGCGGACTTCGAGCAGGGTTTTGTGCCAGGTCAGTCGACGCTGGAGCGTCTGAACGCTCCACGGGTGTTGGAAGCTGAATTCATTGCGCTGGCTGCAGCCGGCGGCAGCATTGGTGCAGCAACGTTTCCAACGCCCGTTCCGGAGGCCGTGGTGGGGCCACTTGGCGGCGTGGCACCTGTTCCGGGAATCGACCTGCCGTTCGGGAACATCACGCTGGTCGGCATTGAACTGGAAATTGTCGGGCCGACGCCTGGCATTCAGGGCGTTCGGGATCTGATCAGCTTCAGCCGAACGCTCAGCCCGGGCATGGTCAACGGAACTGATCTCCCGGTGACGACCGGAGGCGACCTGCAACTGGATGGTGCCGCCGTTCCGAATGAATGGCTGGTGGCGCCGAAGAATGGCGTGGGTATCACGGCAGCGGATGTGCAGCAAATCATTGAACGCGGCATTGCGGCGGCTGAAAAGACCCGGGCGGCGATCCGGATTCCGGTTGGCAATCGGACCCGCATGACATTCGCTGTTACAGATGTGACGGGCGAAGTTGTCGGGCTGTACCGCATGACGGACGCCACGGTGTTTTCACTGGATGTGGCTGTCGCCAAAGCGCGGAACACCGCCTATTTCGCGAGGCCCGGGGGTGTGGAGCCGGCCGATCAGGTGGACGGTGTGGCACCGGGAACAGCGTTTTCGAACCGCACGTTCCGGTTTCTGGCTGAACCGCGGTTCCCGGCCGGCGTGGATGGTTCCACGCCGCACGAATTTTCGATTATGAATCCGGATCGCAATCCGAACCTCAACCCCTGGACTGCCGAAAACATTGGTGCTCCGGTCATTGCTGCCGATATGCATGACACGGTGCTCGGATTTGACGCTTTCAACCCCGGGCGCAATTTCCAGGATGCATCGACAGATCTGAAAAAGCAAAACGGGATCGTGTTTTTTCCGGGCAGCACGCCGATTTACAAAGCGGGGCTGCTGATCGGTGGTTTTGGAGTCAGCGGCGACGGAGTTGATCAGGATGATGTGGTGACATTCCTTGGTGCGCAGGACTTTCTGCCGCATCAGAATGGCAGGGTATCGGCTGACGAAATATTCGTCGGTGGTGTGCGTTTGCCGTTCATCAAGTTCAATCGCGTGCCTTTTGGCTGACGCGGCCAGCAGTGTCTCACCCTGGGGACGAGGGTATGTTCAGCAGAACTCAGCGAAGCTGTGTGGTGATGATTGCACTGGCAACTTCAGCCTGGTCAGGACACTGCGTCACCGCCGGAGATCCTCCGCGTCACTCTCGCAAAGCGGTCGTGGTGCATCGTGATGACGAGCGGAGGGCTGGCTACCCCCACAGCGTCGCTCACTGGGCACGTGTGTTTCCGGACAGCCACTATCGGGGCTACTACGTTGGGGGAGGGGCGGCTTTGTTTGACAGCCCGCCCGATCATATTCACGGGGAGAATCGGCGGAATCACGAGGGCACATTCGGCGTGGATTACGCGCCATGGTATTCCACCGTTCGCCTGCACTGGTTTCATGGGCGCAACCATCAGGGAGGCGAGGGCCAGTACGAGTCGGATGAAAGGAACAATCCGTTCTCAATCCACAAACGCAAACTCGTTCGAGTTCAGCAGCACAAGACTCATTGAGGCGAGTGCCTGCAGTCGGGGCGATATTTTTTCTGTCGGCACCGCGTTTGATGCGGGCAGAGCGTAACGAGAGCAGAGCGTGTGCCAGAGTGCCTGCAGATCGAGTTCGTTCAGGGCACGGCTGAAGACAAACAGACAGGCCAGCCGGCCTTTCCAGTATTCGCCGTCGATATTGCCCTGTTGTCCGATGACCCACGGGGTATTGAGGCGTCGGGGCGGAAGTCGTCCGGGGCTGCGAACAGCCGGCCGCTGCTGCTGGTACACTGTGGCACCATCCGGGCCGTTGACCGCGGTGATCAGAAAGGGGTGTTCGCGCTGCAGAATCTGTCCGCCGCCGGACAATGCATCGCTGAATCTGAGAGCGTCCGTCCCGGTCATGCCGACGAACAGCGATGAGCCGGAATTGCCATCCCGTCCGCTCCAGTTCGACAGCAGCTCCCGATGTCCGGGCTTTCCGGAATCACTGGCGACGGCCACAATCGTGCATTCGTCGCGGGAAAGCAGACTGCCGGTCAGGTGCAGGAAGCGACGTTCACCGCTGAACCAGACAGCTGGCTGATCATTGACGCCGCCGGCCTGCAGTTCAGGCCTTCGCGTGCTGTCATTCTGGTACGCATGATGCCCGTGGCGACTTTGATCCTGCCAGTGGACAACCAGTCCGGCCGCATCAATCTGCAGCCCCGCAGCTGCATCCAGAAAGAGCACGCAGTCATCCGGGAGTGGCGGTGAATCCGCAGCGCTGCGGCGGGTGATGCGTTCCAGCACTGGCTGGAGCGCGGGCACATTGCTCTCAGTGGTGCTGAGATACCCGGCAAGGTCCCTGAAGCGACCTTCCTGGTCGTGGAGGAAGGCACTGGCCAGGCGTGATTCCTCAGCAGTGGGCTGTCGGTTGAGAGTACTCAGCCAAAGCTGCCGGAGCTGCATCTCCGGATTATCGCCAGCTGCCTGCTGAACGGCTGACGCGAGTGCACCTGCACGCGCGTGGATGAATTCGTTGTTGAGCATCGCGAGGGCCTGCGGGGCCACGATGGACACGTCACGACGTCCGCAGGGCAGCGTCGAATCACAGAGATCGAATGTAGTCATCAGGGGTGGAAGCAGGCTGCGCTGGGCGTATTGATAGAGGCTGCGTCGACGCTGTTCTTCCGGAGGGGATGCGTTCCACGCGGCATCGCGTCGCGACAGACCTTCAAGGGCCTCCCGACTGACCGTCGGAACAAAACCCGGACCGCCCGGACGCAGATCGATTTCCCCGGAAACGGCGAGCAGAGCGTCGCGGAGGGATTCAGCGTCCAGTCGACGACGGAAGGCCTTCCAGAGCAGCCGGTTGGCGGCGTCCTGCTGCATATACGTGTGCTCCAGCGGATGGACGGACGACTGTTTCCATGCAGCCGACGTCAGCAGCAGTCGGTGCATGTGTTTGAGACTCCCGCCGCTGCGAAGAAATTCAGCAGCCAGCCAGTCCAGCAGCTGCGGATGACTGGGCTGCCCTCCGGTGAAGCCAAAATTATCAACGCTCCGCAGCAGCCCTTCACCGAAATGATGCTGCCAGAGGCGATTGACCAGCACGCGTGCGGCGAGCGGACTGGCAGGGCCGGCAATCCAGTTTGCCAGCTGCAGCCGCAGGCCGGTCGTCCGCGCTCCGGTCTGCAGCTGAAAGTCCCCGGCAGCCGGAGAAAGGCAGCTCAGCCCGCCGGGGGAGACCGGCTGAAGAGGCCGAAGACGATCGCCGTTCTTGAGCACCTTGAGGGGTTCCGGAGTGGTGGTGATGTCGGTCCACCCCAGCACGTCGGCCACGCCCAGTTCCTCAGCACTGGGGCCTCCGAGCAGTTTTCCATCGCGGGCGGCGACTGGTCCTGGAGCAAATGCTGAAGCAATCCGATAGTAGTCCGCGTGAGGAATCGGATCGAACTTGTGGTCGTGGCAGCGTGCACATTTCACGGTCAGCCCAAGAAAGGCGGTCGACGTGACGTGCACAAGATCCTCAAGCCGCTCCCACTGATATTCGGCCGGGTCGTTGGGTTCATCATTCCACGTGCCCAGTCGCAGAAAACCCGTTGCAATGACGGACTGCTCGGTGCGGTCCGGAATTTCATCGCCAGCCAGCTGATGCCGGATGAAGTCGGCCCATGGCAGATCATTATTGAGAGCGTCGACGACCCAGTCGCGGTACTTCCAGGCGAAGGGTTTGGGCTGGTCCCGCTCATAGCCGCTGGTGTCAGCATAGCGAACGATATCGAGCCAGTGGCGAGCCCAGCGCTGGCCGTACTGAGGTGAGTCAAGGAGTGTGTCGACAGCAGCGAGAAACTGGCGGGGATCACGCAGCGACTGAGCGTCGATGGCGGCCGCGGGACCAGATTGCGGTGGCAGTCCGGTGAGATCCCACGACAGTCTTCGCAGGAGCATTTCCGGCGACGCTTCAGGGGCTGGCGTCAGCTGGTGCTCACGGAGTGACTGAAGGAGAAATGCATCGACGGGATGCAAACTCCCGCCTGCGCCGGCACTTTCCGGCGGGGGCTGCGGCTGCAGAGGCTGGAATGCCCACCAGTCCCGCCCGCCGCGACGGTCTGTGGTGCGGTCGAAGAGATCGAGCCGTCGCCCGGCCGGGAAAGCAGCACCGGCATCGATCCATGATTCAAGAATCTTCACTTCCGCAGAGCTCAGGGCCCGGGAGTGACCACCGGACGGCGGAGGCATCTCGCCAGCCCGTACGCGTTCAGCAAGCAGACTGGCTGCGGCATTGCCTGGCTGAACGGCTGGACCGCTTTCGCCGCCGTTGAGCAGTCCCGTGTGCGTATCAAGTGACAGGCCGCCCGAAGGATCGGTCGACTGATGGCATTCGATGCAGTGTTTCAGCAGCAGTGGAGCCACCTGCTGCTCGAAGTCGTCTGCAGAAAAACAGCAGACGAAGAACGCAGCGGATAACATCCGGATGAAAAAAAAGATGGAGGACATCGCGGGGTTCTCCGGGAAAATGAGCTGCCGCTGATGGATCGCAGAAACCACTTCCGGCGGCTGCACAGGCGCGCAAACCTGTCAGGTAGTGAGCAGAGTTTGCCCGGTTGTGGGGGAAAGGGCAACAGAAACCGAACCCGCCCGGCGGATTTTGGGACGAGGCGGACGTTAAAATGGCGTTGACTTTCCTTTTTTAAGGCGGATCGGAGTGTGTACCGAATGACCGCGTTATGCCAAATGTAAATCG
>CAZLOQ010000263.1:0-7061 GCA_964561125.1 uncultured Chitinophaga sp. | reverse complement strand
TTTTGATCTCAAAATCCGCCGCCCACCAGCAATGTTTGTGCCGAACAGGATTGGGCCTGTCCTTGTCCCCGGGCACGCTTGCAGACTCCGTCGTCCCCCCCGCTGCCACCGCGCGCTGCAGTTTTCGTGTTGCCTGCAGAACATCTGTTTCTGTCTGCATGGTCCCGGAATTGTCCGCGATCTGCAGCATAGCGGGCCAGCAACGCCAGATCATTTCGGTGGATCGCACCGCAGGCTCGTCTGCTTTCGACGGTTGAAACAGCGACGCCATCGCCTCGACATAATATGTATCCAGACGTGACAGCAGACTGCCGTGCGGCTCATTCGGCATCTGACAGGCCAGCTTCCACATCTGGTAATGGGTGTGCGTTTTCGAGTTCCAGCGAATATATCTCTGCGAAGCAAACCACTCCCGGTCGGCCGGGCTGGCGTAGTTGCACATCCACAGCGCAGCAAAGAAATCCTGCAGCGTGCGACTCTGGAAGATCACCTGAGAAATCCCCGAATGATCCAGTGCAGCAAAGTCAATTTCGGCATTCAGCCGGGCGAGGATCTTGAGCTGTTCTCTGAGGTGTCGTTTGGAAATGATGCCCAGCTCATCGCTTAGAAAGGCTTTATGGCGTGTCCAGAGTGCGTCCAGAAACACCCGAAATGGCTCGCCACTGCGCACCCCGTTCAGAAAGCCCTGGCGATTGCATTCAAATCCCAGCAAAGCGAACAACAGCAGAGCATCACTGGTCTCCAGCGTCCATGTCCCGTCGGCACTGTGAAGTCGTTCGTCGTTTTGACCAATGCGTGCGGAATCCAGAGTATGTGTCAGGCAGCGCCAGTAAATCTGACTGGCAGTGCGGAGTCCGGGCAGGTTTTCAATCGGGATCTCGCAGATGGCCTCCAGTGACCGCGGCACCAGCAGCTCTTCGGCTTCCACTTTTTTCAAGTGTTTGAAACGCTCCTTGCCGACCATTCTTTCTGCCTGTTCATCGTCGAACTCACTGACCTGCACAAACAGCCAGTCAGCCTGTGAAAACAGTGGTCCCCAGAACTGGTCCATGATTGTCGTCGGCCTGCCGGTGCAGACACAGCGCAGCGAGGGGTAGCGCATGAGCAGTTGATTCAGGGCCTCGGCCTGACTTGTGATCTGGGGGTCAGGATCTGTCTGATCGAAGGCATCGATCACCAGTGTCAATTGCTCGGACCGCAGGCGTTGATCGATCAGCCGGGCAACGGCGTGAATATCAGCATCAGCTGTCACGGCTGTGTTGCGAAACCATTCCACGAACTTTGATTGCTCGGGGCTGTGACCAAAATAGTTATCGACTTGTGGCGGCAATGCAGCAAAGTCCACCAGCAAACACAGATGCCCGTGGTGTGTCTGGTGCAGCAAATACTGCACCTGCTCGGCGGCGACCGTTTTTCCACGACCGGCGTTGTCTGTAATGACCATCAGGCGCTGCTCCAGGTTCGTAAGCAGGTCGAGGCGATGGTCCAGCGCATGATCAGCCTCCGGGGCCTCCCACGCCCAGTCATCGGACAAGGCAAATTCGGGTTGCTGATTTTCCTTTTTGTTGCGCCGCCAGCGAAATGTCTGTGGCTGCAACCACTTCCACTTTTCCTGTATCGCCGCCGAGGAATCCGTTTTCTTTGTGAGCACAATCAGTTTTTGGTCCGGAATAAACGGAACCGGTTTTTTCTTACGTGCCCTGGTGTTCATGGGAAGTACTTGCCTGTGATGATGCAGAGACGGATCACACCGCCCAGTATGGATCAGCAGCGCGTAGAAATCAACCTGACGGACGTGAGCGCCCGTCAGCCGCGGGCCTGAGTGTGATGTGGATTGCGGTGATCGGAGCAGGAGTTACAGAAATCCCATCACGAGCCGCGCCCGTGAGGAAGCGGAATGCATTCGGTTCGCGGGCACCGGATGCCGTGGTGAGGTGGTGGACCGCTTCCTCACGGGCGCGGCTCGAGTGGGGGGTGGTGGTGGTGACGGGGCGTTTTTCGAATCGCGGCCAGCCTGTCGGCCCAGGCTTTTTGACGGCGGCCTTACAGGCCTGGCAGGGGCGGTTGCGGCGGTTGGTGGGGCCTATGCGTCTTCACCGGACGGCTTGCGCCGTGCCGCTTCTATGAGATCGAAAGCAAACCGATCGCTACCGGGCAACGGCGGGAACAATTTTGGCCCAAATCGCGAAAAGTGGCCAAAGAGTTCCATTCGTTTGCAGCGCAGCGATCTTTTTCTAAGTGCCGGCTTCAACGCGTTTCTCTTCTCTCCCAGCTCAGGAGTCTTCGATGCGTCCACCGTCTTCGTCCGCACTCACCGCCTTCATTCGTCGTGTCCTCGTCCCGTTACTGCTGTTTTCAATCAGCATCAGCAGCAGTCAATTGCTCTTCGCCCAGCAGCTCGCTGACGCATACCCGGTGATCCTGAAAAAACTGGAGCGGCAGAAAGAAGAGACTTCCGAAGTCTTCGAACACACCTTTCTCGCCGAGCGTCAGAAGATGCTGGAACAGTTCCGCGGGTCGATTCTGGAACTGGAGGAGCACCTGGTGTTCCTCCGCGAAAAACCTGACGATCCGGTTCGGCAGGCGAACTACGAGGAAGCGCTGTCCAGGGCACTCACCGAGGCCAGCGATCAGCTCGCTGCCTTCCAGAACCTTCAGCCTCAGGTGCTCAAGGCCGTGAATGGGCTGCGAGCGACCATCGAAGAGGCGCAGGAAGAATGCCGGCAATCGGGCCTGAAAGCCGAACGTCAGCTGGCAGAACGTTCACAATCCGTAACCGCCATCGAAGACCGTCTGAGAACGCTGGCAGCAAAGTACAGCGTTGAACTTTCCGACGACACACCCCTGCCCCCCGATGTCGCTCTCAATGTCCGGCTGCTTGAAGCGGACCTGCTGAACGCACGAGAAGCCTGCAGGCTGGCAGGTATCACCAGCAACGAGATGCAACAGCGCGTCGCCGAGCTCGACACAGACAGTCAAAAGCTCCTGCAGCTCAGAGATGACCTCACCGTGAACTTCCGCAGAGCCGGCGGACAACGCTGGCTGCTCGCAAACATTGCTGAGATCAAACAGTCCCGGGCATCTCACAGGCAGTTCCGAAGCAAAGTGAATGTGCTCCTGAGTCAGCTGCCAAAGCTGGCTCCGACTCTCTCAGAGAACGAAGTCCGCATCCTGTTTGAAGGCTCCGCACTCCCCGATCACCCGGTCACACCACCCTCCGGCGCGGACGCTCCCCGATCCACCGATGAACGCGAATTCCTGAAGCGCTATATCCCCCAACCCACCCCCACCACTCCCGATCAGACGACTGCTCAGTAATCCCGACACCCACACCTCTCAGCAAAAAAGGAACAGCTCATGCTCCCGCCCCGCCGACTGCCGGCCCCCGTGCTGCTCGCCACCTGCACCCTGCTCGGCAGCCTCGGTTGCCGAGACAACGAGACGCCGGCACCAAGCCGGCACACGACTGTCAGTGTGCCCACGGCCGTCCCCGTTGTTGCCCCGGTTGAGACCTCGAAAGTGTCTGAAGCCGATCTCAAGCGCCTTGCAGACACAGGGACCGATGTTGAAACCTACGAGATCCTCCGCGACATCCTGAAAGGCCTCTGACCCGGAGAGCACCAGCATCGCTGTCCGTGAACACCCCAGCCAGCAACCGTTCCCTTCCCTTGTCAAGGACCCATGACTATGTTCAAAGCAACCCTCGCTCTGGCCCTCACCATCTGTCTGCTGCTTCCCCTGACTGCCCCTGGCCAGGAACCGGTGCCCACAGCCGACACCCCGTCCACTCCGGTGCCCGACGTGCCCTCGTCCCAGCCCGCGGATCCGGAATCTGCCCCGGAATCTGCCCCGGAATCGTCGCCGGACACCACTCCAGACTCCGCCGAACAGCGGATCCGTGACCAGCACGCCGCCGCAGAGCTCCGCTATCGCAACCTTGCTGCCCAGCGTGAGAAGCTGGAAGCGGACTTCAAAGCCGCCCTCGATGAGCTTCTCAAACAGCAAGCCGACAGCGTCACTCGGCAGGATACCGTGACCCCGCCCGCTGCACCGCTGACACCCGCCACCGAAACCGCCTCCAAACCCGTGACTCCGCTCGTCGCACCGGCTGGCGATGACGCAAAAAAAAAAGCGGCAGTCAGTCCACAGTCATCCAGTCTCCCAGGCCGACCGTCGTCTCCTGCAGCCGGCCAGTCATCCGCGTCTGCCGGCCAGCCCAGAGCAAGTGTCGGATCATCCGCCGCAGCCGCTGCCGATGAGCGTCTGGAAGCCCTCGAAAAGCGTGTCGAGATCCTTGAGAAGCTGTTCCTCCAGCTGCAGTCGCTGCGCGGGCCGCTGAAGTAGTGACGGTGACCGCGGCTGGTGCCCTGCCTGAAAAGGCAGGGCACCGGCTTTCGGTTGCCTATGGAAGCGGAACGGCGCGAGCCGTCCGGTGTGGTGCGTCAACAGGCTATTCGAGCCGCGCCCGTCAGGAAGCGGGACGGTAACCGGACGCTAACGCGTGCCGGCTGATGGGGGTGTCCGACTCCCTGACGGTCGCGGCTCGAGAGTGGAACACTTTTTAAAGGGGATGATTCAAATGATGGGACTTTTAGGCTCGTTGATTACGATCACTCTTTTTTGCCAATCCGTATTTGCCCTCGCATTATTTACAGACGCGGTTTGCCGATGTCGGCTCCACCGTGATCGGCTGCTGGACTTCAGGAAACACGGATACCGCAACCGCAGCTTTGAAATGCTCCGACGTGCGGTTGACCTGCAGGCCCTGTCTTCCGCTTATCTGGATCTCGCCCGAAACGACGCGGCCTCATGGGTGCATTCCCTGGACCGCGGCGCAACGCGGATCAACACTTTTCTGGCCAAAACCGCACCACTGCTGGGTCTTGCCGGCACGCTTGCCGGAATCTCGCTCAGCATGTCGCAGTTTGAAGAGCAGTCTGCCGAGCCCCGAGTGATTATTCATGGCTTCGCGGTCGCCATCGAAACGACGTTGTTCGGCATCTTTGTCGCCATTCTCTGCATGGCATCCAACAGACTGCTGTGGCAGCCGCTCCAGCAGGAGGCGGCCGAGATCTGGGGCGACCTCGAACGCGGACTGCTGCTCGCGAACACTCCGCGAATCCCCGCTTCGGTCGCCGGTCAGAACAGAGCTGCCCGCAACCAGAAGACTGGCAAACCGCCCGTCCCGACGCCCGCTGCACCGGCCGCGAATCCGTCACCCGGTCCGCAGCCAGTCGCAGCGCCGCCCGATTCTGAAGGCAAACTCCGCAGGTCGTGGTTGAGTGTCCCCGCAGCCCACACGCCCCAGACCATGACACCTCAGGAGGCCTGCTGATGTCCGCTCTTCTTCACCGTACCCGCTCACTGCTCAGTGAAACCGATGACGACGAAATCGACCTGACAAACCTGATTGATCCTCTCGTGCTGCTCTGCGGACTGTTGATGATTCTGATGCCGCAGCTGACCGACCTGCGGACTCGCGAAACGCAGCTGGTTCCGGCAGACGGCAGTCCGCTGCAGTCCCCATCCGAACAAACCCCGCTGCTGGTCCTCAGCCACGACGGCTCGCTGTTCTGGTCCGACGAACCACTCTCGCAGTCACAGTTGATTGAGAGGCTTCAACAGCTGCCGCCACGCTCCAGAGTGCTGCTCGCCGGTGACGCGCGAGCCAGTTACGGAGACAGCCTGAAGCTGCGAGCGCTGCTGCAGGATCATGGGGTGCAGGTCATGGAACTGACCACACCCCGGCAATCGTCTGAATCGGTTTCTGTTTCCTCTGTTGTTCCTTCCGCCGTTTCTTCCATGGAGTAAACGATCATGCCTTCACTCACCTCGTGGATTTCAAGCTTCTTCATGCATGTGCTCGTCATCCTGCTGATGATCTGGGCCGCAGGAAAAAAGATCGAAGAATTTGCGATCGGCACCGGCAGAGTGCTGCAGCAGAACAACCTGCTGCCGACCATTCTGATGCCGGACAAGGATCCGTCGCAACAGACGCCGGCACCGGATCAGCCGCTGCCACCAGAGCCGCTGCCGGCACCGGACCAGCCGTCGAACGACGCCGACGATGCTGCGGGCAATACAGGCGAACAGCCCAAAGCAATCGAGTATGCGGGGAGTGCCGGCGAGGCGATGGACAGCCTGCAGAAACTGGTTGAACAGGGGACGGATGCGTTGTCAGAAATGTTCGAGGAAGCACTCGAATCGCCGCAGCCGCCGCAGCCGCCGGAAAACGCTGCTCCAGTGGAATCAACTCCCGCGACAAATGCTCGTGGCCCGGCCCCTGCCGGCGCTGCGGCCCCTGCAACCGCTGCGGCCCCTGCCGTCACGGCCGCCGCGGCAGCCCCAGTCGCCAGCCCTGCAGAACCCACACGTCCGCCCCGGGAAGACGCCGCTTTCGGTCAGCTGTCCGGCGAAGCCCGTGCCGGTGTGGAAGCCCCTCGCCTTGTGATCCTCGCCGGCCCGGAAGCTCTGGATCGCATTCTGGAGGTCCGTGCCGGATCAGTGATTGCAGAAATCGAGCCGGGCAAGTATCTGAGTCTCTCTGGCACGTTGTCTGCACCGCTTGGCTGGCAGCTGCTGTCTGAAGCTGACCTTCGTCCACTCGCAGAACGCACCATCAACCTCAGCCTCGCCCCCACAGCCACGGCCGTCGTCCAGCTGTCAGCGTGGGGCATCAGCCGCGAAGACGCTGCTCGCATGCAGATTCAACTCCGATTCACCACCGCGTTCGACGCCTATCTGTTGAAGATCCAGCAGCAGGCCGTCCAGAAGCTGCTCCCGGAACAGCGAGCCAGAGTCACCACAACACTGACGATCCAGCCCAGCGGCGACGGTCTGACGGCTACGCCCTCGGTTCCACCACTCCCGGCAGGGAAGATGACGCCGAATCGTGGAGGACAGCGGTGATGCATGAGGGGCGTTTTCCAATTCAAATAACAGTCCGGCTGCCCCCTGCCGACTACCTTCTGCGATTGCGGCCTGTAAGGCCAGTTCCATCAGCCCGGGGTGCAACCCCGGGTCAGCATGAACGGGAACTGTTCGCCCTGTAAGGGCAGTTC
>CAZLOQ010000262.1:0-7076 GCA_964561125.1 uncultured Chitinophaga sp. | reverse complement strand
AGGCCGTGAACACAGCCGGGCAGCTGCCTGCAACCTTCGGCTTCCTGCAACACCAGGGTGCCATGACGACGGAGTTGCTGACGCAACCTGGCGCTGTCCAGTTAAGGACCGATTTACTGCGGCGCGTGTTCAATCCAGAACCAGATGGCAGCCCCGGCAGCAATCGCGGAAAGCACTGCCAGAGTGATCTTCCACACGCTCCATGGACGTTCGCCCTGAACTTCGCCGGTGGTGGCGTTGATGAACACCTGCCATGGTTTGTTGTTCCAGCGATAGGTCATGAGCCAGGCGGGAAGCAGGAGATGCTTGAAGGTGATACCTGCGTACTGAGTATTGACGCTGCTGACAATCTGTTCGTCACCGCCGATTCGCTGCCGCACGTCCGCTTGGATCGCTTCGTCAATTCGCTGCCTGCCTTTCACAAAACAGTCGTCCAGTTCGATGTCGTATGTCCGCGCAGTAATCCCGGCCATCAGCTGGGGATTGAAGGGCACGACTTTCGCAAGCGGCCAGGGTTCGAGGCCCTGAATCAGGTCTCGCCGCAGCCCTTTGCCGGCAAGAATGCAGACGTCATCGAAGAACCGCTGGAAGCGACCGGACACCGATCGCCAGCTGGTGCGGCGCTCCCGCCGCTGATCCTTGCCGCTGCCAACGGTCACGTAATAGTGATCGCCGCGTCGACCGGTCCATGCTGTGGCCGTCATGGCATCGAACGTAAAATAGGGCAGGAACACGCCCTGAAACTTCCCTTCGACGCCATCGCGGAGGAAGCTGTTGGGCGCGAACCAGCGGGAGCGGACCCAGTTGGCCAGGTTGCGACGGGCGACCTCGCGGTCGATCAGGAATGGCAGCATGCCATCGACCGGAATCCGCTCCTCAGAAGCCCGATGCACGCCCTCCAGCTGCACGGGGTTGCCGCACCACGGACATTCGGTACTGGTGAGCGTTCCGTAAAATTCGACCGTGCCGCTGCAGGCACCGCAGGTGACTTCGGAGTGCTGAGCGGCAGGGTCGGCAGGGTCGGCTGCCGCAGTTTCGGACGCCTCCCGAAACTGCTGTTGTTGTGTCTGCCGTCGTTCCCGGATCCGGGTGAGCATGGCGTGAAAGTCCTGTTCTTCCACGCTGCTTTCGGCAGAAATCTCAAGCTGCTGGACGTGACCGCAGAAGTCGCAGCGGAGCGACTGCAGGCCAATGTGAAATTCAAGATCGGCGCCGCACTGCCCACAGGGAAACATGCGGCCCCGACCGTCGTCCACAACCTGGCCGTGTTCCGCCATGGCGACGTTGTCGTGAGTTGCTTCCAGGATGCCGGGATCTTCGTCACGGGCTGGGCACATGGTTCACACCGGGGATGTCAGTTCAGGTGCCGGGGATCGGTGGTGGTGCAGGGGGCCCGAATGCTGCTGCCAGCTGCGGGATTTGGGCGGCGGCTGTCCATTCAGACATGCCGGCTGTCCAGACCAGTGTTGAGCGGCTGACCTGGCCGGCAGCGATTCCGGAAACGAGCTGTTCTGTGGTGAAGGGGCCGTGCGACTGACCATTGGCCGCCACATGCCATGCGGCGGGTGGTGCGGGCGGGGGCGGGGCTGCAGGCGGCAGAGGTCCGGCGTTGAGCGGGGCGAAGCCTGGCTGGAGCATGCGCCCGGCAAGTGCCATGCCGAGACCCAGCCCGGCACCTTCCGCGGCCGCGCCGCCCTGACCGCCAGGCATTCCCAGAGCCTGCCCAAGCTGGTACTGCTGAAAACGTCCCAGGTCACCGATCACGCCGATGCTGGTGCGGGTATCGAGCGCTTTTTCGACGGCTTCAGGGAGCGAGATATTGACGATGATGAGCTGGGGAATTTCGAGTCCGTATTCGTTGTCGATTTTTTCCTGCACGGCCTTGCGGAGCGTTTCGCCGAATTCGCTGTAGCGGGAGGCCAGATCGAGTGCCGGGATCCCGGCGTTGCTGAGCATTTCTGAGAGGGTGCTGACGATGATGGAACGGAGCAGTTCTGTGACGGCATCGGCGCCGAAGTCCTTGTCGGTGCCGACCAGCTCTGCAAGCAGCGCTCGAGCGTCGGCAGCCCGGACCGCATAAGTACCGAAGGCACGAATCCGGATGGGGCCGAATTCCGGGTCGCGGAGCATGACGGGGTTTGGAGTGCCCCATTTGAGGTCCGTGATCTGTTTGGTGCTGATGAAGTAGACTTCGGACCGGAAGGGGCTGTTGAAACCGTATTTCCAGCCTGCGAGGGTGCTGAGGAGCGGCAGGTTGTCGGTTTTGAGTTCGTAGCTGCCGGGCTCGAACACGTCAGCCACCTGACCGCGGTGGACGAAAATGGCTTTCTGCCCCGGCCGAACGATGAGCTGAGCCCCGTTCTTGATTTCGTTCTGGTAACGGGGAAAACGCCAGACGAGCGTGTGACGCGAATCATCGACCCATTCGATGATGTCGATCAGTTCGTTGCGGAGTTTGTCAAACAGTCCCATGTCGTGCTTCCTGAAAGTTCCGGATCAGAAGTCTGAACGAGCAATGTAGAGGCAGCCGAGCAGCAGCATGACAGCGAGGAACGCGGAGTTGGTGCCGAAGGACGCCCACGGGTTGAACACGATGCGGGGCGCGGAGAGGTCATCATCGTCTGTTGTGGTGCCGCCCTCTTCCACGGCAACGGAGGATTCGCCGGTGACGAGATAGCGAACCGTGTTGTCGAGATCTCCGGGCCGGGGGAAGATCGAGTGCAGTGGTTTCACTACATAGTCATACAGATGGACGGGCCACTGAATTTGTCCATTCCATGAGCGGGTGATTGCGCCGGTGTCGGGGTTGACGAGGAGCAGACTGCGACCGGCGCCGACGGCGAGTTCGCCGCTGTCGAGGAACCGAATGCCGGAGATGGTGCGGGGGGTGTTGACGGACAGTGCCGTGAAGCGGTTATCTGCAGCATGGAAGATGACCAGCACGCCTGCGTGTGTGAGCACTGCGGCGCGGCTGCCATCCGGCGCCACTTCGGCGCGTTTGGGTTTGTCGCCGGCCGGAATGCTGCCGCTGGTGACCACTTCGAGTGTGCTTTGGTTGAGGATTTCGATGCGTCCATCGGATTCGGCCATGAGTATTTTATCGCCGCCGGCGGCGATGAGGGCCGGTTTTTTGCGGTCCAGCTGTTTGCGGGTCGATTCTGACCATTTACCTTCAGGGCTGCGCGTGAGCAGAAGCAGCAGGTCGCGGTCGCGACAGACGATGCTTTCGTCGGCCGGATTCCATGCGACCGCGGCGTCCGGACGGAGCCCCGGCTTCAGACCGGACGAGACGATCTCGAAACCAGCGGAACCTGAGCCGGGCATGAGTCCGCCGAGCATATCACGGAGGAAGTTGCGGGCGTTGCGGATGTCCTCCGTGTCGTCCTTGAGCTGGTGAACGGATCGTGCGCCGGGAAGGATCAGCTTTCCGTCGCGGGTTTTGTAGATTCCGAAGACGGGTTCGGGAGTGCTGCTGTTGCCGCTGCGGTTGAAATTGTCGCCCGCTTCTCCACGAAAAACCCGCGCCGGACCCGCCTGATTGAACCGCGAAAACTCTGGTTGCATCGCGTACACGGTGCTCCCGTCGGTGGCTGCAGTGAGTCGTGGGCGAGCCCCCGCCTGGAAGATGCCCAGCGCCTGCAGGGGGTTGGGGTTGGAATCTTCCAGAATGGTCTGCCAGTCACCGGTGGTTTCGTTCCAGCGGAGGAAATTGCGGCTCCCGTCAATCGCGAACAGACTGGTGTCGGTGACGACGAGTTCTTCCAGCTGGCGGCCCGGAAGCCACGCAAACGCCATGAAATCATTCACCACCGCCGCTGTCACCTGCACGATCCAGAACACGACCACCAGAATCAGACTGACGATCGGGTTGCGCCAGATGGCGCCGGTCAGGGCACTCACGGAATAATAAATGGCGAACAGGAACACGTAGAGCGGCACGCAGGCGATGAGTACCGGGCGATACAGGTCAAATCTCAGCCAGAGCAGTAAAAAGGTGCCGGTGACCAGCGTTCCCGCACAGAGAAATGTGAAGAGACACCCACCGACGAATCGCGTGAGGTAGAGCACAGTGCGGGGGACAGGTTTGCTGAGCAGTAATGAGATTTCGCCGGGTTCAAAGGTGCGCGGAATGACCGAGGCCGTGACCATCAGCGAGGCAAAGACCCCGAAGAAACCAAGAAACACCGAGAGTACGCCGATGATGATCTCATTGATCAGTGATTCCACCTGATCGGGCGGCAGACGCAGCGGGCCGAAGACCCGCAGCGAACCGTAGGACAGCACCAGGGCTGTGGTGTCCTGAATGCTGATCGCCTCTGGAAAGGCGGCTGCCAGCCGCTTGAGGTTGGTCGTGGCCCGCAGCGAGGCGTCCGCTTCGGCTGCGGAGACATCACGCAGCTCTGCTGGAATATCGGCAGACTGCCACGCCGGAGAATTCCATGCCTCCGGGACGTAGAATTTTTCGAGCCCGATCAGACCATTCACGGCATCCACCACGGACGACTGAATCCGCCGCGCGGGGCGACCATCCGGCGCGTCGTCGCGAAGCCACTGACGCACCCGTTCCTGCTGATCGGGGGGCAGCAGAGTCCAGAGGTGGTGTGCAGGTCCTTTGTCTGCAGCAGCGCCATCCTTCAGCTGACGCAGAAAGCCCTCGGTGTCCACCAGTTCGTAGGGCCGCAACTGCGTGCTGATGACGTTGTCCAACCCCATGGGGGACAGTGCCAGCAGAACCAGCAGGATGGCGGCGAGCGCCATCCAGAGGACTCGCGAGGCCCACGCTTCCCGGAATGCATCTTTCAAAATCGCAAGTATTGCCCGCATCAGACGACTCCTCCGACCAGTGTCATGAAGACCTCTTCGAGTGTCTGTTCGCGGCGAGCCATTCGGTAGACACTGATACCTTCCAGCCGCAGACCATCGATGATGGCATCGACTTGAGGCTGGCCCGAGGGACGAATTTCCACCTCGACGGCCTCTGCTGTGACTTCGCGGAGCGTTGCAGCAGGATGGGCGGCAAAGACCTTACGGATTCGATCGGCAGACCCCAGCAGCTGGAACTGCAGCGGGGCGTCGGTGAGAGCACGCGTCATTTCCTGGACCGTGCCGGTCTTGAGCAGTTGCCCGCGGTTGAGAATGGCCACGCTGTCGCAGATGAGTTCGATTTCCTGGAGCAGGTGGCTGTTGAGGAAAACGGTGTGGCCCTGTTGAGCCAGCTTTTTGAGCACATCGCGGATTTCCCGGCGACCGACCGGGTCGACGCCGTCGGTGGGTTCATCAAGCACGATGAGCGGCGGCCGATGGAGCATGGCCTGAGCCAGTCCCAGTCTTTGCAGCATCCCTTTGGAATACCCGGAAACACGTTCACGCTCGCGGCCGGACAGGCCCACCAGTTCCAGCAGCCGCGGACGCTCGGCACGGATCTGCCCGGGCGACATGCCGCTGAGGCTGCCGTAGTATTCCAGCGCCGTTGTGGCTGTGAGATGTCGCGGAAGACGGTGGTTCTCTGGCAGATAACCAACGCCGCGGCGAGCTGCCATGGAGCCGGCGGGATGCCCCAGGACGGTGGCAGAGCCGGAGGTGGAAGAGACGATGCCCAGCAGAATTTTGATCAGCGTTGTCTTGCCCGCACCGTTTGGTCCCAGCAGCCCGTAGATACAGCCGGAAGGAACGGCCAGATTGACACTTTTCAAAGCCTGAAACTGGCGCCGGCGGAACACCCCCGAGCGATAGATTTTGCTGAGCCCTGCAGCTTCGATGACGCTGCCAGTTGATGAATTCATGGGTGCCCCTGCAAGCCCGTATGGAAAGGCGGTCGCGAGTTCCGGGGAGTTCGATGGCGTGAAACGATTCCTGGCGGAATTCCGGAGGATTATCGCAGAAATTGGGGGAAAATGGAAACTTCGCGACTGGGAAGCACCAGGGAATTCTGTGAACTGATTGCGGACTCGCCACGCCGCGCACGTGTGAAACACTTGTGACGGAAGGGGCCAGAACCGATTAAGCTCAGTCGCCCCTGCTCCAGCCGAACCGCTGGTTCACGCTGAAGACTCCGGATTTGCATGCTGGCACTGCCGTAAACATCCGGCAACGCCGCGTACTGCCGCAGATCGTATCCATGAACTTCGTCATTCCCTTATCGCAGGCAACTCGACGGTGTTTGAGGAATCGATAGCAAGGGAACGCGAAGCCTTCGACGTTCCGCAGCAGACATGCTCCATAATCTTCGTCCGTGACGTCATCTACTCCAGAAGTGCCTCGGTTCCATGCCAACTCGCGGTGACTTTCAGCCGATGGCGCCCCACAACGACAGCCCCCACCTGTTACCATGGCCGCAGCATTCGGGGTCTGTCCCCAAAGTGTGAAAGACACCGCTCCGTGACGGCAGGACCGCCGTCGCCGGACCTACCCGGCGATGCCAGTCTCATCTCAACTGAGCGCACTTTTCCAGCCGGGAGTGCAGCAGTCGCTCGGTTGCGGATCGGGATTTTCTGAGAGTGATCCGGGGACGTCCGTGCTGGACGGTGGCCGGGAGGAGGGCAGCCTGGGATGGCGAGGCCGGTGGAGTAAACACTTTGGAAAGCAGGTGTGCCCCCTGAGAGTCCCGTTTTCATTCTGCGGAGTCGAGACCGAATTCGTCTATGATCAGCAGGTTGAAATTCGCCAGGTATGTTCGTCCAGTATGACAGCTTCTGCGGCAGCGGAGGCTGTATGCGTCAGACATCACCGCGATTTCAGTCAGGGGCTTCCGGCTCACTGCTGATCCTCAGCCTCACACTTCGCTGAACGAGACCTCGCCCGGAGACGCTTCGGGACGAAAGGGATGCTGAATTCCTTTCAATTCGCGGAGACACGCGACCTGTAGGCCCCTTTTGCACTGATTCGTCAAATTCGTCATTCTACGGCGGTCCCATGGGAGCGCTTTCCCTGAAGGTCAAGTCTCGGGGCAGTGCGGCAACTCTGCTCCAGGGCGTCTTCAAATCAAAGGCCCCTCCGGGAACCTACCCCACGGCAGCACCATTGGAATCGACAAATTCCAAAACTGCATCCCTGCTGCCGGAAAAGTGCGC
Source organism: uncultured Chitinophaga sp. (assembly GCA_964561125.1). Classification (GTDB taxonomy): domain Bacteria; phylum Planctomycetota; class Planctomycetia; order Planctomycetales; family Planctomycetaceae; genus SXXK01. The sequence goes on along the minus strand of CAZLOQ010000262.1, from coordinate 6 downwards.
TCAGGT
>CAZLOQ010000261.1:0-7081 GCA_964561125.1 uncultured Chitinophaga sp. | reverse complement strand
ATTCCCCGAGGCCTGAAGGGCCGTTCTCTAAAAGCCTGGGCCGGCAGGCCCAGGTAGTACGGGACACGAAGAGTCCCCGAGGAAAGTGGCCTCGAGTCTGGAGACTACAAAACGATTTTCGCCGATGTTCACACACCGGATTCGGCCACTGAGAACAACGTCGCTGCACCGGAGCTGCAGGAACACCTGCAGCGAAAGCATGACAAGGGAGCCCCTTGATTTGCCGCCGGGGCTCCCGGCTCTGATTCCCGTCCGATCAGTCCATTCAATCCTGTTGCATCACACGCCCCAGCTTCAACAGGCGTTCTGTCTCACGCTGCAAATCGCGTCGCTCGTTTTCTGCCAGCCGAATACGCCGGAGAATCCTGCCGACCGCCGCACTGCGTGGCAACGATCCCGCGTCAGACGACTCCAGGGATTCAACGCCAGCGGCCGCAACAGAGCCCGGCTGCAGGAACAGAGAATCTGTCAGAGAACTCATGCGACACCTCCCCCGAAATCTGGTGAACATGGCACGCAGGACGAAGCACAGTCTTCGTCTTCCGCGTTTCGAATCCAGAGAGGTATCTGCAGACGCCTCTGGAGCATTTCAGCAGACGGGTGCCCGGACACAAATTGCAGATCGAGCGACGAAAATTTGCGAAAATCGCCGCACGGCCTGACTCATTCACCCGCTGACCAGCGGTCAAAGTCTGTTGACCGTGTGAGCAGCAGGCTGTCGCCTTACCGGGCGGGGAGCAACTCCGGGCCGGTGCATCAGGCTCACAAGCCAGGCTACGAACCGTTCGCTCCAGTCGGACACTCGGACTGGGGGCGAGCACTGGAGCCCCCGACGGGCTTGTCCCGTCGGAGCTGAAGGTTAGCCGCTAGACCACGCGACCAACGCAATCAGACCCCGACGGGCTTGTCCCGTCCGGTGAATCAGGCTCACCGGCTAGCCCGCGAACCCTGGCTTCAGACGGCACAAGCCAACTGGGGGCGAAGTGAATGCCGCGGGAGACGCTCTGTCTGGACCTGCCGTCGTCCTGCTGCAAACGGTTACAAGTCCACACCGGCAGATCGTGCGTTTGGGAAATGACGCTGAGTTCCCGCGAGGTGCGATTCACCGCCATCGATGTATGCAACAGTCAACCGGCCGGGCTTTCGACATCGCTACTTGCTCGGCCGGTTCATCATCTTTTGGCTGGCTGCTGAAAACAACCAACACAGGATGCCAACCTGGGCTCTTCGGGCCGGAAGGCAAAGCCCCCCTTCGCTTCAGCAGTCCGTAAACCACCAAACTCACACCCAGCAGATTCTGTTCACAATCGTAAGAGCACTGGCCACCCGACTCAAACGACAACCTGTGTGGTTGTTGGTGTTGGTCGGTTGGTTGTTGTTCCGCCTGCCACAACGCAGATTGGTTGCATCATTGTTGTTCCAGGAGCCGCCCCGCAAAACAAAGGCGGTTTTCGGTCAGCTGTCCCAGTCGCAGATTGACAAAACAAAATCGAAAATGCAATGCTCATGCAGGTTTTTTTAATCGGCTCCGCCGATCGCCGAAAACCAATCGCAGGGAATCGCAAGGGTGGAGGGCTCAAGATTTTCAGCCCTGGCCACCCGACTCAAACGACAACCTGTGTGGTCGTTGGAGTAGGTCGGTTGGTTGATGAACCGCCTGCCACAACGCAGAAAGGTTGCATCACCGCCGCCCCAGGAGCCGCCCCGCAAAACAAAGGCGGACGATTTACCCTCCGTCGCCGTCCGTGAATACCTGCTGCGGTAACGATCCCCCGTCCATTCCCAGACATTCCCCAGCATATCCACCAGCCCGAACGGATTCTCATGGTGCTTCCCCTGCGCTTTGGCTTTCGTGAACTCCGGCGGTGCACTGGTCTGCGTTGCGTGCGATGTGCAGTGATGTCGACCCTTCTCAAAATCATCCCCCCACCAGAAATCCCGGTAATCCTCCGGCCAGCTCACCACCGTTCGCTCCGCTTTCGCCGCGTACTCCCACTGATCCTCGCCCGGCAGCTCGCAGCTTCGCCCGTCCCAGTGACAAAACAGAGCAAAACACCAGCTCATGTACCAGTCTGCATAGATCAGTGGCCGATCTTCCGTACCGCTGATTGTGGCATAGTCCTCGTATGGACTGCCGTCGATCCCGTGCCCCGGGTCAAACAGGCGATACCAGCGATTCAGGACGGGATAACGACTGAGAAGAAACGGATCGATGTCCAGTTCAGCGCAGTCAGCCCCCGGAGTCTCATCATGTGGAAACTGCCAGTCTTCGATGATCTGCACTCCTTTGTGAAAAACCCGGGTGTACTGCTGTCTATACCACTGAATAAGCTGGGCGTCGGTTCGCGACCGATCCTTGAGCTCTCGCAGGCAGACCTCAAGGAACGCTTCCAGCGACTTTTCCTCACGATATCGGTTAATGAACGCTTCCCAGTCGCTTCTGTACTGCGGCCCCATCCCCTGCCGGTCATCCGGTGCCCCCATCCGGAAGCGTCCCGCGGGGATATCAACAAAACTGTCTTTCAATTCCTTCGCAGCCTCACTGGGTTTCAGTTTCTCTGAGTCGGACTCTGCGTTCGTATCATCCTGACCACCAATCCCATCATATTGACCTCCAAGTATATCCATGAACTCGCCGAGGAACCGATCACGAACAGTGGCTTCATAGGTCTCGCAGGGACTCTCGGCGACCTCCACCAGTCGGCGCCAGGCCCGATAAATCATCTCGCAGCTGCGATGAGTGCCTTCGACAGTCCCATCGCCAGGACGAAAGAATGGCTCCACAGCGGACGCCCATCGACTCTGCACTCCTGCATGCCGCGGCATCTCACAAAGAAAGCGCTGCACCCAATAGAACGAAAACGTGTTCGGCCGCAGCGGGTGGTAGCGGCCTTTCGTCAGATAGCCAATGTCGTCGTCAGTGGCGTGGTTGGCCAGCCACCGGGCGGCGTAGAATTCGTGGAGACTCTTATTTCGCCAGCAAATCTCGCGACGGAGTGAAATGGTATCCAGCAATCCGCGGCTGATCAACACATTTGCTTCACTTAAGCGGTCGAGATCGAAGTAAAAATAATCTACGCCGAGATCGGTGTCGTAACGACTCTTATCAACAGTCTTCACACGAACGAATACGCGATTAAGAAATGACGGTAAATCGCCCGTCTTGACATTGCTGAAATTTGGAACACCATCGCTGACTTCTGCAGATCCTTCAGGTCGCAGCGACAACTGCTCAAAGGCGATCGCCGACAGCAAGAGTTTAGCGCGGTCGACCTGAGGAACACGTTCTGGCTGAAATCCCCTTGGCGGAACGGATTTCTCAGCTCGCTCCCGCATCGTAAAGCCGATTCCCAATCGCCATGTGCTTTTTTCGGCCAGGGCTTTTCTCAGAAGCCACTCTGTGGCCTCTTCGAATACGTCGCTCGCTGACTTCAGCTTACTCAGCGTGTCGCCAGGGATCACGTACCCCAGATAGTATGCAACCCGCGGATTGCGGAGAATGTCCTGTACCTCATCCAACTGATCTTTCAGGTGGCTAATTCGACCTTCTCCGATATAGAATCCAACCTGGTCATCGGTCAGCTCGAGTGGCTTTACAAATCGAAATTGCCTTTCGGATTGGTCTTCGTTTGCGGAAGTAAAAATGTCGATGCTCTCATAAAACGCCTCTGGACGTCCGGAAACCACAATGCCGCACTTCTGCCAGGCTTTGTTACCAACAATTTCACGAAGGGTGTCCAAATCACCAGCCTGGTCAGTAGCGTCGAGGAGCAGGAAAATTTGCCCGGCCTCTCGCAGTGTCTTCAGCGTCTCAAGATCGAGTCTCGTTCCTGCAGCGGTAAGTTTGCTCAGCAGGCATTGCAGCAACTGATCGTCATCCTTGAGCAGTTCATCAACGTCCAGAAGAAATGGAATCTTCCTCGACTTGCGTCTGCACAATTCTGCGAGAAGCCATTCCAGGCGAACTGTCTTGCCATAACCACTGTCCGAAACCACCACAGTGCGGTGCAGTTGCAGGCCCTTCGCTTTTTCCAACTTGATGCCTGCGGCCTCTGCGATCGTCGGGTCGAGGCAATACAACAGGGCATCAGCATCGCCGATATCGGTTGTCCCTCCTCCCATTGATTGCCCAAGAGGCAGCCAGCACGCTCCTGTGTTTTCCGCTTCGGTTACTGGGGAGGACTTTTCGGCGGAACCCCGGAAGTGCCTGGGATGCAGATGATATTTCAGCTCGATGCAGGTACCTTCCAGAATGTCGATGCGATGATCATTGATGAAACGCTCGCGGTTAGGTGTTGTCTCCGCATGCTCTTGTCGTCGCTCGACATTCATGTTTGGGTTTTGGTCATAATTGAAAAAACGCTTCCGAAACCGGCTCACCATTCGTTCCCGATAGTGACCAAGAAAATTCTCCAAATTGGGCAGCGTACGAGTTGCGTACTTGTCCATGTACCCTTTGGCGGTGTCCTCGCCGACAAATTGGCTAAGAATGGCTTTCAAATTCTTCATCACCTGCTCTGGATCACCTTCCGTTTGGGGCCAGCCATCCACCTCAATGGTCACGCTGATCTTCGGACTTGCCCCAACCCCTTCATCCTTTCGGGCTTTTCTGAGAAATAACCCTCCAAACCTTCCGCCAAACACCGCATTGTACCAGAGACTCTTACCCCTCGACTGGTTTGTGAAGCTCCCGCCAATCTGTGCAATATCCGGAAAGCTGAATGGCTGAGCACCGTCAGGATTTGCGTCTTTCCACAGGCGATAACAGGCAAACATCACGACGACTGCCTTTTTCTTCTCGTCGCCAGTCGACTTTTTGGGACTTCGGGAGTCTTGAATCCCGCTGCTCCACCCGGTCGTTACCCTGGACAGATGCAACTGCCCGTCGGACCCGATCAGCGACAGTCGCACCTCTCGCAGATCAGTAATCTGTTTACGCGCTGTCACCGGCCGACGTCCTCTCTTTGCCATAGCACCACCAGACAGAGATTCGCTCGCGTACATTCAGCGTACATGCAGCGTACGAGGCCCTCAAAACTGAGATGGACTCTCGAAAAAGTCGTTCCAGAATGACCGTAACCAGGCCACGTTATCCGCGTGGCCAATTGCCGCATTGGCGGCAGTCTATGTGGGGTCTTTTGGCCATTCAAGCGTTCAGGAGCGTACTGATGCGAGTCGTGAGTTTGGCGGAGTTTGTGGCGGAGCTCGACGCCCTTTACGGCAGGTTCGTGGCCGCGCGTTGCGGCATTGAGCGAGTCAATGTCAGGCGGATCGGGGAAGATCGGGTCGAGCTGAGTGTCACGAGCGCTGGGATTCTGGTCGTTGAGCATGAGCTGGTACTGCACGACGAACTGCATCGGCACAGGTCTGAGTTCGCTCGCCGCCTGTTCAGGATCCTTCGTGGGTCGGGATACGGAACGGTGGAGCTGATCGTCGAACCCAACGGGCGGCGTGTCAGAGCCCGCTGGACATCGACGTGTACAGAGCATGTCGACGCCTGTTAGACGTTGCCATCAGACACGTTTTTTCTGCGGCGGCGAAGTACATGAATCAGCAGGGCAGTTTTGAAGAGCGATCTGCAGCAGGTCGTCAGGCCCGGACGCTGCAATTGAACCACGGCACGGCTCAAAGAGCTGGCATTTTCAGAATCGTTATTTCAATCCGTACGACGTGGTTCAGCCATGCAACGGATTCCCGCAAGGGGATCGTTCCATGGACACGTCCCGGAGTTTTCGGAATAAACTTATTGAACTTTTTGAGCATCTCACCAATACGAAGTGGACGCCACTGATCAAAACGCGTGTTGATCCAACCACAGCGATGGCGCTTGCCGATGCTTTTGAAGAGGCGGAGCATTCACCAGAGTGCCCCCACACCCAGGAGGCTTATCAGGCTTTTTGCAGGGAGACCGAACTGCAGTTCGTGGCCCTCGTGGATGCTGGGCTTGAAGTAATACCGCATCCTGGAGAGGGGCAGCCCTACACTCGCTCGCCGCCGATGTTTGCTGATGTCTGCGAGCGGCGCCGGATTTGTTTCTACCCGACCATTTCCGGGCACGGCGATGGAGGTCTGGACCTGGATCAGACACGGAACCCTCTGATGGCCGATAGCGGGGTAAGAATTGGAAAGACCTCGCTTCTCCAGAACGATGTCTTCAGGATTGTACATGATGTATGGGGTCACGCTCTGGAGCAGAATAACTTTCATCCTGATGGGGAAGAGAACGCCTGGCGGTCCCATCTCAGAATGTATTCGTCTCTGGCTGCAAGAGCGATGACAACAGAAACCCGCGGGCAGAATTCGTGGGTCAACTATGGCCCGAACATGCGTTCCAAATTGACTGGCCGACTTCTAGATGAACGAGACCCCGGTTGGCTGAAGATTCCCAAACGGCCGTACGCCAAGCAGAAAATGGTGCTCCTCCCTGAAAAGTTTTGCAGGATCGATCAACACGGTGCACCGTGTTTTGGGGGATGACTCAGCGAACCCTTCGCAGTCAACGGCTCAACTCGGCAGGTCGCCACCCCCCAATGGCGACCTGTAAATTTGAGACACCCGCTGCTCAGTGTCTTCCTTACTCTCGTCTGACGAGCGGGGAAGTGCCCTTGAGTTTGCAGACTACAGAACAGTTTTCGTCAACGTTCACACGCAGGAAGCGGCCGCTGAGAACAACGTCGCTGCACAGGAACGGACGCCCTGTTCCACGGTCCTCCCGGCACGGGCAAGAGCAACTGTCCGCGGGCCATCGGCCACTGGAAGATTGGGGAAAACCGATTGGCGATACGCCGGCTGCCACCGGATCTCAACCGCCGAGTTCAGCCGACAAAACTGACCGAATCATTCGGCGAAGAAATGTGGGAACCGTTCACAGCCGCTTTACGGAGGGGCGCAAACGTCGGGCGGTGAATCAGGCTCACTGGCTACCCTGCGAAGCCAGGCTTCAGACAGGACCTCGGGGGCGTGCTGCCGCGGGGTAGCCAGCGACACCGTCCGCACCAGTCGCGCAAGTCAACGTGGTGCCGAACACCGCAGCCCCCGACGGGCTTGCCCCGTCGGAGCTGAAGGTTCCCAGCTACCCCAC
>CAZLOQ010000260.1:0-7330 GCA_964561125.1 uncultured Chitinophaga sp. | reverse complement strand
TTGAACGCAGGCGGCATGCGGCGATGTGCAGGGCATCAGGATTTCGGGACGACGGCGAGCAACTGTTCCCAACTTCCGGAGGGGGCACAGGCTGAAGCGGTGGCGAAAGTGAATGTGCTGATGAGCCGAGTGAAAAAACGCGGCTGAAAAGCTGGTGGCGGTATGCCGTTGGTGTACGCGGCAGGAACGCCGAAGAGCATCGAACGAAAAAACCCAGTGAAAACACTGGGTTTTTTGCATTGCACCCGTCAGGGGTCGAACCTGAAACCTTCGGTTCCGAAGACCGACGCTCTATCCAATTGAGCTACGGGTGCGGCGGGCGGCAGTATAACGGATTTCAGGGCGGCGGCAACTGAAGTTGGGGAAACCGGACGTTCAGGCTTTGCGGCTGAAAAAAGCGGCTGGGAGTGCAATTGGTTTTATGACGGATGGGTTGCTTCGGGTGGCTTCCCATTGAGGTGATGACGGGGCAGAATACTGGGGCATGCTGTTGATTCTGGTTTGTTCACAGGGCTGTGCTGATGCGTTTGTTGCTGTTTGTTGTGTTGGTTCTGGGAAATTGCGGTCCATCTGCCCTGGCAGCTGACGGGCAGACGCGGCCGGCTGCGTCGGAAGCGGAGCTGCGGTTCTGGCTGGAGAACATGGTTTGGCACCATGGGTATTCGTCGGAAGAAATCTGTCAGGTGACGGGACTCAGCCCAGAGCAGCTCACGCGGCGGCTTGAGGAATTCGGGATCTCTGAGGCGACGCGACCGGCTCGACCGCAGGATCGCCTGCTGGTGCTGCCGTACCCCGGCGGTCGGCATCCACGAATTGGTTTTCTGGATGGAGCGATTGAACCCCAGCGGGAGACGAAGCTGAGTGCGTTTTGTCCGTGGGATGAGGGCAGCTATGCGGTGCTGGATTTTCCGGAGGCGTTTTGGTCAAGCCTTGGTCTGACGTATCTGGCGCATACGCACATCGACACGATCTGGACGAAGCAGGGGATCAGGCTGGAGCCGTTGGAATGGGTCTCCGGGGCGGATCATCGCTGGACGATGGAGCGAACGCTTCCCAATGGAATTGTGCTTGGCACGGAGGCGATTCCGCGGGGCGATCATATTCAATTGAAGATGTGGCTGCTTAATGGTTCGGACCAGCCGCTGTCGGATTTGCGTGTGCAGAACTGTGTGATGCTGAAGGGAGCGAGGGGGTTTTCTGAGCAGACCAACGACAACAAGGTCATCCGGGGGAACTATGCGGCAGCGCGATCGGAAGACGGTCGTCGCTGGATTATTACGGCATGGGATCCGCTGCATCGGGCATGGGCCAATCCACCGTGTCCCTGTCTGCATTCTGATCCGAAGTTTCCGGACTGTGCTCCGGGTGAAACGAAATTCCTGCGGGGCTGGTTTTCGTTTTATGAAGGGACGGACATTCAGGGCGAGCTGGACAGGATTGAGGCGACGGGCTGGAAGTCACGACCGCTGCGTTAGCGGGCGGTGATTCCATTCAGCAGTCCGTTACTGACGGCTTCTGTCTGTCTGTCTGTCATCCGGGCTGACGCGGATGCTTCAGCGTTGCCGGGAGAGTGTTGTCGGCGTATCAGAAGCGTCGGAGGGTGGTGCGGGCGGATTTTTGCTGTTGTCCGAGGATATCCATGCGCGTGATTTTCCAGTTGTTATTGACAGGTTTGATGGAGAAGACAGCTTCGAACTGGTTTTCGCGTTCGTGAACGTGTCCCCAATGTTCGACGGTGCCGGCGACCTGCCATGTGGCGCGGATTGCGAAGGCGGGCCAGGGGTTGTCGGGGCCTGCCTGGGCGCGTGGGACGGGGGAGGCATCGGTGAAGGTGATGTCTTTGATGCGTGCGATGGCGCCGCCCTGTTCGCGGACGCGGAGGCTTTCCTGAAGCTGGAGGTAGAGTTCTTCGAGGAGTGGTCCGTCGATGGTGGCATCAAGGGCGTCGTAGATGCGTTCTTCGCTGCCGAAATCGAGAGCGCGGTACATGCCGGCATGGAGCTGCTGGAAGACATCGCGGGCGGCTGCGGGGTTGAGTTCGGCAGGTTGTTGCCAGGGGTGCGGGAGGACGAGTGGTTTGACGGGGATGACGAGGACGGCGGCGACGAGAAAGGCGGCGGGAAGGATCCAGCGGGCGGGAGATTTTGCGAGGCGGAGGAGGAAGAAGTTGATTCCGGCGAGTGCGAGGGTAATGAGTGTGAGAACAGGGACACTGATGGTGGGTGGAGCGGGAATTGAGGCCGGCACGGTGGCGATGGGTTTGGGGAGTGCGTCGTCGGGACAGGACCAGCGGAGGGTGTTGTCTTCGGGTTTGTTGAAGCGTGAGAATTCGAAGCGATCCATGGCACCGGGCCAGGTGATGACGACGGCGGGGATTTTGGTGAGTCCGGAGTAGAAGAGTGTCCAGGGAAGTGCGACGTCGCGGACGGAGTCATCGGCGGGGCGATAGCTGAGGATGATGCCCACGCGACCGCTGGCCATGCTCACTTTCTGAGCGGCGGCCTGGGTGGCGAAGTCAGCGAGGTTGAGGGAGTAGAAGTCGATGCGGGTGAAGCGGGGTTCGATGCGGGTTCCGTTGATGGTGGCGGGGGCAGCGGGCGTGAGCCATTTGCGGATTTCTTCGCGGATGGCGTCCTGTTCATCGATGTCGATGAAGGCGGGATCGCGGTGCTGCATGCGGATGATGGTGCCGAGCGTGGCGAGTGGAACGAGAATTTCGTGGCGGACTTCACCGGGTTCGATGTAGATAAAGGAGTACACGCTGCTGTAGCTGGTGATGCCGAGTGTTTTTTCGCGTTGTTTTTCGAACCAGAGTTCCCATTCCTGATCGGTGGCGTCTTCGGAGAGGACGTTTTCCCAATCGAAGCGGACGGTTGTGGAATTGCCTGGCAGGAGTCGTTCTGAGAAGTTGAGAGCGGAGCCGGCCTGTTTGACCTGGAGGGTCATTTCGCTGGGGATGATGAAATTTTCGTCTGCGAGGTCCTGTTGGATGGTGAGGAATTCCGGGGGTGAATCGAAGGTGTGTTCGATTTCGTAGATGGCGGTGTGTTTCATCATGTCTGTGGAGGGAATGCCTTCGGCGGGGATTGTGAAGGGCCTGAGGTCGGTGACCTGCCCTTTGAGGGGTTCGCCGGCTGCGTTGCGGAGTGTGAATTTTTCGAGGAGGAAGGCTTTGTGGTCTTCGAGTCCCTGGCGGAGATCATCGGGACGGAGGCGGTCCTGTTCGTCGGGTTCAAGGCCCTGGAAGAGGACGAGGTCTTCGGCGAACATCTGGATGCGGGTTTTGGCTCGAGTTTTGGTGACGAACATAGCCGCTTCGGTGATGGAGATGGGATGGCGGGCGGCGGGAGCGGCGAGCCGTGCGTCGGCTGGGTGTCTGCTGGCGGGGTATCTGCTGACGGCGCTGGCGACCGGCAACGGTTCTGGTGCAGAACCCCAACGCGGCGTGCCGGGAAGTACGGAGATCAGGCAGAAGAGGACCAGCTGTGCGATCGAAAGCATGGGGAGACCTTATGGAGGCAGGGTGCGGGTTCGGATCGGCTGGAAGAGGAACGGCAGTCCGGGGATTGTACAGGAAGCGGCAGCGGGAACCAGCAGCGTGGAATGGAAGGGATTGTGTGGTGGGCGGAGTGGACTGGAGGTCCGTTGGGGGTGATCCGTGATTGGTGGCCATCTGGGGAAGGTGTGCGGGATGGAGCGGCGCGGTGACGGCCGGGTTGCCGGATCGGCTATTTCTGCCGGAGCGCGATTGAACCCGGCCAAATCTGCCGACGATAACCAGATGACTTGTTCTGCCATGCCGAAACTCCTGCGGGCCAGCCCCAATGACACAAACATCAAAAAAGAAACGTACCGCGCCGGTTTCCAGCTCTCGTCTGCAGACGCCGCTGGAGACTTACCTGCGCGAGATCAACCAGACCGCACTGCTCACAGCACAGGACGAAAAGGACCTGTCCAATCTCATTTCTGCGGGCGACGCTGCGGCTCGTGACCGCATGGTACGGGCCAATCTGCGGCTGGTGGTGAACATCGCTCGGGGCTACACGGGGAAGGGGCTGCCGCTGCAGGATTTGATTGAGGAGGGTAATCTGGGACTGCTGCGTGCAGTTGAGGGCTTTGACCCCAACATGAATACTCGCTTCAGCACCTACGCGAGCTACTGGATCAAGCAGTCCATCAAGCGAGCGCTGGTGAACTCTTCCAAGACCATTCGTATTCCCGCGTATATGGTGGAGCTGCTGTCGAAATGGCGACGGGCTCAGGCGAAACTTACAGACGAGCTGAACCGCACACCCACGCCGGAGGACATTGCGAAGGAACTGGGGATTCCGCGGAAGAAGCTGCGAATTGTGAAGAAGGCCATCACGCTGTACAACGCGACACCGCATGCGGATCCTGAGGAGGGCGGACTGACACTGGGCGATATCGTGGCAGATGAACGCGTGCGGGGGCCGGAAGACGAACTGATCAACACGGACAACCTGACGCAGGTCACACGACTGCTGGATGAAATGGATCCGCGGGAAGCGACGATTCTGAAAATGCGTTTTGGCCTGGACAATGCGGAACCGCAGACACTGAAAGAAATCGGCGAAGCGCTGGGATTGACAAGGGAACGCGTGCGTCAGATTGAGTCCGAGGCTTTGCGAAGGCTGTATCGGACGCTGAACGGAGATTGAGTGGCTGTGACTGAGCAGTGCGTGGACTGCTGCCTGGCGGTTCGTCGGAAGTGTGTCGTTTCAATTCCCGGGATTCGAGGCGGATAGCGTCTCATTTTTGGCCAAATTTCTGCGGAATTCCACCCAAAAACTGCAATTCCGAGGTGTAACGAGTTTGACAGATCCCCCCGGGCCACGCATGATATTGGGATCTGTCTGCAAGGACGCAGCCTGCTCAAATGGATTTGACAGCCCCGCCTGACCGCTTCCCATCTGTCTCCGCGCAGCCACTGCCATCTCACCTGCATCCCCCCCATCGTCCATTTCGGCCGCTTCGCCGAACTTTCGTGTCCGTTCCGCCCGGCCCCCAATCGTTGGTATTGTGGGTGGTGTCGGATCCGGCAAGTCGTCTGTTGTTTCCGGACTGATGGATTTTGCGCTCCAGGTGATTGATGCGGATCGCATCGGGCATAATCAGCTTCAGCAGCCGGACGTGCGATCAGCGCTGGTGGATCATTTCGGCCGTGAGATACTGGATGCCGACGGCGAAATTCACCGTCCGACACTGGCAGCGCTGGTGTTTGGTGATTCTCCTGCACAACAGGCCGCGCTGGAAACGCTCAATCAGATCGTGCGGCCAGGCATCCGTGCAGAAATTCTTCGCCAGCTGAAGCAGACACCGGCGAACATCGACGCGGTGTTCCTTGACGCCGCGTTGCTGCTCGAATCCGGACTCGCCTCCCTCTGTGATCTGCTCATTTTCATCGACACCCCTGAAGAGCTCCGCTGTCGACGAGCCACGGCGGCACGTGGCTGGTCTCCGGAAGAGCTCCAGCGTCGCGAACGCTCACAATGGTCGCTTGAACGCAAGCGTGCCGCCTGCAGCCATACCATCGATAATTCCGGCTCTCTGTCTGAGTCTGTCTCGCAGCTCCGTCAGATCCTTCAGCAGTTCCTTTCACCCTCCACCAGATCCACTCCTGCACCCTAGCCTTCGCGGCTGCCGTCACCGGCGACAGCTCGAAACCCAACCCTTCTCATCTCTCCCGGTGACTCCCCTTTCTGACCGCTCCGGAAGTTTCCCGCCCATGTCCACTCGCAATCCCCGTCCCGAAGATTCCCGCATCGGCCATCCTCGTCTGCGCCGGTCTGAAGACCGTCCGCCGTCCGGCGGCCCCCTCGGCGGCTCAGCCGAGCCCGGTCTTTCTCCGGCCGCCCCATCCTCAGGATCCCGCGGTTTCGCGGGCGAGCCTCACGAGGATTTTGGCAAACCGGTTGCCGATACGTTTGCGCCCCCCGAAGAAAACCGGGTGAACATCGCTGAGCTGCAGCGGATGGCGATGAAGGATCTCATCGCGATTGCCGAACAGGATCAGCTCACCGAATACCACGGTCTCAAAAAACAGGACCTGATTTTCAAGATCCTCAAGGAACGCACTCGACTCAACGGGCTCATGTTCGGCGAGGGAACTCTGGAGATCCTGCCTGATGGTTTTGGCTTCCTCCGCAGCCCCGACTATCACTATCTTCCGTGCCCCGACGATATCTACGTGAGCCCCAGCCAGATTCGTCGTTTCGGGCTCCGCACAGGCGCCACGGTCGCCGGTCAGATTCGCCCCCCGAAGGAAAACGAGCGTTATTTTGCGCTGCTCCGAGTCGAGGCCATCAACGGCGAAGACCCGAACCTGCTCACCAACAAAGTCTTCTTCGACGACCTCACGCCGCTCCATCCTCAGCGAAGGCTCAGACTCGCCGATCACTCCGAATTCACCAGCACTCGCGTGGTGGACCTGATCGCCCCGATCGGGATGGGCCAGCGCGGACTCATCGTCTCCCCGCCGCGCGCCGGCAAAACCATCCTGCTCCAGCAGCTGGCAAAAGCCACGCTGCGGAACCACCCTGACGCCTACGTCATCGTGCTGCTCATCGATGAACGGCCGGAAGAAGTCACTGATATGGAGCGCAAGCTGAAAGGCCCCAACTGCGAGGTGGTGAGCAGTACCTTCGACGAAGCGTCTTCGCGGCACATTCAGGTTGCCGAAATGGTGATCGAAAAAGCCAAACGCATGGTGGAGTACGGCCACGACGTCGTGATCTTTCTCGACAGCATCACTCGACTCGCCCGCGCCTGGAACACCGAAATCCCCAACTCCGGAAAAACGCTCTCAGGGGGCGTTGATGCCAACGCCCTGCAAAACCCCAAACGCTTCTTTGGTTCCGCCCGCTGCGTCGAAGAAGGTGGGAGTCTGACAATCATCGCTACTGCACTTGTTGACACCGGCAGCCGCATGGATGATGTGATTTTCGAGGAGTTCAAGGGGACAGGTAACACCGAAATCGTGCTCGATCGAAAACTCGTCGACCGACGTGTCTGGCCCGCCATTGATATCAACCGGTCCGGGACCCGCCGCGAAGAACTCCTGCTGACCGACGAAGAACTCAAAGCCTCCTGGGCACTCCGCCGCGCTCTCAACGACCTCGGCCCCGTCGAAGCCATGGAATTCCTCCTCGGTCGACTCAGGAAATTCGAGACCAACGAGGAGTTCCTGAAATCGCTGAATGCTGGATGAGGTCATTGGTCATTGGTCATTGGTCAGTGGTTGGTGGTCAGTGGTCAGTGGTTGGTGGTTGGTGGTTGGTGGATTGAGTGTTGCTGCGTTGCACGTGTGTTT
>CAZLOQ010000259.1:0-7356 GCA_964561125.1 uncultured Chitinophaga sp. | reverse complement strand
GCTCGCAGCGTCGCAGCCTGTATTTTGTCCATTCGCATAACGAGCACCAGAAATTCCTCGCTCTGTTTGACGATGCGAATGTGCTGGAGTGCTATCGCCGGGCCGATAGTATTGTTCCCCAGCAGGCGCTGGCGCTGGAAAACAGTCCTCTGGCGATGGAGATGTCCAACCGCATTGCGGACGAATTAACAGCGGTGAGCCCGGGAGCAGCCGATGACGAGTTTGTGCAGCAGGCCTATCGTGCGGTGCTGGCAGCAGAGCCATCGGTGGAAGAGTTGTCGGCGTGTCTGGAAGCCTTGTCTGCATTTCGTGCAGCGGCGCCGGCGGGGAAGGATGCAGGAGCGTCTGCGCGGGCTGCGCTGGTGCAGGCGCTGATCAACCAGCACGATTTCATCACCATCCGGTGATCGGCAGCGGGCGCTGCGGACTGGGCGGCAAAACGGGAGCGGTGGCGTCAGAATCTGCTGGTTTTTGGGGTGATTTCGATTTTGGTGGTGGCGGTGCGGGCAAGTGTGGGCTAGATGCAGGGCAGGACAGGTGAGGACTGCGTCGTGCGTTGCAGCGTCGTGCCTTGCTGCGTCAAGTGCTTTTGCGGGGCATTGCAGGAGTTGTCGGGATGGCGGTGGTGACAAAGGGGATTGTCCTTGCGGGTGGCACGGGGTCGCGGCTGTTCCCGATTACGCTTGGGATCAGCAAGCAGATGGCACCGGTTTACGACAAGCCGATGATTTATTACCCGCTGGCGACGCTGATGCTGGCAGGGATCCGTGAAGTGCTGTTGATCTCATCACCAAGAGATTTGCCTGGATTTCGAGGATTGCTGGGGGACGGCAGTTCGTGGGGGATGCGATTTTCTTACCAGGTTCAGGAGCGACCTGAGGGTTTAGCGCAGGCCTTTACACTGGGGGCCGACTTTATCGGCAGTGATTCTGTGGCGATGGTGCTTGGGGACAACATTTTTTACGGGCGGGGGTTTCGTTCGATTCTGGCGAGTGCGGCGGAGCGACCTGTCGGGGCAACAATTTTCGGCTATCAGGTCCGGGATCCTCGCAGTTACGGCGTAGTGGAGATTGATACTGCGGGACGGGCGGTGTCTCTGGAAGAGAAGCCACAGGAGCCGAAGTCGGACTATGCGGTGCCGGGGTTGTATTTCTACGACAACGCGGTGGTAGAGATTGCGAGGAACCTGCGTCCTTCACCGCGTGGGGAGCTGGAGATCACGGATGTCAACCGTGAGTACATGCGGCGGGGGGCATTGCATGTGGAAGTCCTGTCACGTGGTTTTGCGTGGCTGGACACGGGAACTCACGATGCTCTGCTGGAGGCCGGCAGCTTTGTTGCGGCGATCGAGAAGCGGATGGGACTGAAGATTTCGTGTCCGGAGGAGATTGCGTGGCGGCAGGGGTGGATCAGCACTGAGCAGTTGCTGGAGTTGTCGCGGAGGATTCCGAACGAGTATGGCGAGTATCTGCGTCATATGGGGAGCAGAGGGCGGGGCTGAGGCGATGAGTCGTTTTTCCTTCGACAAACGACCCGTCCGGCCTCCAGCATTCTCCGTGGAGTTTTTTGACTGACCCTGAGGCTGGCTGAAATGAATCGGTACTTTACCACGGTATGTCTTCTGGGATTTGTGTTCCTTGCCGGCTGGTGGCAGTCACGTCTGGGAGTGCATTTTTCTGAGGTTTATGTGCGGGTCCCGGAAGCGGTGGACGCTGCAGACGTGTCGGTGTTTGCACAGCAGCAGACCGGTGCGGTGTGGCGGATGCAGCCTCAGCAGCGGGACTCGCGTTTAAGTGTGCTTGGAAATCCGGTCGCCGTGAAGTCAATCTGGATTGTCGGTGCGACGCCGGAGGAAGTGCGGACGTTTGATGTGAAGGCCGGATCCGGCTGGTTGATGGCGACCCAGCTGGAGATCACGGCAGTCCGCCTCGTGACGGCAGCAGAAGGAACCGCCCCCGGGATCCCGGAACCATTGAAGACGGATACAGCAATTGAAGTCTTCACGGAGCGGCTGGGGTGGAGTTCCGGCTGGCTGGGCGACGACGCGATCAACTGGTGCGGCGACGGCTGGTTTGCTGCAGTGATTCTGGTACAGGCATTCTGGTGCGTAGTGACACTGCGACTTTGCTGGTGGATGTGGCGTGGCTTTGCCTGTGGAGGCGGGGCGACGGCGCCGGAGTCCGCTGGTGGCTGGTCTGGATTGAACAGCCTGCTTCTGCAGGTCCCGCGACTGATTTTTCTGCTGCTTCTGCTGCATCAGGCGTGGTGGGCGATTCTCGAGATTTCGGTGTTGCGGGGGCCGACGGAGTATGTGGCCGCTGCACTCGTTTTCGGTCTGCTGAGTCTCCTGTATCTGGCGTGGGCACGCTGTGTGGAACGGGCGGCAACGCGGCGCGGACTTATCCTGCGAATGCTCGCAGTCGGCTGCCTGCTCACGGGGCTGAAAGTTCTCTGGGTGTCAAGCGTGGATTATCAGGCCAGCAGTGACTATGCGAAGTATGAGAATCTGGGGCGGTGGCTTGCCGCCGGCGACTGGGACTCCATTCGCGGCATGTCTGGGGATAATTTTGCACCGATTTACCTGATGCGGGCCTGGGGCTATATGTACCCAGTTTGCCTGTTGTTCGGTCCGGGCCGCATGGCACTGGAATTGTCGAACTGTTTCGTTCAGGGAATCAGCGTGCTGCTCATGTGTGTGCTGATCGCCCGCGCATCTGATCTGAAGACGGCCGCTCGGTTTCTTCCCCTGGCATTTGTTTATCCGGAATTCTGGTACTCCGCCGGCATGGTATCTCACAATGTGCCGGGCTACTTCTGGATCCCGGTCTGCTGGCTGGTGGTGGACCTGTTTGATTCGCTGTGCCGGCGGCAGTCAGTCTGCGGCTGGTGGCCGTTGATGCGTTGCTGCGGAATCGCGATTGCAGCCGGGGCAGTTATGGGATGCAGCCTGAGTATGCTGAATCTTGCCAAAACCTATGGAGCCCTGTTCCTCGCCGGCCTGCTGCTGTTTCTGATCTTCAGAAGATTCTTTTCGCAGCAAGGCAGTGCGCTCGATGCCAGCTTTCCCCGGCTGCCCGAAAGGCTCATGTTTTTCGCCGCTGTCGCGGGAGTATATCTTGTCGTAACATCGTTAGTGCTCACCAATCTGCAGGAAGACAGTCAGTTTCCGCGAGGGAATCACTTCACGCTCGCGACGATCGCCGGCCTGGACATGACATCCCCCGATCCCGGAAAGAGTGCGAATATCTGGCTGATTCAGTTCGTGAAAACCTGCCCGGAGCAACTACGGATGCAGTTGATTTACCGGCGTTTGCTGCATGAGTACGTAGCGAATGGCCATCGGGTGTACCAGAGTGTTCTGCTGAAGAATAAGAACATGGGGCTTCCGCTGGAGGCGATGATACACGTGGGTGACGAACTAGCCCGCGGGGAGATGCTGCATTCTGCGCGATTTATGAGGCTGCCGGTCTTTCAGAAAACGCTGGGCTGGTATTTTGCGCTGTGGCTTGTCCTTGCCGGTGCCGCGCGACTGCTGGCAGTCGGCGGGACTCCGGTAGTCACGGGCGAAGTCTTTCCCTGGCTGACCGCCGGGGTCACGCTTACCGCGGCTTACATTCTGACCGACGGCGTTGCGTATTCGGGAATGAGCTACGCTTATCCTCTGTGCTGGACTGCAGCGATGCTGGTGCCCGGCCTGCGAGGGCAGAGGTCATCAGCTTATCGCGCGACTGCAGCAGAACGCAAGACTGTGCCGGACTGGCGACGAGCGCTGCAGCCGGGCAGACTGGCTGTCGGCGCCGTGCTGTGCGGACTACTTGCATCTCTGCACATGGCGGCAGGCTATGTTGTGGACAGGAGCGGGCTTACGTTTTATCGGATTGTTGAAGTGGAGCCCGAGGGTAACAGCAAAACGCAGGCAGGTCGGGATGATTCCCGACGAGCGGGTGAGACCTATGTGAGTCGGCTGCATGCCGGAGTTCGATTCAGACCAGCCGACCGGATGCTGCATGCCGGTGACTCTGTGGTTGGACGTTTTCGAGTTTCATCAGACGGCGGCCCGCTGCGTGGCGTGCGATTCTTCGTGACCAGCAATTCGCGGTTTTATCAGACGGCGACGCAGAAAATACGGGACGAGGCACTTGCCCAAAGCTGGAAGGATGTTCCCATTGACTACGTGCTGATGGTGGAGGGACGTGAACTGAAGCGCGCGCCACTGGAACGGGTACGGGGATCGCGTTACGTGGAACTTCCCGCCGATTACTGGCGGGAGGGTCAGCCGGCCGCAGCGACACCGGTGAATTCCGTCGACTTTACGCTGAAACTGGAATGCCATGGCGATGTTGATCTGCGAAATATGCCATGGCCGCCGTCGCTCGCCGTGGAGTTTTTCCATTGAAACCAGAGCTGATTCCTGTGATCGATCTGCGCAGAGGGCAGGTGGTGCATGCGATCGCCGGAAACCGCAGCGACTATCGCCCCCTGCGAAGTCTGCTCACAGAGGCCACTGAACCCGTGGAAGTGCTGCTGCGGCTGCAGGAGGCGACCGGTCTGCAGACTTTCTACATCGCCGATCTGGACGGCATCATCGACCGTCAGCCTGACTGGAACGTCCTCGAACGACTCACCAGTACCGGTCTCCGGCTGTTGATTGACGCGGGGGCGCGGCACGTCGGGGATCTGGATGCCGTGCGACTGGGGGCCAGTGTCTGCCCGGTCGCCGGGACGGAATCCTTTGAGCAGATGGGCGAACTGCTGTCGCAGGCCCCGGCGGATGTGGTCTGCAGTATTGATCTGCATGCCGGGCAACTGCGGGTGGCCGACCAGCGCCTGATGGCTGCTGAAGTGACAGCCGAAGAGCTGGGTGAGCGACTCTGGACTGCCGGCTGCAGGAGCTGGATTGTGCTCGATACAGCCTCCGTCGGCACCGGGCGGGGGATTCCGACATTGCCTTTGTGTCGAACTCTGCACCATCGATTTCCGGATGTGGAATTGATGACAGGAGGTGGGGTGCATTCAGAGCAGTGTGTGGCGGCAGCGGCGGCAGCGGGTGTCAGTGGAGTGCTTGTGGCGTCGGCGCTTCACGCGGGGACGCTGGGATGCCGGCCGGGAAGCTGAGCACAGAGCAGGTTCCAGGGAAACAGCGGCCTGGGTTTCTTTTTGACCATCTGCAGACGACACTGTGGATGCGGGCTGTTCAGAGCAGCCCCTGTATTTCCCTTCGCTTCCACTCCCGTATCCGCCATGCAGTCATTCGCCAGACTCTGTGAAGAGCTTGACAGTTCCACGCGTACGACGGACCACGTGGAAGCGCTCGCGGGATATTTCAGGAATGCTGAGCCCGCTGATGCCGCATGGGCTGTGTGGTTTCTCTGCGGGAATCGACCACGGCGTGTGGTGACCGTGCGACAACTGCAGCAGTGGTGTGCGGAGCTTTGCGAGCTGCCCGAATGGCTCCTTGAAACCTGCCGCGAGTTCGTCGGCGACCTCGCGGAGACGCTTGCACTGCTGCTCCCGGTGCCTGCAACCCCGGCTCCTGAACCGCTCCGTTTCTGGGTTGAAGAACGCCTGCTCCCGCTGGCAACAGCATCAGAGGACGAACGTCGGCGGATCATCTGCGGTGCCTGGCTGTCACTCACACAGCGGCAGCGATTCGTATTCAACAAACTGCTCACCGGCGGCTTTCGTATCGGTGTTTCACGCAAGCTTGTGGTGCGCGCACTCAGCCGTTGCTCGGGTGTCTCAGCTGATGTCCTCACTCACCGTCTGATGGGGGCCTGGCAGCCCACTCCGGAGTTCTTCACGGGGTTACTCTCAGCGGACACAGCGGATACCGATATCAGCCGCCCCTACCCGTTTTGTCTGGCAAATCCGCTGCCGCCGGAAGTGGCGTCAGAACTGCCTGCGCTCGCTCCCACCGACAAATCTGCGAGGCTTGGGGCAGTCGATGACTGGATTGTGGAGTGGAAGTGGGATGGTATCCGCGCTCAGCTTATCCGCCGCAGCGGTCAGACATTCCTCTGGTCCCGCGGCGAAGAACTCCTTGAAGGCCGTTTTCCGGAAATCGAACAGGCTGCTGCAGACCTCCCGGAAGGTTGCGTCCTTGACGGCGAAGTCCTGGCGTGGAAGGATGGTCAGGTGCTGCCGTTCGGCGAGCTGCAGAAACGCATCAACAGACGCAGTGTCAGTCGCAGCCTGCAGGCTCAGATCCCCGTGCGATTCCTCGCCTTTGATCTGCTGGAGGAACATGGTCAGGACATTCGTATGGCGGGAACAGCAGAGCGCCGCGGGCGGCTGGAGAATCTGCTGAGCCCGGCAGGGGCCGAAAGTACGATTCACCCCGCCCCGCAGATCAGCTGCAGTTCCTGGCAGGACTGTGCGGACCAGTTTCGTACGGCCCGTGATCGCCACGTGGAAGGACTCATGCTCAAACGCAGAGACGCCGCATGCGAGCCGGGTCGTCCGGTGGGGCTGTGGTGGAAGTGGAAGTCTGAACCGCTTCATTGTGACGCCGTGCTGTTATATGCCCAGCGAGGTCACGGTCGTCGAGCGGGGCGATTTACCGATTTCACGTTTGCCGTCCGTGACGGCGACCAGTTCGTGCCGTTCGCAAAAGCCTACAGCGGGCTGACGAACGAGGAGATCGAGGAGGTGGATCGGTTTATCAGAGAGCACACGGTCGAGCGTTTCGGGCCGGTGACCAGCGTCCAGCCGCTGCTGGTGTTTGAGTTGGCATTTGAGGGAATTCAGCTGTCTTCCCGTCATCGCAGCGGAATTGCCGTCCGCTTTCCCAGAATCGCACGATGGCGGAGCGACAAAACAGCTGAGCAGATCGATACGCTGGACACGCTGAAGACACTGGCCGCCGGGCTGCGGAGATCACAGGAAGATTCGCCATCGGTCAAAGCAGCGAAAATCCGAAAAAAAAAGCGGGGCTCCACTAAGGAAGCCCCCGGAGACACACCACCGGAACGGCTGGGAGGACTGTTTGCAGGTCTGGACGATGACCCATGACGACTGGCCCGGCCGATCCGATGGACGGCACACCTTATTTGCCATTCTTCACAGGGGCCGGCGACTGCAGGCGTTCTTTCAGTTCCGAACCCACTGCAATGTCCGTGAATTTTGACAGATCTGTCCAGAGGGTGCCGGAGCCGGCGTAGAACAGATCGAGGCGAATATCCTGCGGGAGCCCGGTGGCGAAGATCCACTGGTTGTAAGCTTCGCCGGACCCGAAGGCCCTCACGGCCAGTTCAAAGAGTTCGGACTTTGCTTCGGCCTCGATTTTCTTGGCGTCGGCCTTCGCCCGACCGAGGTTGACGGTGGCCTCGGCTTCCAGTTCCGCCGTTTCACGTTCGA
>CAZLOQ010000258.1:0-7370 GCA_964561125.1 uncultured Chitinophaga sp. | reverse complement strand
GGCCTTACAGGCCGAAATCGCAGGGGGAAGCGGGCAGTGGGCGGTGAGAAGTGAAAGGAACGTCGAACCTGGCGCTGTCCAGCTAAGGGGCAGGCCGCAGGGCGTCCTGTATTTCTCCGAGCGTCATAGAAGCACGCGCAGCGTGCGGAGCAGCGGAGTTGATTTTTCGTCGACCAGGAATCGGCGTCACTACGACCGCGGGGCGATCCTCAGGCGTGCAGCAGCGACTGCAGCACGGAACCCTCGCATACCGCCACCGGACGTCCCAGACGATCGTAAATCAGCGAATGCGGATCGATGCCCAACTGGTGGTAGATGGTGGCTACCAGGTCAGCCGGTGAGACGGGGAGATCGGCCGGCTCCGCGGCATATCGATCACTCGCACCGTACACAGCGCCACCGCGAATGCCTCCACCGGCAAGGACGCTGGTGAAGACTTTGGGCCAGTGGTCCCGACCGTCTGCCGTTGCACCAGCACCGCCGACCACCGACTGACCCACTCGCGGCGTTCGGCCCATTTCACCCGTCCACAGGACCAGCGTTTCATCGAGCATGTGGCGGTCTTTAAGATCGTCCAGCAGGGCAGCAAAGGCGCGGTCAGCCACCGGACAGAGCCGTGTGGAGAGGTCGATGAAGTTTCGCGCGTGAGTATCCCAGTAGACACTTACGTTGGTAATCCCGTCATTGGGCCAGAACACAGTGACGACGGGGACGCCGGCTTCCACCAGACGACGGGCCTGCAGCACGGACTGTCCGTGGATGTTCATTCCGTAGCGTTCACGAACTTCGGCTGGTTCGCGTGTGAGATCAAAGGCGGCGGTGACTTCGGGTGAACCCAGCAGATCAAATGCGCGGCGGTAATGTTCTCCCATGGCCTGTGCGGTGCTGCCGGCCGGCAACGCGGACTGCTGGAGAGCGGCGTTCAGCTGCCGCCGCAGTTCCAGACGATTCGATGTCACACCGGGCTGCAGCGCAAATTCGCCCACCTCGTAATCCGGGAGACTCGCATCGGCATCAATGCGGAGCGGGTTGAAGACCGGTCCCAGCCAGCCCGCGCCCTGTCCGTGAGTTTCCTCGACAAAACGCGGTGCACCGTTGGGCACGACGGGCATCATGGAAACGAAGGGCGGGAGCGGTCCGCGCCCGAGTCCGCGCTGACTGAGGACAGCGCCGAAGGAGGGCCAGTCGCGATCGAGGGGCATGGCAGTGGTGCCGGGGCTCCTGCGACCAGTGAGCAGCCAGTGGGGGGCTGTGGTGTGGTTCACATCGTCGTGGGTCATCGAACGGATGACGCAGAGATCGTCAGCACGGGCCGCGAGCCGCGGCAGATGTTCGCAAATCTGCAGTCCGGGAACCGTCGTGGAAATGGGCCGAAACTGGCCCCGAAATTCGATCGGGGCCTCGGGCTTCATATCCCATGTATCCTGCTGCGCCGGGCCACCCCACATAAACAGTACGATGCACGCTTTCGCGCGTCCGCGGGGAAATGCTGCGGCTGAAGAACCGGGACCAGCCGAGCGAGCAGTGGCCAGCGGCCAGCCTGCCAGCAGCGTTCCCGCGGCAGCCGACAGCAGATCACGGCGACCGAGGGTTGAAGAGCGGGAAACTCGAAAGTTCAGCATGACGCACCCGGAGTATGAGGACTGTGGTAACATACATCCGCAGCGATGCTAGCCGAACAGTTCCAGAATGGGTTTGCCCGTGGTGAGCGTTCGCAGAGCGTTGTTGGCTTCAAGCGGATTGTTGATGGGGATGTCGAGGGCGTGGTAGATGGTGGCCGCCAGCTCTTCAGGACGAACTGGATTGTGCGTTGGAAATTCGCCGTAGCGGTTGGACTTGCCATACACCTGGCCACCCTTGATGCCGGCACCCGCAAGGATGGTGGAAAAACACTGGGGCCAGTGCTGTCGCCCCGGAGGATCCTGCTTGAGCACATACGGGGTGCGTCCGAATTCGCCGGTGACAACGACCAGCGTATTCTTCAGCAGGCCACTGTCTTTCAGATCGCTGAGCAGAGCGGACAGGGCCTGATCCAGCCTCGGCAGGCAGAAGCCCATGCCGTATGAACCATCGCCGAAAGCATTACCCATCCCCATGTTGCCGCCATGCATATCCCAGCTGCTGCTGGGAGGCCCCTGTTTGTCATAGTCTGCCTGACCGGTCCAGCCATTCACGGTGATGAACCTTACGCCGGCCTGAACCATGCGACGGGCCAGCAGCAGGTTCTGTCCCAGCGGATGCATGCCGTAACGCTGACGCACGGCATCCGGTTCCCGGTGCAGCTCAAATGCCTGTCGCCCCTCGGTACGCGTCATCGCATCATAGGTTCGAGCGCGGAGATCGGACCAGTCGCGAACCTGTTTGTCACGGTCGTAACGACCGGATTCGATTTGGGAAAGCAGCGCGCGACGATCGCCGAATCGCAGTTCATCCAGCGGTGCATAGATCTCTGGCGGCTGAAAACCAGGCATTGCCGGATGATTATCGGCAGAACCGATGAATACGGGAGCGTAGGCCGATCCGAGGTAGCCGCCGATACCGATGTTCGGGGCACAGAAGACCGGCGGCCCAACGCACTTGATCAGCCATGCATTCGAGACGAAGTTGCGGGTACTGGGTTTGTGACGGGCGACAACAGAACCCAGATACGGCTGGTCGTTGAGTACTCCTTCCTGGACCCGCTTTCCGGACTGGCCACTGAGCAGGTTATGCATGGCGTCGAAGTGATTGCTGATTGCGCCCGGATGGGTCATGGAGTTAATCAGTGTGAACTGGTCGGTGAGCTTTGCCAGTTCTGTGTGCATTTCGTTGATGAGCATTCCCGGGACGCGGGTGTGGATGGGCATGTATGGCCCGCGGTAGTCGATCGGCGCATCAGGCTTCATGTCCCACGTGTCTACGTGGCTGGGACCGCCGCACAGCAACACAAAGATGCACGATTTCTCGGCCCTGACAGCCTGGCCCGATTCGTTGACATCGTCGCTGCCCAGCACCACTCCCGGCAGGCTCATACTGAGTGCCCCAAGTCCACCGGCAAGCATAGCCCGACGACGATTAAACTGCAGACCGTGCATGGCTGGGGAACCTTTTTCGGGGGGGGGCGAGCGAGGAGGGAGTTGTCAGGCAGGGAGCGCGTGCACATCACAGGATGGCGTAGTTTCTGCGGGAACGCAACCCTTTTTGGCGGGTTCGGCAGATCTCTGCGGGAAGTTTTCCGGTGCCAGTACCCGGACATCGCGACACAAATTTCGCCCGCAGGTGGTGCCGGTGTCTTGCATTTGCAGCGCTGGAGTGCGTAGACTGGAGCCGATTCTCCAGGAGTGTTTCGGATGCCGACCGACCCGCCATCTTCGCATTCTTCAGAAACCGGCTGGGTGACGGTCCGCGGTCCCGCCAATTGGTTTCGGCTGCGGTCGCCCGAAGAACTGCAGATCACCCAGTCTCAGTCGGTGATGGAAGTTCGCCTCCCGGCCGACGGCGGCGACGAATCCACGGGACCTCTGCTCATGACGCTGGCAGCCTGGTGGGATGAAAGTGAATCGGCTGAATCCACTCGGCGCCTGCCGGATCTGTCAATTCTCTTTCCCACAGTCACCGCACTGCACCAGCTTCCGCGTCCCCGCAGCGACGATTGCATTGAGGTCTGGGGGGGCTTCTCGCGTCGCCCTGCGGCCGGCTGCTGGGTCAGTCGAATCTTTGGTCGCCGCGCCCGCTACGAATGGCGACTCTGGGTATTCCGTCGCAAAGATCTGACAGTGCTCGCAACCGCTCAGTCTGCGGACCGCATGCCGCTCGACCCCGCAAAGCTCAGACTCTGCGAATGCCTGCTCAACACCATGCAGCTGGCTGATAACCCGGCATGGCCGCCGGATACGTTTCAAAAGCAGGTCGTCCGCCTGGCGCGCGAATACTTTCCACTGCTGCAGGCCGCTTCCGTCCGCGGATTCTCTGTGCGTCTTGGCCAAAGTGAACTTGGGCTCTCCAACTTCTATCGCATGTACCTCCAGGCTCCCGATCAGTTTCGCCGTATCGTACTCCCCGGACTCACCTCACTCGTCCGCATGCAGGAGCTCAGCCCCGCCCAGCTGCTGCCGGACTTCAGTGAAGTCCGGGAACGCATTCTGCCAATGCTTGCCCCCGACAATGATTCCCGCCACGACGAACGTGTGCGTCAGCCGTGGGTCGGCGGGCTGTCCATCGGCTATGTTGTCGACGAAGACGATTCCTATCGCTTTATCCACCAGCAAATGCTCGAAAACTGGGATGTCTCCTCAGACGATCTGCACGATGCGGCCATCGAAAACCTCAGAGAATACTCCAGCAACAATCCGCTCTCAATGACCGTCGTCGGCGACGAAGACAACCCGCAAATGCTCATGCCCATGCGGCCCGATGCCTACAACTGCTCACGCATCCTCGACCCCGCCTTCCACCAGCGCCTCAGAGAACTCTTCGGCCCTCAACTGGTCATTGGAATTCCCAATCGCGACTTCTTCGTCTGCGTATCCCTCAAACACCCCGGACTCATCGAACAGGTGCGACAACGTGTCCGCGAAGATCACGCAACCATGCATCACCCCCTCACCGAGCGGCTGCTGCTGATCTCGCCGGACGGTGTCAGTGAATACATGGAGTCCTGAAACCTTTGACCGCACGGTCGCGGTGCTGCCACCGACCGTCCTTCCGGTATTCGCCGCATGAGCCGTCCAGTCGTTGCGTTCTGCGGAGGCGGATCCGGCGGTCATTTGTCTCCGGCCATCGCAATTGTCCAGCAGCTGCAGATGCTGCTGCCGGACTTCAGGACCGTCGTATTCTGCAGTGACCGCCCCGTAGACCGCCGCATCCTGGAATCAGTCGCCAGCCGGATTCCGGAACTCAACTGGCAACCCGTTGTGCGGATTCCCCGGGGCACGTTTCCGAAAAGACAGGTTCTGGGGCTGCTTGAGATTCTGCGCGGTCGCAGACAGCTGCTGTCTTTGTTCCGGCAGCAGCGGCCGGCGGTGGTGGTGGGGCTTGGCGCATTCGCGTCGATTCCCGGTATCCTCGCCGCCCGTCGCCTGGCCATTCCCACCGTGCTCATCGAAGCGAACACCATCCCCGGCCGTGCAACCCGACGACTTGCCGGACTGGCTGACCGAGTGTTCACCGGCCTGCCACTCGCAGACGGGTGGCAGGCAAAGCTGCAGACAGTGGTTGAGCCCTGTGGAGTGCCGGTGCGTTCTGAATTGGCCGTCATGGCACAGCGACCGCTGCCACCGTGTCGGAGTCGTCGAACGCTGCTCGTGATTGGCGGCAGTCAGGGGGCTGCAATGCTGAATTCCCTCCTGCAACTGGCCCTTCGTGATGGCTGTCCGCTGCCATCAGACTGGAGAATTCTGCATCAGACAGGAGCCGCCGATGTGACGAGGCTGCGGGATTTTTATCGGAAATCGCACCTGCCCGCTGAAGCGGTTGAATTCCTTCCGGATCTTCCGGGGATCCTGCCTGAAATCGGTCTGGCGGTGAGCCGTGCGGGGGCCGTGTCACTCGCCGAACTGGCCTGCGCCGCAGTTCCCGCAATCCTCGTGCCCCTCTCCACGGCTGCCGACGGTCATCAATGGAAAAACGCAGAGTTTATCGCCAGTGCCGGAGCTGCAGCAGTAGTGGACGAAACAGCCGGCACTGCTGCCGCTGCAGTGCTGCTGCGAAGCTTGATACAGGAAATCAGCCACAGTGAAAGCCGGCTGACGCACATGTCCATCGCGGCCCGCAGTGTTGCACGGCCGGAGGCAGCCAGAATCATAGCTGAACACCTTCTGCGAATCGTGAGTCCGTCAGCTGCTGCTGAACCGGACGCATGACAGACGCTCCGTGAAGAGCCCCCGCCCGTGTTTCATGCTCCTCCCGATACGCTGATTCCCCGCACCAGTGTCTCAACCGGCTGCCACCGCGGACGCCCGTCAACCGTCGGCAGGCGAAAGAGCGTCATCGTGGCTTCTGCACCTTCCTGCAGCCTGACATCGGGCAGATTGAGCAGGCGTCTGGGGTGAGTTGAAGCCAGTTTCCAGACGACCGCGAGGGGCAGTGCGCTGACCGCCAGAAAATGGGCGATACATTCACCCGTCGTCGCGCCCGACCCGGCAAGAAACTGCGTTTGTCCCGCAACCACAATCCGCCCATCCACGAGCACCTCAACGTCCACGGCCGGCGTCTGATAGCGACCAGGTGCACAACCGCCAAACCCGGAAACGTCACAGGTGAGCACCAGTCTTTCCGGAGACTTGCAGCGGAGGATGCACCGGAGCATGTCGGCGGGCACGTGCCAGCCGTCAGCGATGATGCTGCAGGACAGACGGTCATCCGCCAGCTGGGGCCAGAACACGTTGTCGTGTCGAGGCACCATCCCGGCACAGCCGTTGCCGAGGTGGGTTCCGAGTGTGGCACCACGGTTCACCGCTTCGTGAATCAATGCCGCCGGTGCAGCGGAATGCCCGATCGCAGCCGTCACTCCGCTGGCAGTCAGACGCGGCAGGATTTCAAGAGCGCCGGGAACTTCAGGGGCGAGTGTCACCAGTCGCACAAGTCCGCCTGCAGCCTGCTGCCAGTGTTGCAGTTCCACCCACTCCGCCGCTCGCACCTGGCCTGCCGGATGGGCGCCGCGCGGCCCGTTCTCTGCGGAAATCCATGGGCCCTCGACGTGACAGCCGGGAACCATCGCCCGCACCAGCCCGGAACGCTCCCGCGCGGATCGGATCACACTCAATCCATGCTCGATCGCTTCCCGCGAATTCGTAATCAGCGTCGGCAGACAGCCGGTAATACCCTGGCGAGCGAAGTCTGTCACTACTGTTTCCACATCGTCTGCCGTGAGCGATTCGCTGCTGAACCAGATGCCGCGGTAGCCGTTCAGCTGCAGGTCGAACAAGCCCGGTGCTGCCCAGGGAAGGTGATCCAGTTCTTCAGCAGGCAGATCCAGCGGCAACAGTGACTGAATCACATTCTGTCGCACTGACATCCGCACTGCTGTCCCCGTATCCAGTCGCCGCACTGTCCATGTCTTCATCCCGTGATCACTCCCGTAACTGTTCCCTGCAAAGTTTGAGGCTGACGTCGGAACCGGAGCATACTCCGTGCCGCCTGATGTCACGCTTGCCGATCCCCGGACAACCCCATGTGCTTTCTTTATGGCTCTGCAACCGGCATCTCAGTGAGGATCCGCACGGCCTCGGCTGCCCCCAGTTCCGGGATCAGGGCTGTGACTGCGATTCCGGAAACAACCCGCGTCACGTTGTGATCAATCTGACCGGACTGCCCCCACACCGCACCACTGGCACGGGTCATGTAGATTGACAGCGTCTGGTGTCCCGTACCAGGTCGTTCGCCTACGATAT
>CAZLOQ010000257.1:0-7375 GCA_964561125.1 uncultured Chitinophaga sp. | reverse complement strand
GAGCCCCTGCAGCCCCCGACGGGCTCGCCCCGTCGGAGCTGAAGGTTCGCAGCTACACCTCGCCACCAACGCCCCCACAGCCCCCGACGGGCTCGCCCCGTCGGAGCTCAAGGTTCGCAGCTAACCCCCGCCACCAACGCCCCCACAGCCCCCGACGGGCTTGTCCCGTCGGAGCTCAAGGTTCCCAGCTAAACCTCACCGCCAACGCCACCGCAGCCCCCGACGGGCTTGCCCCGTCGGAGCTGAAGGTTCACAGCTACACCCCGCCACCAACGCCACCGCCGTCCCCGACGGGGCCGCGGCGTAGCCAGCGAACCTTCGCCTGCCGCCAGGGAGGCGACCTGTTGAGACTCTGGTCCCCGTCTACCCGGCCCCCCCCCTACGCCGCAACAAAACTGCTGTGCCACTCCGCCGACCTCGCCAGCCCCTTGCTGCCATCCCCCCGGTGAATTCCCTTAGAAACGCGCGTGCGCGATTTAATCGCGCACGCGCGTTTCGCAATCGCGCGGTGCGCGATTTATTCGCGCGGCGGTACGACACAGATCACTGACCGGCCGTGCCCTTCCTGCTGTAACTTGTTTTCAGATCTCAACTTACGCAGCAGGCGACTGGCCTGATTTGCACTGATCCGGCACAGGGTAGCGGCCTCTTTCCGCGTGATTCGCCCGTGCGCCCGAGCGTACTGCAGCACCGATCCGAGGGCACCGGCGAGTTCATCATCAGTGAGACTGATCACCGCCGCAGCGTTCGATGCACTGCCGCAATCTCTCGCGTTCCAGCGGGTGGAAATCCGTCGCTGGTCGCTGCCCGTACGGGCAGAGCAGAATAGTCGAGCAGTCCCAGGTCCGATTGTTGCTGTGCAATCTCGATCGAGTTGATCAAGGCACACGTCCTTCATCGTCTCGCTGAGGCGGCAGAGCCTTTTGTGCAGGTGATGGTCGACAACGGAACAGGACTGAACAAGTTCGAGCAGAGTCTCACCGCAGACATCCATCCGCTGCCCCGGACGGCGACTCCCATCGACCCGATCCGCCACTTCCCGACGTCCTCAGCTCGCTCTGCAGCCACATTGCTGACAACAATTCGATGCACTCAAGCTCCGCCCGCATCAACCGCCTGCGTCGAGCCCGGGTACTCACGCCCTCAAAAATGCCCCTCTGAGTGCTGACGTGGAAAGCACTGAAAATGCGGGTGAAGAAATCGGTGTTCTCACCTGCCCGGCGAAAAGGGGGATGGATCCGCCGGATGCGTACGTTTCAGACACAACGTCGTGGATGCAGCGAGGACTGGCTCTGACGGGAAGCAACCCGATCGCCTGAGAGACGCCGTCGATAGGAACTCCGATTCTGATTTGTGCCGAGCCACAGGCGGAGAAACCGCCGCCTCCGGCAGCCATTTGTACGCCTCGTCGCCCCGGGCCATCAACATCTTCAGTACGGCCAGACTCTGAGCGCCGATTGACCAGTACATCCTCGATAGTCACCCGAAAATGAGCAAAACATGTTGCCCGGCACTAAGCGTTCACGACTTTCTCACGGTTCAGCTGGACATTTCCGGGTTTCGCGGCAATAATCGGGCGTCAAGCCGAGATTTTTTCACGCGAAATCCCCGGGCCACCGTGTTTACGGAGTTTGTTGCCGACATGCTTGTGTCCTTCTCTGTCAGCAATTTCCGGTCGTTTGGCGAAGAAGTCACTCTCAATATGGTTGCCAGCAACCGGCTGACCGACCACCTGAACCATCGTGTGCCTATCGGAGACACAGGGCAGCACCTTCTTCGTTCGGCCGTGCTCTATGGGGCGAACGCGTCGGGAAAGTCGAACCTGATCAAGGCAATGGAATTCGCTCAGCGGTTGATCACATTGCCGCCGCACGACCGTCATCCGGGCGTCGATTTTTTTCGTTTTCGGCCATCGCCAGGACGCGAACCATCCTCCTTTGAATTTCGGTTTCTTTTAGGCAGCCACATCTTTGCTTACGGATTTGACGTCCTTGCTCACACAATTCTTGCCGAATGGTTAACCGTATCGAAAACGGCTGACGATGAGCGAGTTGTCTTTGAGCGGGACGCAAAGGGTAAGGTTGTCGCAGGCCCGGTCGCAACAAAGGAATTGAGTGGTGATGCGGCTCTTTCGGCAATATTGACGACACTCGCAAAACTCTCTGTCAGGCCAAACCAGCTTTTCCTCAACCTGCTGAGCTCATTTCCAGAGGAAATCCTCGGAGAGACGCTGGCATCCGTCATTCGGTGGCTGACCAAAGATCTCGTGATTCTTAACCCGAATCCACGCGCCTGCGATCTGCTCGAAAGGCTGGATCGCGATGAACGATTTCGACAGTTTGCGACGCAGTTTCTCGACCGAGTGGATACCGGAATCGGAGAACTCGACTTTGAGAGAACAAAACGTGAATGCAGAGAGTATGAGCGAGACCTGATCCCATCGACTGATCGGGACCGCGAATCTCCTTACAGTGACTTCGGATGTGCCGGTGACACGGACGAAGTCATAGATCCGGAGGATCCCACGAAGGTCATTGTCCGGAGATTACTCGCTCGGCATGCCGTGCAGCAGACGCGTTATCCTCTGCCGTTTTCGGAAGAGTCAGATGGTACGCAGCAATTGCTGCACTACTTACCTGTCCTTTTCACTCCCCACGACCGCAGCATGGTCGTTGTGATCGACGAACTGGACCGAAGTCTGCACCCGTTGCTGTGTGAAGAATTGATCCGCTTCTTCAGCGAAAACTGTGAAGGAGCCACGAAGCAACTCATCGTTACAACGCATGAAGTGCAGTTGCTCAGTCAGGATCTGTTGCGTCGCGACGAGTATTGGTTCGTGGAGAAAGACAAAACGCAGCAAAGTCGCCTTACGTCATTGTGCGAGTTCAATATCCGAAATGATTTACAGGTCCGGAAAGGATACCTTCAGGGACGCTTTGGTGCAGTCCCGGTCCTTGGAAACACAGACGAATTGAATCGCCTGATCAACTGCGATCCCGGAGAGGATTCGAATGCCGCGAAAAAAACGAACCCTTGATCGCGACAGCGGCGTGGTTCGTGATGCGAGCCTTGTGATTATCGCGAGCGAAGACACTCATGCTGTCAGTCACTACTTCAGACGCTTTCGCACTCGACGAGTCGTGTTCAAAGTACTGCACACACAGGATTGCCATTCGTCGCCCAGGGACGTAATGACACGTCTTCAAACCTACCGAGCTGAAGAAGCGACTGTTGAGGGAGATCAGTTTTGGGTGTGTATCGACACAGACCACTGGATCGAGCCCAATCACATCGCTAACCTCACGGACGTCCTGAGGGAGTGTCGCCAGAAGAACTATCAGATGGCTGTCAGCAATCCGTGTTTTGAGCTTTGGTTGCTGCTTCACTTCGTGCCGTTGGATTCAGGTCAGGAATCCTGTCGTTGCGAAATCATCGAGAAACAACTCCGCTCCTTCGCAGGCGCATATCAGAAACACAACGTCTCGGCACTGTCGCTCACGGAAGAAAGTGTGTACGAGGCAATCGAGAGAGCAACGAAGCTCGACTGCGACAATCAGGCGCTGCCGACAAAACTGATGACGCGGGTCTATCGACTCTTGAACGTTCTCATCGAGAGAGAGTCCATCAATCTCCATACGATGCAGGAGTGACATGAGCTTACAGCAGGGACTGCTGCCCCATTTGGGCGAAACCTGCACCAGTTTTTTCCAACCCATCAGCGAATCTCTCCTCTGTGTTCCTCTGTGCCTCTGTGTTTCCGAACCCCGCATTCCTCGCCCCACTGAAATCCATTATGCCGTCCGGCATACGGCAGTCTCAGTCACGCCCCTTCGCCGACTGATGGTCGAAACACGATCGCTGTAAACTTGACACCATCCTGGTCGTCATGAAATTCAATCCTCTTTGACTGCCGGAGTTTATCTGGTCTGCCATCCTCCTCCGAAGGTAACCGTTCACAGCCGCGTTACGGAAGGGGATCAAACGTGGGCCGGTGAAACAGGCTCACTGGCCAGCCAGCGACACCGAGGCTTCAGACGGGACAAGCCCGTCCGAGAGCCTCGCGATCGTGCTGCCGCGGGCGTAGCCCGCGACACCGTCCGCGCACCAGTCGGGCAAGCCGACGAGGAGGCGAGCCCCCGCAGCCCCCGATGGGCTCGTCCCGTCGGAGCTCAAGGTTCACAGCTAACCCACGCCGCCAACGCCACCGCAGTCCACGACGGGGTCGCCGGGTAGCCGGCGAACCTTCGCCTGCCGCCAGGGAGGCGACCTGTTGAGACTCTGGTCGCTGTCTACCCGGCAACCCCTCTGCGCCGCAACAAAACTGCTGTGCCACTCCGCCGACCTCGCCAGCCGCTGGCCGCCATCCCCCCAGCCACCGTCCAGCCCGGACGTCCCGGGATAACTCTCAGAAAATCTCGATCCACAACCACGCGACTGCTGCTCTTCCGGCTGGAAAAGTGCACGTCTCCCAGACTGGAATCGACAGAGGCGAAACGCAATCGCAGAATTCGGATCGGCCCCGATGTGACAGACATGGACGCTGAAGTCGGCTGAGCCAAAAATCGAGCTCACCTGCACCAAAGCATCTGCTGCGTCAGCAGGACGATTCAGATCGTGTGCCTTGATCAACCCGATTTGCGACGTCATACTCCCAGGGTGCTTTCTGGTTTGCTCCCGGGGTTTGTAGAACCCCGTTAAGCATTGCTGAAAGGAGATTTTCTTACACGATCAGAATCTTCGTGCGGCAGATTCTGTCGCACGAAAATGCAGTCACACTCGTGCGTTGTTTGTTACTCAGGATCAAATCGACCTGCGGCGACCGGAATTGATCGAAGAGATTAAGGATAAGCTTCTGCAGTAGACCACACAGCAGACTTTGTTTACGATTCGCTGCAGTCTGACATAGAGAGATTCGCGGAGTTGTTAATGAAACTGGAATCGATCCGACTAAAGAACTTCAAGGCGTTTCGCGACGCGGAGCTGCGCAATATCCCTCGAATGTGCGTCCTGATTGGCGCGAATGGTTCCGGGAAATCGACACTTTTTAATATGTTCGGGTTTCTGAAGGACGCCATGACGGAAGATGTCCGCGCAGCGCTCACGCGACTTGGGGGAAGCCGAGGTTTTCAGGAAGCCAGAAGTCGCGGATCTGATGGGCCGATCGAGATCGAGTTGAAGTTTCGTGAAGCGGATAACTCACCGCTCATTACGTATTTCCTGGCGATCAACGAAGAGAACGGGCTGCCATTTGTGGAGCGTGAACTTCTTAAATACCGACGGGGATCCAAAGGCCAGCCATGGCACTTTCTGGACTTTGCCCGGGGCCAGGGCCAGGCTGTGACAAATGAGCCTGACAAAGTTCAGGCCGAAAAAGAGCTTCAGCGAGAGGATCAGATTTTAAAGTCTCCCGACACACTTGCTGTCAAAGGGCTGGCTCAGTTTAAGAAATTCCCGGCCGCGATGGCACTCGGAGAACTCATCACAAATTGGCACATTTCTGATTTCCAGATCCAGCGAGCACGACCCGAACAGGAAGCAGGTCATGCAGAACACCTTTCCACGCAGGGCGAGAACCTTGCGCTGGTGACCGAATTCCTTTACAAAAGACACCGTGAAGTTTTCGACCGAATCACAAAACAGTTGGCGAAACGCGTTCCGGGCATTTCACATGTCGAGGCGAG
Organism: uncultured Chitinophaga sp.; assembly: GCA_964561125.1. Taxonomy (GTDB): domain Bacteria; phylum Planctomycetota; class Planctomycetia; order Planctomycetales; family Planctomycetaceae; genus SXXK01. The sequence goes on along the minus strand of CAZLOQ010000257.1, from coordinate 1,694 downwards.
AACGACAGAAGAAGGCCGTGTCCTTCTTAAATTCCGGGATGGAGCATTTCAGGATCCGTTTCTGGCCCGTCATGTTTCTGACGGTACCATCAAAATGCTCGCCTATCTGATCCTTTTGTACGACCCGAATCCCCATCCTTTATTGTGTGTTGAAGAACCGGAAAACCAACTTTATCCAAAGCTGTTGATGGAACTTGCAGAAGAATTCCGGGATTATGCCCGACGGGGCGGACAGGTCTTTATTTCCACGCACTCTCCGGACTTCCTGAATGCCTGTCGACTGGATGAGGTGTTCTGGCTCGTGAAGGAAAAGGGCTATACATTCGTTCGCAAAGCTGCGGACGATGAACAAGTGGCGGCATACATGAGCGACGGCGACCAGATGGGATACCTCTGGAAACAGGGATTCTTCGGAGGCGTCGATCCACAATGAGTGAGCTTGTATTCTTTCTCGAAGAACCGTCGGCGCAAGCGATGCTTGAAGGATTGCTTCCGCGTTTGCTCCCGGAAATCACAAAGGTGAGATATGTTGTCTTTGAGGGAAAACAGGACCTGGAGAAACAGATCCTGCGGCGACTGCGGGGTTATCGATCACCTGGTTCGAAGTTCGTCATTCTTCGGGACCAGGATTCGGCAGATTGTCAACGCGTTAAGGCTGGACTGACACAAAAGTGCCGCGAAGCTGGCCGCCCGGACACGCTGGTTCGAATAGCCTGTCACGAGCTGGAATCATGGTACCTTGGAGATCTGGCAGCCGTCGAAACAGCACTGCAGATTCGCGGATTAAGTGCCAGCCAGAACGGAGCGAAATATCGATGCCCCGATGGCGTTGCGAGGGCTGCTGAAGAACTGAGTAAACTGACAAAGGGCGTTTATCAAAAGATTCTGGGTTCACGAGCCATCGGTCCATTGCTGGATCTGGAAAATACTCGATCCCATAGCTTTAAGGTCTTTATTACCGGATTGCAGACGCTCGTACTACCGCGGAACTAGTCATCAGCGAATGCTCGGCGGTGCTTCAAGACATGAACTTAATTCCTATTCAGATGCTGAAGAATAAGGCTCTTCACGTGAGTCTGTTGGGCAAAAAGTGTGGCAACCGTGCACAGCTCGAAAACTCCTCTTTGACATTTTCGCGGAATTTGCGATACCACCGCGATGCCGTAATCTCACGAAATACCACCTGAGCTTCCTGCGGAAATGACGCCCGCTGTGCGGGCGTTCGTGTCGCTGCTCCTGGCTCGGTTGAGTTCTCTCGAAACGCGATTGGAGACCAGCGAGAAGTGACTGGAAACCAGTGAGAGGCGTGCGGCAGAGCTGGAGAAGGAGAACAGGCAGCCGCGTTACGGAGCGGGGAGCAAGCCGACGAGGAGGCGAGCCCCTGCAGCCCCCGACGGGCTCGCCCCGTCGGAGCTGAAGGTTCGCAGCTACACCTCGCCACCAACGCCCCCACAGCCCCCGACGGGCTCGCCCCGTCGGAGCTCAAGGTTCGCAGCTAACCCCCGCCACCAACGCCCCCACAGCCCCCGACGGGCTTGTCCCGTCGGAGCTCAAGGTTCCCAGCTAAACCTCACCGCCAACGCCACCGCAGCCCCCGACGGGCTTGCCCCGTCGGAGCTGAAGGTTCACAGCTACACCCCGCCACCAACGCCACCGCCGTCCCCGACGGGGCCGCGGCGTAGCCAGCGAACCTT
>CAZLOQ010000256.1:1584-7409 GCA_964561125.1 uncultured Chitinophaga sp. | reverse complement strand
CCACCGCCCAATGCCACCTGCTTTCGGCTCCAAATAGAAGCGGTACGGGGCGAGCCCGTCCGGGGGGGCTTGAGCTTGACTATGGCTGCTGGCGAAAAAAGCACCAACGCGAACGCCGACGACTTCCTGCAGGACAGAACGCGTTTCTGCGAGCGGCTAATGTCTCTCCAGCCAATCTGGCGCTTTTCGCAGGACGACGATGCGGAGCAAGATCAGGGTGACTCCAAGGAGTCCTGCAGAGCAAAACAGCAGAAATCGGATGAACAGTTCAAACTCACCTCCCCGAGGTACCTCATCGACCATGATCGAAATCCAGGCAATCAGGGGCAGGCCGGTCGCGAGGACGTCGGAGGGGCGTTCAAGGACTTCAAGGAGCAGATACATCGCGAAGAAATGCAGCAGGCAGTATCCGAAGATCGTCGCAAGGGTTCCGACAGCCGCGCGAAGTGTGGTGCGGGCAGACAGCGACCAGGCGATTGAGACCCAGATGACGAGGGTCAGGTGTTCCCAGGCCAGCAGCAGCCCCAGAGGTTCAAAGGTCTGCCGTGGCAGATTGTATTCGTAGTCGATGAACATCAGCAGGGGGTCGAGCAGTCGGATGGCTGCAAGCACGACGAGGCCGAACATGAACAGCAGTCTTGAGCGGCGGGCGGCAGCCAGTTTCTGAATGACGAGCTCGGTTGTGGGCTGCGGGGTCGTCAGCAGCACAGCGAGAGTTTCGCTGTCGCGTTCAAGGGCGAAGGACCGAGCACCGACGCCGAGCACCATCAGTGCACCAGAAATCAGCAGGATGCCGTTGAGCAGCGCGAAGGCCTCAGTTGGTCTGAAGTTCAGGTCAGACCCGATCAGCAGCCACAGGGCCAACGGGATCAACAGCGCCAACAGAATGAAGAATTGCGGTCTGAATGTTGCGGACGCGGCACATTCGCGCCAGGCAATGGGCCTGTCTGCCGGGACCCGCATCGGCGGCAGTGAATGCGTTGTGTCGGTGGTCTGGTTTGCGGAGGTTGCCGGCGCGGTTCTGTTGATCAGACCTTTGATCAGCTTACGCAGAATTCTGAAGGGATTGGGGAATCGCGAGAGCGGTGCATCGCAGCGATATCTTCTGACCACCACTACGGCCCCCGCCAGCAGGATGCCGCCGACTGTCAGGGGGGGCAGGCAGAGCATCACGGCATCGTTCAGCGGCATCGGGACCTGCCACGGCAATTCCCAGAAGCCGATAAACAGCGAAGAAATATCGATCGGCAGCCCGAAGAGACGACCGGAGGAACCGATTCCACAGAGTATTTGCAGCATGGCCGGGACGATCAGGAAGGCGAGCAGGGTGACCAGCGTTGCCGAGAACGCCTGCAGAGAGGTGCGAAATACGGCTGACCAGAAGATTGCTGCTGTGGTCACCTGCACTGCTGAGACCAGCATGGCTGCAGCGCTGCCGGCGAGCAGCTCCGGTGACAGGCCTCCCAGCGAATACGCCAGCGCGAGAGACGGGAGACTCAGGGCCATCAAGGTCAGCACGGGGATCAGACTGCCGAGGAATTTCTCCAGAATCAGTCGTCCGGCTGAAATGCGGGAAATCAGCAGGAGCGGCAGTGTCTGTCGTTCACGTTCAGAGGCAATCGCAGCGCAGGCTGTCAGCGGCAGCAACAGGTAGACAGCGATCAGATTGCAGATGATAAGCACAGCCGCGATCTCCTGACCACCCCCAAACGCTCCGATGCTGCCTGTGGCGTCTGTCAGGTCATCGTAATTAACGACGACGAACAGCATCTGCAGAGCTGCCAGCACTGTACGGATGACCCACAGTCGTCGCCCGCGGGACGTCTCGATCAGTTCGCGGCGGAGCAGTGGCAGATCCAGCCATGTTGAGGTTGCACCGGTCATCGTGTGGTTTCCGTTGAAGTTACTTTCGCGACATGCCCGCTGCCATCAAGCCTGCTGCATAGCCACCGCGAAAGCCGGCATCGATATTCACACACACCACGTTGGAGGCACAGCAGGTGAGCATGGAAAGCAGTGCAGTGAGGCCCTGCAGTGAGGCCCCGTAGCCTACGGATGTGGGGACGCCAATCACGGGGCAGGCAACGAATCCACCGAGCACTGCGGGGAGTGCGGCCTCCATACCGGCCACGCAGACGATCACTGCCGCTTCCCGCAGTCGTGGCAGATGCTGTGGGAAGCGGTGTGGTCCGGCCACCCCTGCATCCTCGATCAAATCACAGCGAACGTGCATCCAGCGGAGTGTTTCCATGGCTTCTTCGGCCACCGCGCGGTCGCTGCTGCCAGCCGTCACCACAAGCACCGGGCCGGCAATTTCACGCGGTGATGGGTCACTGCGGAGCCGGATGGTGCCGGCCACCGGGCTGTGAATTGCATCCGGGAACACGGAAAGAACGGCAGTAGCCTGGGTGGCTGAGACGCGTGTTGCCAGAGAATCCTGGCCGGACTGACGCTGCTGGCGGAAGATGTCCGTCACCAGTTCCGGGGGCTTGCCGGGACCAAACACGACCTCGGGGAAGCCGCAGCGATCGCGTCGCAGCAGGTCGATGTCTGCACCGCGAGCGGTGGCGGGACCACCGGTGACAAGGCCCAGACTCCGCAGACCGGCGACGGCGCGTTCGAGTTCCTGCGGGTCGGCGTAGAGGGTCCTGAGCTGCTGTCGCAGGATGTCTTCGGTGGGTTCGGCAGCAGACATGGCTGGCGGTCTTTCCGGGGAATGCGTTTCCGTCGGGAGAGATTCAGGAAGCGGGTTTAAGCTGGCTGGTCCATGCGACGAGTTCTTCCAGCTTTCGCAGGGCCGCGCCGGAATGCACGGCTTCTGCGGCCCGGGCTGCTCCGGCGGCTGGAGTGGTGACGGCGGAGCCTGCAAGGAGTGCAGCGGCGGCGTTGGCGAGCACGATATTCAGGGGGGCACCGGGAGTACCTGCAAGCAGACTGCGAATGAGGGATGCACTTTCCGCCGGACCGGCTGCGTGGAGCTGGTCGACGGAACATTCCGGCAGCCCGAAGTCGGCTGCCTGCCAGCGGAAACTGTGCACGTTCTGTCCACAGACTTCAAACACCAGAGTGTTTTCCCAGAGAGCAACTTCGTCGAGTCGTCCGCCGCCGCAGACCACGAAGCTGCGGTCGGTCCCCAGACCGGCAAGCGCTGCGGCAAGGAGTTCTGCGCGGGCTTCGCTGGACGCGCCGATCAGTTGATGCCGTGCGCCTGCGGGGTTGGTGAGCGGCCCCAGAAGATTGAAGAGCGTCGGGAAGGCCAGCCGGCGCCGCACCGGGGCGGCATGCCGCATCGCTCCGTGAACAAGCGGCGCAAAACAGAAAGTCAGCCCCACGTCATCGAGGCACCGCCCGGCCTGTTCGGGTGTCATCCCGATAAAGACCCCGAGCGATTCCAGCACATCAGCTGAACCGCTGGATCCGGACACGCTGCGGTTCCCGTGCTTGGCGACCGGCATCCCGCAGGCTGCGACCACGATCGCCGCTGCAGTGCTGATGTTGAAGGTCTGCAGTCGATCACCGCCCGTGCCGCAGGTGTCGAGGAGCGGTGAACGGGAGGTGGGGATGACCGAGGCCCGCTGTCGCATCGCTGCGGCCGCCCCGCAGAGCTCTGCGGACTCCAGCGGCCGCATGGCGAGGGCCGTCAGAAAGGCGGCAATGTCCACCGGTTCGCATTCGCCGTCCATGATCGCGCCGGCTGCCTGCGCAGTCTGCCCGGCCGTCAGACTGCCACCTGACAGCAGACGCTCTACACACTCCTGAACCGCCTGTTGCACGTTTCGCCCCCGACTGCCCCCGTCATCCCCGCGGATTTCCGTGAGAGTTCATCGATTGAGGTGGAATCCGCAGTTTCCGCCAGAGAGAATACCGGGAAACGCGGATGACCCCGGAAATTACCTGCTGCCACAACGGCTGCAGATCAGGATTGTACCATGTCCCTGCTCTCAATCTCAAAGGATGACGAGTCGTGGGAACTGGAAATTCCAGGTGCCCCCGACGACTGCTCCTATCTCCCCGGCCAGACAACTCATATCGTTTACCGCCTTGCAGCCAGTCTTTCCGAAACCCGCTACGAACAGCTGCTCAACCGGGGCTGGCGACGTTTCGGCCGAACGCTCTTTCGCCCTGCCTGCCAGAATTGCCGAGCCTGCCAAAGTCTGCGGGTTTGCGTGGGCGACTTTCAGCCCTCCCGCAATCAGCGCCGCGTGCTCGCACGCGTCACCAAATCACTCGATATCCAGCTCCACGTCCGCAAACCCGGCGTCACTCCGGAACATCTTGAGCTTTACAACCTCTACCACGCCGACATGCATCAGCGCCGCCAGTGGCCTCTGCGACAGATTGAACGCCGCGAATATGCCGAAGCGTTTGTCGACGGCGAATTCAGCTTCGCCCGGGAATTCCAGTATCGCCTCAACGGCAAGCTCATCGCCGTGGGTCTCGTTGATGTGACCCCCAACACGCTCTCCAGCGTCTACTTTTTTCATGATCCCGAATTTCGCAGCTTCGCCCTGGGTACGTGGTCCGTCCTCAGGGAAATCGACTTCGCCCGACAGCATGGCAGACAATACCTGCACATGGGCTTCTACATCCGCGAATGTCAGTCCATGAACTACAAGAATCGCTTTCAGCCCTGCGAAATCCTGCAAACCCGTTCCAGCGACCAGGAAGAACCACTCTGGCTTCTTCAGGATGCTCCGGCTGAGCTCAACGCAACCGAAACAACAGACTGACTTTGTCAGAATGCGATGGTGTGCCTGCCGCACACGCGGCACCTGACCGTTCGTTCTGAAAATCTTCAGCGCTGTTCAGACAGCAGTCGACAGCGGAGTTTTCCTGAAAACCGGAAGAGCCCGTGAGTGTCCTCGTTGCGGCGGAATCTGCTGAGCCCGCGCGATCGTCACTGGTTTGCCCTTGTGTTTGACGTGTACGATTGCCCTGTTGCGTTACAGGCTGATTGAAGTGCTTAACATCGCGGTTATCCCCGGCATCTCAGCCAGTCGGATGTGGCTTGTCGGCCTTCATCGACACGGCATGGATTTGTCCACCATGAAGTCTTCGGTTCAGAACAGAGCAATCATTGATTCGCCGTCTTTGTGCGACGGTCGCTCAGGAGGTCGCAGTGTTTGAATCACCGCTCGGTGCTTTGCGAGACTTCTACCGTGCACAGGGACGGTATGCGGAGTGCGTTGACAACACCCTGTGGGTCGGCGAAACGAGCCTGAGCCTGATGGCCGTCCCGGGCGTGCTCCCGGTGGATAAGGACACAACGGAAATTGCCTGTATGCTGAAATCATCGGGCCGGATCGCGGCGGTTTTTTCGCCCGTGCACTCTACGGGTGTCAATGTCTCCGCGTTTGTGATTCGCGATCGGAACTACGGCTGGCATTCGTTGCAGCCTCAGTTTCGGCAACAGGCGCGAGCCGCTCTGAGGGCAGGTGAGGTACGACGAATCGAATGGCGGGAACTGGTTCGACCCGGGGTCGCGCCTTATGTCGAATCGATGCAGAGGCGGGGCCAGTCAATCTCGTGGGAACGGGGATCATACCGCTGGAGTGCAATCTGTGAGTCGGCCGCGATGGTCTCGGGCCTCGAAGCATGGGGAATGGTGACCGTCACGGGTGAACTGGCAGCCGTGATGCTGGTTTGGAGCAACGGAACAATGAGTCATGGACTGCAGATGTACCGGACGGAAGTTCACAAATCACTCCGTCCAACGCACGCGCTGTATTTCGAAGTGGCGCGTCAACAAATGCTGCGGCCCGAAATCGAGGCATTCTCGGTGGGACGTCAGGTGATTCCTGCGATGTCCGGCGTTGATCGATTCA
>CAZLOQ010000256.1:0-1574 GCA_964561125.1 uncultured Chitinophaga sp. | reverse complement strand
AGGCATTCTCGGTGGGCGCCGTAGCATTAAAAAAAATATCCGGCGTTGATCGATTCAAGGCTCATGCCGGATTCCAGCGGGAAACCTGTCCTGTGGCGGTCGTGCTTCGTCCCGAACTGGGCTGGCTGCTGGGCCACCCGAAGTTCGTGCACCTGCTCAGGCGCTGGCAATCCCGATCGTGGCCGGGCACCCGCCTGCTGAGGAATCTCGAGGTACTGGAAGTTGCAGCAAAAACCATTATGAAGCCCGGAGGCTGAATTGACTCCACCAATTGCGCAGATCATTGTTACCCAGCGAGAGACTTATCAGCAGAGCCTGGCAAGCCTGCGGAGCCTGCTTGACAACACCCCAACCCCGAGGGACATCGTGATCGTTGATGCCGGTTCTCCGCCACGAGTCCGCGATGCCCTGCGGAGCGAGGCCGAACGCGAACCCGGAATCCAGCTGCTGCGAGTCGAACAGCCACTTGCCCCGAACCAGGCAAAGCACCTTGCGATGCCGCATTTTCGTCAGCAACACCTCGTGTTCGTCGAAAATGACGTTGAGTTTTCCCCGGGATGGCTGCAGGCGCTGCGGACCTGCTCCGACGAAACCAATGCGGCTGTCGTGGCGCCGCTCTACCTTGAGCGACAGGGAGACGACAAAACCCGACTTCACATGCTGGGTGGACAATGCCGGATTGTGGAAGGTCGCGAAGGTCGCCAACTCGTGCAGACCCACGAGCTGCGACAGGGCCGAACGCCGGATCGTCTGAGTCGCCACATGACCGAACATATCGAAATGCATGGCTTTCTGCTGAATCGCGACTGGCTGAGGAATACAGATCTGTTCGATCCGGAAATTCCGAGCATGCCGGAGAACGCCGACTTCTGTCTGCAGATTTCGCAGGCGGGCGGAACGATGTGGATTGAACCACAGGCGCGGCTGACGGTCGTGCTGCCTCAGTCAGTCGCAGATGAAGATCAAATCTTCTTCCGCCAGCGGTGGAGTGATGAATGGATCCGTCGTGGATTCTCACGGTTTTGTTCCAAATGGAATCTCACAGGCTCTCAGCCAGCCCTCGACAGTCAACTGCGATGGGCTCACGCTCACCGACTGATCAGTTATCACGATGCACTGTACAAGCGTCTCGGGCTGGAAGCAGACTCGATTGTGAATCGCAGGCTGCTGGCCCCCTTCGAATGCTGGTGGAGAAGCCGCTGATCCCGACACACCCGACAACCAACCCCGCGAACTCCTGTGATTGATCAGCGCCTGCTGTCTCGGTCAGGTTCGGTGTAACCGTTCACAGCCACCTTACCGAGCGGGGAGCAACCGGGGGCCGGTGAAACAGGCTCACATGGCAGCCGGCGAACCCTGGATTCAGACGGGGCAAGCTCGTCCGGGAGCCCGGGGTTTTGCGGTGTTGCGGTGTTGCGGGGTGGCGGTGTTGCGGGATAGCCCGCGACAACGTGCGCTCCATTCGGGTGCGTCGACTGGCGTCGGGCACTGCAGCCCCCGACGGGCTCGCCCCAACGCCACCTGCTTTCGGCACCCAATAGAAGCGGTACGGCGCGAGCCGTCCGGTAACGACA
>CAZLOQ010000255.1:0-7431 GCA_964561125.1 uncultured Chitinophaga sp. | reverse complement strand
GCGCAGCAGCGGGCAGTGCTGGCTGAGAAAGTGCGTCGGAAAAGAATTTGACGTCTTCAGCCACGAATTCAGCTGATGCAGAACTGCGGTCATTGAGGGCAGACTTCCTGCTGGATCGGAGGGAGTTTTGCACCCGGTTATACCTTGGTCAATCGAGGCCGGCAACCGACTGAGCGAGGCTGTGGGAGCCGACGCAGACTGGAAGCGGTACGACTCGGGCGTCCGATTGACTGACGCCCGAGTTGTGACGGGGGAGTCGGTTCAGGGGGAGGGGATGATGTGCGGCGCGTATGCGGCACGTTATTGCTCGGATTCCCCACTCCGCAGCAGGCATTCCATCAGAAGCTTGCGTGCTTTCGCCAGGCGATCTTTGTAGGTGGCTTTAGATGCAAGCCCCAGAGCAAGTGCCGCCTCCTCTGCAGTCAATTTCAATTCCTCAGGATACCTGCACATCAAGGCTTCCCGCAGATGTTCCGGGAGTTTTGAGATGCATTTCTGAACCTGAGCCCGGCGTTCCTCACGCAGGGCGAGCTCTTCCGGGCTGCCATTTTTATCCACGGGCTCGTGGGTGCAGAGTTCTTCACCGTCCGGGCTGGTTGATGTCAAGGGCAGATGACCGCGGGTGCGACGGATGAACCGAGCCACCTCTCGCGCGATGACCGTCGACAGCCACGCCGCCACCGAAGGGAATCGCTCCCAGGAAGTCACGGGCAACTTCTTCAGCAGAATCAGGTTTACGTTCGCAACAATCTCCTTAATATCATCTGGAGCATTCACAGAAAAATGCTTTCGCTTTTTAAATTCAGAGTTTACCCTGGCCGAAATCCAGGGCTGCGCCGTTGTCACCAGTTCGTTTGCAGCCTCGCGATCACCTTTAGCGGCCTTGTTTGCAAGTTCTTCCCAGGTCGACTTTTCCGTGTTGCCAGTTGGAGAAAAATTGCCCGTCATGACTGCACCTCCCCGTCGAGCTCAACGACTTGCAGGCAGATAACAGAGTCGGTGTGGTCGAGGTGTTCGCGGACTTCAGCGTCGGCGAGGTTGACGAGGTATTCGCCCGGGCAATCGGCAACGCTGTTGGCCATGCGTACACTGTGCGGATGTGAACCGATCAGCACGGCGGATTCCACAGAGCCAAGGCGACACAGTTGGTTCAGCGGCAGGGGCCGGACTTCGAGGCGGTGCACGGGCGACATGCAGCCGGGGAACAGATCGATCACCAGATCCGAGGATGAAAGCATCAGCCGCGCCTCATGTGCGACAGCGTGATCCGGAGCGTCGAAGGCCGTGAACAGCAGGGGTAAGGGCGGTATATCATTCTGCGGGTCCTTCGGCTTCGACCGAATCACTCGGGCGGACCAGGGCAGGTTTCCAGCGACAACAAGATTCACTGTGTCGCCGCGATGTTCAGTGCTGCCTGAAGCCGCTTTGGCGGCCAGCGTCGTCGGTGATCCATCGCCGCGAATCACCCGGCCTGTTTCTTCTGCCACAGCAGTCTGCGGACGTGAACTCCAGTCGGCATGAACATTGCGGTATGTCAGATCGTCAGAATTTTCAAACCGACAGACCGCCACAACGACAGCAAGCACTCGCACATGAGCAGGCAGGCTGGTGCTCAGACGCCAGACGCCCGGTCGATCTGCGAGCGGAATGAAGGAGCAGGTAGCCGGTTCCCGATCGCTGCGCCAGGGGAATTTCATGCTGACAGCAGGCGGGCTGGGAAGTGAGGTCGATGGTAGACCGCGGCTGAGACCACACATGCGGGATCGTTCCAGCAGCGCCTGAAATTCGGTGGCATCATCCAGCCAGGCTGCCTGTTCCGGCGATTCATCGTCCGGATCATCGGTGAGCAGCAGAAACAAGCGTTCAAGGTCCGGATCGGCGGCGAGCGCATGAAAAATGTGATCCCGCTCGTCCGCATCGGTGACCAGCCCCTCACAGAGGCGTGCCACGTCGCGTGCAGTAACCGGTTTCATGATGAAGACTTTCATGGAAAGACGCGCCGGAAGGCCGTCGGAGCGATGAGGCAGCAGACCATTTGCCACCTGACATTCTCTTAAGCCTCCAGCCGAGCACTTAGACGGCGCGATTTCGGAAAAATGTTTCAGTTTCTGTCGAAAACCGGCTTTTCCGCGCGGAAGACCAGTCAGGTGACCAGCAGCTGTGCGGTCCTGAGCAGATCAAACGACACGAGCACCCGATCGGTGGACACCAGAAGAAACAGCGGATTGCGAAAATACCGACGCATACCTCTCCACTCCAGCTTCATTTGTCTGAAGCCCTGAAGGCCGAGCAAAGGCCACTGGATACCTATGCCCCTGACCATGGGGGCCGGATGAAACAGATTCAGGGAATTCCATGTCCGGCCGAAGAAAACGCCGCACGCCGCCTCGTCGGTTGTCCGAATTCGAAACCCCGGTTTCGTTACTCGCATTTTCAGCGATGGGATACTGGCCTTAAAAAAGTTGGCACAGTTTTCCAGGAGATTCAGGCTGAATTTTCGGATGTCACCTTCCTCACCGATTTGCCGGAGAAAACTGTCTCCATTCACAAAATTGCCTGTCCGTCCGACCAGCGGGATGACCGCATTGACTTTCCTCTGATCGATCGAGGAAAACGTTATTCACTGGGGGAAAAAAGCCAGTTGCTGGAAAAGCTGCCTGCAGATTTTCGCGTCGGATACTTGTTTGCCGACGTATCGGACCGTGACTTGCGGGAACAAATTGTGATGCGATGTCGTGAGATTTACCAGAACGCCTGATTCTGCAAGAATTTCCGGGGAATACTGCGGAAGTACAGAGGGGAGAGAGTGGAAATGAGCCTTCTATTTGAGCATCGATGGGAACATGCAGTCGTTGGGGCCGTTATTGACGCTGCAAAGCAATCCTGCCCGAGCTGTTATCTTGGACGAACGGCAATCCAGAAACTGGTTTATTTTCTGAAGGTGCTTGGGGTGCCAATGCTGTATTCCTTCCGCATTCACCATTTCGGACCATACTGTGATGACGTAACCAGCACACTGGACTGGCTTCAGGCAGATGGTATCGTCGTTGATCAATCTAACAAACCTCGCTACTCCGATTTTGCTCCCGGAGTAAATTGGCGCGCCGTCAGGGAACTTCACAGCGAAGCCCTGGAACAGTATCAGTCTGCCATCGAAACTGTGGTTAACGCGCTGGGCGCTATGGAACCGCGCACTTTGGAACTCATTTCTACGCTGGATTACAGCTACCGCTGGGTCCGTGCTCAGGGCGGCCACGGTCCATGGAAAGAACGAACCGTACAGAAGTTGAAGCAGATCAAGGGCGAAAAATTTGATGGTCCGGAGATTGATCAGTGGTTCGGGCAACTGGTGACGGTCGGGCTGATTGAACACTGATGTCGTTGCACCACGCACGGAGATTCACATCTTCACATGGCGAAAAAGAAATCCAGCAAAACGGCTCTGACCAGTCGGAAATCCAGTCCGGCTGTCCGCACTGATCTGCTCGGCGACATCCGCTCGCTGATCGAATCCGCCCGCGAACAGACTGCCCGGGCTGTCAACGCGGCTCTGGTCGGCATGTACTGGCAGATCGGCAAACGGATTCGCGAGGATGTGCTGCAGACCGGATGAACAGATTGTCGCGACGCTGTCGCGACAATTGAGCTGGAGCCACTTCGTCGAGATCATCCCAATCGAAGACCAGCTCAAACGGGATTTTTACGCGGAAATGTGCCGCCTTGAACGCTGGAGCGTCCGCACGCTGCGGCACAAAATCGACCACCTGCTTTACGAGCGCACTGCCGTCGCCAGGAAACCTGATGCGTTGATTGCCCATGACATCGCCGCTCTGCGGCACGAAGATCGACTGTCGCCCGACATGGTGTTCCGCGATCCGTACTTTCTGGACTTCCTCGGCCTGACCGGTCACCACGTCGAACTGCTGCGTCTGAACGACAGCGGAATTCGAGTGGCTCAGTACCTGACCGAACTGCCTCCGAAGAAGTTGCTGGAAAAGAAACTGCATCAGGCCATTCAGCTGGCGAGAGAACGACTGGCCCGGAGCGAACCTGCGCCACAACCAACAATACTGCCCCGAAAGAAAAAGGGTAGGTGATGTGCTAAATGGCCGAAGACCATGAACATCAGCTCACTGATCGAGCTGACCGGCAGGATATCAGCGTTTTCCGGATGGACATGGTAGTGGGACCGCTGGGAGGAGCACATAAACTGGATGTCGCGGTCACTCCATCATGACAGCACGTGGAGAACGGGGAGCAGAATTCACTGTGAGTACTCCAGCTGATGTTCAGCTTGCCAATGAAATGATTGGGGAATAGCATGTAGGGTGCCAACTGCCGCGATCAATCGGGCGGGTTGGGATGGGGCGTCTGTCAAAATGGTGTGGCCTGCTCACGGGTGGCGTCTTCACTGCCCCGGCGAGGTGCTCGCCCGTCTCCTTGAGCTCGACGAACAGGCCACCAGGTCAACTACCAAACCCCAAGCCCCCCGCAAATCCAGAAAATCCCCCGCCACGAGTCAGCAGAAAATGGACTTCTGAAATACCCGGACTTGCCCTGCGTCGACTGCGCATCGGTCCGGGAGTCCATGACAATCGGCATATTCGTTCCATTCCTGGTCATTGAGATGACATCTTTTGCGGTTCTCATGGCCTTCTGGCAGGTTGACGGTATCATTTGATACCAGAGATGCCTTTACAATGCACCATGGATGGCTAAAATGGCCGAAAACAATGCAATTGAGGAAGAGGTGACGGAGATACGCCGCCTTGCTTCCGATCCAGCATTGGTCAGGACCACCACGACTGTGGAGTTTGACTTGCTTGGATATCACCTCACAAAATCGGATATCTGCGACGAGATTGTGGCATGGATCGACGCAGGAAAACGCGTCAAATTGGTCATTCTTGATGCCATTCCTGGCATGATCGGGCAGCGATCTTTTGTGTTGAATCCTCGTATCGATGATCGCCTGTTTTACATCAAAGTGACATTTCAGCAGTCACGGGGGACCGGTCAGTTGCTGCTGGTGCTGTCTTCACATCCGAAACGCTGACATACAGGCACGCTATCCAATGCGACATTTATGCCCCATCTGTGGTCAGGATGCACTCGACGACAAGTCCGGGACGTTTGTCATGGCAGTGCCACCCAATCTACCGGGCGGTGACATCCGAATTGCCAACGCAAGCTGGCAGGCTTGCAGTTCCTGCGGGGAAGAGATCATTCCCGACGATCTGAGCAGGGCGATCGAAAACACTCGATATCAACGATTGGGACTTCTTTCTCCAGAGCAAATCAGGCTGGTACGAGCGAAGACCGGCCTCAATGCTGTTGAGATGGCTCAGATCATTGGAGCCGGCGACAAGAGTTACACGCGATGGGAGAATGGAAAATCAGTCCAGAACAAAGCGACCGACACTCTGATTCGACTGATTGATCAGCACCATGAACTTTTCGCGGACATTAATGCGCAGCGAAGTCCTGACCGTGAGCTGCTGATCCGGAGCTACTTCGAGAGTTTGTCGACGCTCAAAGGCAGTAATCCGTTTGCCATGGCGGCCCATGGCGAGCCATTGAGTTCTGCTGTCTGTGAGTCTATCCGGAGCCGACTGCTTGAACTGGCGAGTGCCGACAAACATGACTGAGTTTGTTGCCGGTTTTCTGCATCTCGAATCTCAGGAGCTCATCGAGTACCTGCTGCGCGAAACCGGGCATCAGCAGAAAGAAAAGGTCAATCCCAGGGACCTGCTCGACTATCTGAAACTGCAGTATCTGCGTTTTGATTTCATGAGCGAATTGCCCAGGGAGGTAAAAGAGACGTTCGTCGGCACCGCTCCCAGAGCCATGATTTCGTTTCATGATCGCCTCGTCGCGACCGATGTTTCACTCGATGAACGTCGCACAAAATTCAGCGTCCTGCACGAGGTCGGGCACTATATCCTCCCAGGCCATCAGAACACGTTGTATGTCTGCGACAAAAAGGGCATGAGTTATGGAACTCACCTCCTGTTTGAGCAGGAAGCAAATCAGGTCGCCGCAGATTTGCTGTTTCTGGGAGATCGCTTCGATCAGGAATCGAACAGTCGACCGATTTCGGCCAGTACAGTCAAGACTCTTGCATTTCAGTTTGGAGCCTCGTTTGAAGCGACTGCTCGCCGAATCGCGCAGCGAAGCTGCCGCGAATGCATGCTTGTGTGTTTTTCGAACACGTCAAGTGCGATCATTGAAGCCCCGCAGAACCTGCAGTGGCACGTGCATTACTCCGTTCCATCCTCATCATTCGCAAATAAGTACTTTCAGAAGTTAACCAGCGGTGGCGTTCCTGAAGTCGTCTATTCGGCTGTCTCAGCCGACGGACGAGACATCGATCGGAGCGAGACGGTCGAGCTGTTGATTGGCTGTCGCGGACTTGCTCAGCCTTCCAGATTCAATGCGGAGTTCTTCTATAATCGATATAATGTCTTTTGTTTCCTGACGCCGGCAGGTTGTCAGTTCCAGTGAGATTTGATCGCACTTTTCCAGCAGCGGGGATGCTGTGCTGGAATGTGATGATTCCAGGAGTGCATCCGCCGAGGTCGCTGTGATCACCAACATGAGCTGTTTGCGGCGCGGTCTGGCCGGGAACCTTCAGCTCCGACGGAACAGGCCCGTCGGGGGCTGCTGCTCTCGCCGCCGGTCGGCTTGCCCGACTGAATCGTGCGGTTCACAGGCTAACCCGCGACAACGCGAAACCGGGGCTCCCGGACGGGCTTGCCCCGTCTGAAGCGGAGGTTCGCCGGCTACTGCTTGGTCATTTCAGGAGACCGGGGTATTGTTAACTGGCGATATGTGTCAGACTGCGTGTCACAATAAGGTGTTTCCTGCAGAAGAAGTATATCGCTCGTCTCTCGAATGAGGAGCGTTCGACTGTCGCACTCAGACCGTGGAAGATGTTCGGAGAAGACAGGTGGAGCGTGGATTCGAAGAGACGCTTAATGGGCCGAAGCGAACTTACAAGCCGACACCCAATATTCCGGACGGTGGTCAGGAAGTTCAGGTCATCACGATGCGGCTGCTGGCTCGCAAAGTTGTTGACCGAACATCGCCGAGAACGAATTCAGCTCAGTCAGCCGACAGTGCGTGGACGGCCGCCGCTTTCCTGACGAACAGACTCTTCGCGAAGAAACAGCCGCCTGATCCACCGATGTCAACTCCACGCAACGCGGCGTTCACTGGCAAATGAAAATCGGTGACGCGCGCAACAAACTCAAGTCCGTCTACCCACGCTCTTCGATGTAACCAGGCACTGGAGGTATACCGGACGTCCAGGATCCAGAACTTTTTCCCGGCTGAAAACCTTCTGTCTGGCTCTGCGGGACCATGATTCGGGCTTTCACAGAATGCCCGCAGGCAGAGGCGCAGCACACACCCAAGGTCCACTGCAGCGGA
>CAZLOQ010000254.1:0-7457 GCA_964561125.1 uncultured Chitinophaga sp. | reverse complement strand
GGGGGCGGGGGGGGTGGGGGGGGGGGGGGGTAGCTGGGAACCTTGAGCTCCGATGGGGCGAGCCCGTCGGGGGCTGCGGGGCTCGCCATCTCGTCGGCTTACTCCCCTTCCGTAACGCGGCTGTGAACGGTTACTTTTTTTTCGTTGTCGGGGGAAATGTTGGGTGGGCGGGTTTGTTGATGAGAGGGGTTTGGGGGTAAGCTGTGGTGGTGGATGCGTGGGGCGAAGGACCGATGTGATGGGCTTTCGGTTCCCGTTCGTAGCGGTACGGCGCGAGCCGTCCGGTGGGGACAGGAAGTTTCGGGTTTCGTTACCGGACGGCTTGCGCCGTACCGCTGAAAGCGGGTGGCGTGGGTGTTGGTCTTTGTGGGTCATGTTTTGTGAGTGGGAAGAGGTGCCGTGATGTGGGACTGGGATTTGTCGCGGGACGAGTTATTGCAGCGGTTTGCGGGGTCGGAGGGGTTGTCTGCGCATTTGGTGGAGTTTGGTGCGGACGACGGGATGTGGGATCAGATTGATGTGGTGTGTGATCGGCTGGAGCAGCTTTACAGCGAGGGTCAGGTGACTCCGCGGCTGGAGTATTGTTTGCTGAATTTGCCGGTGGAGTATCGGGAAGAGGGATTTCGGCGATTGCTGGAGGCGGAGCTGGAATGTTTGCAGGGGCGTGGTGAGTGGCCGGTGGACGTGGCGCGGTGGCTGGAGCGATTTCCGCGGTATGCGGAGTGGATTGAGCGGCTGGTGCCGGTGTCTGAAGACGGTCCGTCGGCGGCAGAGGCCGTGCGGCCTGTGAAGCCTGTGGATGTTCAGGAGTCGGCGGGTGCGATTGCACCAACACGGGTGCTGCGAAAGGGTGATTTGCCGGCGAGCGATGCTGGGGGGCGTGTTCAGAAGATCGGCAAGTACGGTGTGATCCGGGAGCTGGGTCGGGGCGGTTTTGGGGTGGTGTATCTGGCGCGGGATCCGGATCTGGGGATTGAGGTAGCGATCAAGGTACCGGGGCCTGGGTTATTGGAACCTGAAACACCGGGTGGTCGCGCGTTGATTTCGGTGGAGGATTACATTCGTGAAGCGCGGGTGCTGGCGGGGTTGAATCATCCGCAGATTGTGCAGGTGATGGGCGCGGAGCGATCCGTGGAGTATCCGTGTTATGTGGTGACGCGGTTTATTTCGCCGGGGCGAACGCTCAAGGATAAGCTGGAAAAGAGAAGACTGGATTTTGCTGAGGCGTCACGGACTGCGGCGGTGATAGCGGAGGCGCTTGATCATGCGCACAGGGCGCGCGTGATTCATCGGGACGTGAAGCCGGCGAATATACTGCTGGACGAGCAGGACCGGCCGTACGTGACGGATTTCGGTTTGGCGTTGCGTGAGCAGGATCGGGGGAAGGGTGCTGGATATCTGGGGACGCCGGCGTATATGAGTCCGGAGCAGGCGCGTGGGGAGGGCCACTGTGTCGATTCGCGGGCGGATGTTTTCAGTCTGGGGGTTGTGTTTTATGAGATGCTGACGGGAGTGCTCCCATTTGCAGAGAAGAACAGGGAGCTCCTGCGGGCACAGATCGGCGATGTGCGTCAGAAGCCGCAGCGGCCGCGGGAGCTGGACAGCCGGATCCCGCAGGAGCTGGATCGGATTTGCATGAAGGCGATTGCCAAGCTGCGGGACGACCGCTATGCGAGTGCGGCGGAATTTGCAGACGATCTGCGAGTGTGGCTGGAGTCCTCCGCTGCGCGGGGGAAAGCGGCTGTCGCGGAAGGGCCTGGCCGTGCTGCGGTGGATCAGGCGGAGACGCCGGCGGTGTCGCTGCACTCGACACCGCCGACTGCGGCGGCCGAAGTGGCAGCGGGTGCAGCGGCGGCAGCGGGTGCAGCAGTGGAATCCGACAGGCTGGCGCGCATCATTCCGCGGGGTTTGCGATCATTCACGATGGAGGACGCGAATTTCTTTCTGGAGCTGGTGCCGGGTGACCGGACGCGGGAGGGATTGCCGGAGGGTGTGCGGTGGTGGAAGAATTTACTGGAGAGTCGGCGGCTGAATCTGTCTGTGCGTGTGTGTGTGATGTATGGACCGAGCGGTTGCGGGAAGTCGTCGCTGATTCGGGCGGGGATCTTGCCGCTGCTGGACGGGAATGTGTGGGCGGTGTGTGTGAATGCGACGACGGACCGGACGGAGCGGGATGTGCGGGTGGAGCTGGTGGAATTGTTCGGTGAGCGGCTGGGGGTGGCATTGCCTGAACAGTCATTGACGGCGACGTTGCAGCAGATTCGTCAGGGAGAGTTGCTGCCGCCGGGAAGTAAGCTGCTGGTGGTGCTGGATCAGTTTGAGCAGTGGTTATTGGCGCATGGCGGGGAGTCGGGTTCTGAGCTGGAGACGGCACTGCGTCAGTGTGACGGTGGTCGTGTGCAGGCATTGGTGATGGTGCGGGACGACTTCTGGATGGCGGTCGGTCGCTTCATGAATCTGCTGGATCTGAAGCTGCTGGAGCAGCAGAATTTCGCGGCGGTGGCGCTGTTCGATCGGGCGCACGCGCGGAGGGTGCTGGCGACATTCGGTGCAGCTTACGGGCGGTTGCCGGAATCCGCGGGTGCATTGTCGGCAGAGCAGCGGGAGTTTGTGGAGCTGGCGGTGGAGGGATTGAAGGACCGGGACGCGGATCGGTGGATCTGTGTGCGGCTGGCGGTGTTTGCGGACATGTTTCGTGGTCGTGACTGGACGCCGGAGGCATTGCGGCAGGTGGGCGGGATCACGGGTGTGGGGACGACATTTCTGGACGAGTCATTCAGCAGCGGTCTGGCGGATGTGCGTTATCGGCGGCACCAGCAGGCGGCGTTGTATGTGCTGGGCGAGCTGCTGCCCAGTTCGCGTCTGGACGTCAAGGTGCAGCGGTCGGAGGCAGATTTGCGGACAGTTTCGGGATATCAGCAGCGGCCGGAAGATTTTGCGGATCTGATGCAGGTACTCGATCGGGAGCTGCGGCTGATCACTCCGGTGGAACCGGGGGACGGCGGCACCGGCTGGCAGCTGACGCACGACTATCTGGTTCCCAGCGTGCGTGACTGGCGTGAGAAGCGACTGCCGGAGACGCGAACGGGGCGAGCGCGGCTGGTGTTGAGCAAGCGGTCGGCGGCGTGGTCGGAGCGGCAGGAAGCGAAGCAGTTGCCGACGCTGATGGAGTGGCTGCAGATCAGCTGTCTGACGCCGCGGGGGTTATGGACGGCCACGCAGCGGTCGATGATGGGGGCGGCGGGGCGATGGCATGCGCTGCGATCAGGAATGCTCCTGTGTGTGCTGCTGGCGGTGACGTTCGGTGTGCAGTGGGTGATCGAACAACAGCGGGCGATGGAATTTGAGAAAGGTCTGCGAGTGGTGAAGCCGGACCAGCTGAGCGAGCAGCTGGGGCAGGCGGATACGTTTGGCGGGCGGCTGGAGCCGTTGCTGCGGCCGCTGGTGGAGAAAGCGGATGCGCAGGACGCAACGGATCAGGAGCGAACGGCAGCACTCCCTGCGCGGCTGGTGCTTGTTCGGAACGACAAAACGCAGGTACCGGTCTTGAGTGAAGCGCTGTTGAGTGGCGAACTGCCGTCTGTAGCGCCAATTCGTGAGCGGTTGCGGTTGTATGCGGAGGAGTTGCGTCCGCAGTGGCTGGAGGTGCTGCGGGATGAGCAGCAGCCATCGGCGCGGCGGTTCCGTGCGGCGCTGGGGTTGGCGGGTCTGGAGGGAAGTGCAGGTGGGGTGGAGTGGACTGCAGCGGATACAAAATTCATCGCTGAAGAACTCTCGAAGAGTTTTGCCGAATACCAGCCACAGCTGCGTGAACTACTGCGGCCAATGGATAAGCAGCTGATTCCGGAGCTGGATACGCTGTTTGACGCGGAGGGTTCCACGGCGGAGCAGCAGGAGAAGGTAGCGCTCGCGCTGGCGGACTATGCCGGTGCCGATGGTGAGCGGCTCGCGCGGCTGCTGACGCGAGCGAACCAGAAGCAGACAGAGATCCTCTTTCCGAAAGTGTCCGAGTTCAAGAGTGGTCCAGTGCGGGAGGGTTTGCTGGCACTGACAAGGGAACAGCCGGATGAAAATCTCGGACAGCTGGACCGCGTGCGTCTGGGTCGCCGTCGGGCCAACGCCGCGATCACGCTGCTGCGGCAGGGAGAGCGGGAATTGTATTTTGATGCGTTGCGGATTACGGATGATCCGGAATCGCTGAGTCAGTTTGTGTCGCGTTGTAAGAACTGGGGCGTGACGGCCGAGGAGTTGGTGGAGAGTCTGGCCCGCAGCCGTGTGCTGCGGGCGTCGGCGACCGGGGAGGACAGGCGTGTGGAAGCGCGCGTGATGTACGGACTGCTGGTGGCGTTGGGCAGCTATTCGCTGGAGCAGATTGCGGAAGCAGACCGCGAGCCGCTGATTGCGGACTTGAAGCAGCTGTATGTGGAGGATCCAAGTGCGGCGGTGCATAGTGCGAGCGGTTGGTTGCTGCGGACGTGGGGCCGTGAGGCGGAGGTGCTGAAGCTGGATGAGGTGGAGGTGCCGTATGATGCGAGTGGGGTGAGGGAGTGGTTTCGTCTGAGGGTGGGCGTGGCGGCAAAATCCAGCGGGGGGCTGGATGGCTTGGGCCTTCCCGGACCGCTGCAGCAGCATTCGCTGACGTTTGTGGTATTTCCCGCGGCTGAGTATCGTCTTGGTTCGCCGGATTTTGAGGGCGGTGAACTGGACCGTCAGAATGACGAGACACCGCGTACTGTGAAGCTGAGCCGTCCGTTTGCGTTGTGCGATCGCGAGGTGACGTGGGCGCTGTATGATGCGTTTGCTGGGGGTAGCTGGAGGAAGCAAGTAAGCGGCCAATTCACCTGGGAGCTTGGCCCGGACGATGTGGTGTTTGGTGAGGACTGGTATGGCTGGATGGGTTTCTGTCGCTGGCTGACGTCGGAGTACCGTGGTGAGGATGAGCGCTGGCAGTGTTATCGGGATCCCGAGCTGCTGGAAAAAGACGGGGATAACCCACGTGTTGGCCGTTTGCTTGTGGAGCGGGGTGGTTTTCGGCTGCCGACAGAGGCGGAGTGGGAGGTCGCAGCGCGAGCGGGGCAGCGCACGGCGTGGACCTTCGGCAGCGACGTGAGCCTGCTGGGAGACTACGGTTGGTTTGTGGAGAATTCGGGTAAGCGTCCTCGGTCCGCAGCGGCGAAGCCGCCGGGGCTTGGTGGTTTGCACGACGTGCAGGGGAATCTGTTTGAGTGGGTGCACGACTGGTACGGCGACATCGAAGGAAACAGCGTGGTGGTTGATCCTCAAGGCGCGGCAAGTGGCCAGTACCGCGTGCTCCGCGGCGGCGGTTGGAACCGCGACGCGGCGAATTGCCGGCTGGCGCGCCGCTCTACGTACGACCCGGCGAACCGCAGGTCGGACACCGGTTTCCGTCTGGCCCTGAGTCCGTCCGTCACCTCGCCGGAGGCGAAAGGAGCAGAAGAAAAACCGCAAGCAAACAATTGAGCGGAGCCAGGAGTCGGAGGCCCGGAGGGAGCGCGGCTTTAGCCCGCGACCGGAGGTGCCGGAGACGGATGGCGAAGCGGGGTTGATTGGGGTGTCAGGGTGAATTGGGAGTGCGATTGAAACTGGGGGTGCAGGGGGGAACCCCCTGCAAAAATTTTTTCGGGGAGGTACAGGCATATGCCAATGAAGTTTTTCCTGATTTCGATCCGCAGTCTGGCGGAGCATGAGCAGGAGCTGAATGGTTTTCTGTGTCGGCACAAGGTGGTGTCGATTGAGCGTCGGGTGGTAGAAAACGGCGGGAACAACAACGCGGCGAATTGCCGGCTGGCGAACCGCAATAGGAACGATCCGACGAACCGCAATACGAACACCGGTTTCCGTCTGGCCCTGAATTCCGCCGGTCGTGGCCGCAGGGCTCTGAGTTCCCGGACGGAACAGATCATTTTCCGGTCTGAAGCAGGCGACTGTTTCGGCAAAATTCCGCCTGCTGCCGCGCGGTGCTGGTAGGGCAATTGCAGAATTGTGCTGAAGGTTCCGCGCGGTGGTTGCCGGGTGGGGGGGACGAAACAACCGTTGTCAGCGGTGTAATCGGAACAGCATCCGCAATTCCCGCCCATCGCCCGGCAATTCTTCTCGACTTCGGCAGCTCGCGCAGATTCAATTAGTGAATGAATGCACACCACCCAGGCAGCAGGCACGACGCGTTTTTCAGCTGGCTCACCAGCAACCTCAGCTACGCGCGGCAATTGCTGGCCTGCATCCTCCCGGCGCTGCTCCTTGAGGAAGTGGACCTCAGCACGCTCCGCATCGTTTCGCCGGGTCAAACGGACGGCCGGTTGCGCAGGCACCGATCTGACGTCTTGTTTGAAGTCAGCCTGCGATCCGGAAAACCGATGCTGATTTACCTGCTGCTGGAGCACAAAAGCTACCACGACGCCCACGTCACATTCCAGGTGCTCCGCTACATCGTGCACCTTGCCGAAGACTGGCTGCGTCAGAACCAGCCGCTGCACTGCATTCTGCCAGTGGTAGTTTATAACGGAAGCGAACCATGGACCGCAGCGCCTTCGCTGCACGAGATTTTTGACGTTCCGCAGAAGTGCGCCGCATTGTTTCCTCAGTTCCGCGTCTCTGTACTGGACCTGCCGCGGATGGACGATAACATTCTGCGGGGCACCGTGGACTTTCTGGCCTGTGCACGAATGTTGCGCTCCGTGCTTCAGCCGGATCTGCCCACGCGATTGCGCGACATCTTTCTGGGGCTTGAAAGCCGTCTGGTGGAAGCCGGCAACGGTAACGAATCCCCCGATTCACCACTCCCAACCATTCTCAGCTACGCCTCCTCCCAAATCGACCGCTCCGAACTTGAACAGATCATCGATCAGACATTCGAGGACAATCCCATGATCAAAGCTCAGTTGATGAAATCAGCGGCCGACGTCTGGTTTGAAGAGGGGCGGCTCAAGGGGCTCGAACAGGGGATGGAACGGGGGCGCAGCGAGGGCCTGGAGCTGGGTTTTCTGATGGCGGAAATCCAGTTTCTCCAGCGGCAGTTGAAGCAACCTGTGTCGTCCAAATCACAGCTTGAACAGCTCCCTTTTGAGGACCTCACGGCGCTCGCCGGCCGGCTGCGTCCATTGGCCGAGCAGAACTGAGTTTGCGGGCGTGTGTATGGACCGGTGGTGCTGCCGACAGGCAGGTGCCATGTGGCTGTTGACGCGACGTGCGCTCCGTAAAGGGTGAGCGGTTCGGCGATGACTCCCGGTGCTGTTTTTGGGGGGCAATTGGTGGTTGCAGGGGGTAATGGGACGTATGGGTCTGATGGGACTTATTTGTATAAGGTGTATGGGACTCGTGGGAGTTGTTCGTGTGCTGTGGCTGTGGCGTGAATAGATTGGGCGGTGGGGAGTGGGCAGTGGGCAGTGGGAAGTGGGAAGTGAGAAGTGAGAAGTGAGAAGTGAGAAGTGAGAAGTGAG
>CAZLOQ010000253.1:0-7509 GCA_964561125.1 uncultured Chitinophaga sp. | reverse complement strand
CCGCTGGATATCGAAGTATTTGCGCGATGTGTCCGCAATCACTGGGGGATCGAGAGTACTTGCCACTGGAGCCTTGACGTGACGTACAATGAGGATGGATTGAAGTCCCGAAATCGTCTGGGGACGGAGAACATGGCATGGCTCAGACGGTTTACTTTGTCCCTGTTGAAGCAGCATCCCGGGAAGATGAGCCTCGTGATGAAACGCAAATCCCGTGGCTGGAATTGGAAGTTCTTGTTGCAAGTCCTTGGTGTCAAAGGGACTTAGTGTGCGCTGGCCCTGGTGGAGCCGCGATCGCTCAGCTTCAAAGGAGCCTTGCAGTCGATCAACGCCTTTCGATCAACAAGTGTACTTGCCGCCACAACCGATCTGCCGCTGCTGTATGATGACCTGCTTGGTATGATTGCATCGCATCCCGTCCGCAATCGTCCCGGACGTGTCGAACCTCGCGCAGTCAAACGCCGACCGAAATGCCTGAAGTTACTCAAAGTCCCACGTTCCGTCGCCAGAAGGCTATGTCCAGAAACAGGTTAAGATTCAGGAAGTGCCATTCGTTCCTGACACCTTCTATGACACTTTTGTGCTCTCAGCGGCGACGGTCGCTGTGGCTACGGTCGCCAGCGAGTCCAGTACAGGAACCCTCAGCACACGGCTTGGCACGTAAATCTGGATCGTCCTGCCGTTTATTCGTTTATCGACGGTCCCGAGACTGATGCGCGTCTGGGACTGGCGCCTTCACTCGTCCTGATTCAACGACCGAAAAGTCTTAGTACCACTTCAACAATCAAGTGGAGCCCGAAGTTTGCAAGAAAATGAAATACCGCATACCACTTTAGCATCGTGATAAGAATGTCAGACGAGTAGGTCCCGTTAAGGTACCCAACGGCAGACGCGCCGCAGAACAACAATAGGCCAATTACCGGAACGCCTGAAGGTCCGTTTCCGCGAATTCGCCGCAACCCCAGCACGCAGCTCACGAGATCCACGACAACTGCTACTGCAGCAATAAGTGCAAACAGTATCACCTTAAACTTCCTCCCCACCATTCTAATTACATTATCAAGGCAGGTAAATCCGCTGACCTAAGATATACTTTATCGCCTCCCATCCAGGTGGATGACTGAGTGTGCTAGGGGGTACGTTTCGGACAATGAAGTTCCATGGCCATTGGAAGTGTCGTCCCGGCTGAATGACGCCCGAGAAAACGTACCGCACCAGATTTGGCGCACCAACCATAACCCAATCGCCATTGCGAAGAGCTGTCATTCCAGCAGGTCCCCAGTGCGTCACCACGGTACCTGACCCAGCCGCTGCCTGACCCCATGGCACTATGCTCACCGCAAAAAGCAATGCGTCTCGCGACACGCCGCCGAAGAATTGGCTCCATTGAAGCGTGGGATCACTGCCGTCATAAAGCCAATCTTCAAATGGATTGACGAATGGGATAACGCCATCGGCCCAAGCTGCGAGGCCTTGTCCAGCGCCTACGACTCCTGCCCAGCCGATCTGAAATACATCCCCAACTCCAGCAGTGAAGCCCGCGAAGGTCATTGCAAATCCGCCGCCATTGGGGCCGGTTCCGGTGAAGGTGGAAGCGCCTCGGGCCTGGAGGTTGGAGACGTTCTGCCATGCGGCTTTGACGCCATCGGCGGCAGCTTTTTGTGCTGCGGCGATTGCAATCGGATCGTCCAGGGCTTCATTGGCGTTCCGCCCCGAAAGATCGGCCGCGAGGTTTGCGAGCGTCGCAGCATGCGCAGCGTTGATGGCGGTCTTTTGAGCGTCGGTCAGGGCTGAAATCGCTCCGTTCTCACGCAGCAACGCAAGGCCAGTCGCGACGGTTGAAGCGACAAGGTTGACGCCGATCGAAGCCACCACATAAGTGTGAACCGCATCGATTGTCCCGTTTGACGCGGTCAATGAGGCATCAATGTTCGCATCAGCAAACACCTTCCCTGCGCCAATTGCAACAATTGCAAGAACCTGTCCGGCGGCGACGGTCGCTGTGGCTGCGGTTGCTTCGGCGGAAGCCACTGCTTTCGCCGCCGTTTTTGCTGCGGCCGCTTCATCTGCTGTCGCTGTCAAGGCATGTCCGACTTCTGTCACGACACGTGCTTCTGCTGCGTCGGCCATTGCATCGGCCTGAGCCTTTGCAGCGTTGACAACTGCCGTCGCGAACGAGACCAGTGCAGAGACTTCAGCACTTGCCACTGTGGAATCTGCGCTGGCTGTGTCGATCGAATACTGTTGCCACGCGCTGGCAACGTTGAATGTTGCTGCCGACGTCGTTGGGCTGGCTGTTGCAGCCGAAAACGTGGCATTCGCCACCGCATTTGCCGCAGAGACCGCAGCGCCATTGATTGTCGAAAGAAAACTCACCGCCTGTGTCACAGTTGAAATGACCGCCTGGGCACCGGCTGCGTTGATGGCCTTTGATTCCTGCGTTGCTGCCGATGCACTACTGATGAGGAACGTACCTTCTGCCTGCGCGAGTGCGTTCGTCCGGGTTTCCTCAGCGTCTGCAATGGCATTCGCCTTCGTCAGCGAAGCCGCGATATCACCATTGATATAGGCGACACTTGCATTGACCATCGCAATGGATCGCGTCTGGTCTGCGGCCGCAAGTGCGTGGGCTTTTGTCGCTTCGACTTCGTTGACGGCTTTGTCAAAGACTTGTTTTGCACCCGCCTTGGCGACTTCAGCAATCGCTCGGTAACCATTGATGGTGATTTGATACTGTGCGTTCTCGGCGGCCACCGCCTTCAGGTAGCTGTCCTTGAAATCCGCGTCCCGAAGTGCCTGAGACTTCCCTGCATTTGCACGGGCAACGGCTAGTGCGTTATCAGCCGTGTTGACTGCCTGATCACGCGTTGTATCCGCCGGGCGCTCACTGGAAACGAAGGCGACAGAAGATGCCCCATCCGCGGCGGTTTTGGCAACACCGGCAAAGGCCACATCGATCGCATATTGTTTGGCGGCGTTGTAGAGGATTGAAGGATCGCCCATCCCCATCATTCCCATCATGGCGCCGGTCATGGACGCCCAATATGCGTACACAGCGGCGTTGTAGTCCTCTGCCGCATCGTCGACTCGTCGTTGATAGGCCGTTGAAGAAGCCGCGTCTGCTTCGCTCTTCGTCTGCTGAAATCCCGCAACCGCAGTGTTGTAGGTGTTGTTGGCGGCAGCGACACTGGAACTATGCGCAGCGATTGCAGGCTGCACGTCCGACTCACACTGAGATGCCGACTGCGACAGGTTCTGCTGGTAAGTTGCGAGCAGTGCCGCAACCGCAGCAGAGTGGGCCTGATTGATTGGAGTTGTGGCCACAACAAAGGCGGATTCGGCGGCAGCAACAGCGCTGTCGTAGGTGCTTGTGGCACTTGCAAGAGAAGCGTCAAAAGCACTTTGCGCGGCCTGTGCCGCTGATTCATAGTTGTTTTGTGCTTCAGCAGCCGCAGCGTCGTACGTTGCCTGCAGTCCGGCAATTGCACTTGAGTATGCCGCGGTCGCGTTTTGAATTGACTGACCATATGCTGCCTGCGCCGCCGTCTCGTCAGCAGTTCGGATTGACGTCGCGGCTGTGATCGCCTGCGAATACGTTGCCTCTGCAGCCGCGACGGCACTGTTGTAGCTGGAGATGATTCCGGATTGTGCTGCGTCAAACCCAGTGTTGGACGAATTCACAACCGCATCAAACTGAGCATTGGCCGCTTGCGTGGCGCTGATGACGCCTGAATCACTGGCGAGGCCCGTTGCGTCATAGACTGCGGAAGGATTTGCCGCCAGCGCGCTATCACGAGCTGAGGTCGCGGAGGCGATGGCTGCCGCTCGAATTCCACCGGCACCGGTTGGACCATTCCCAACGGCAACGTCATATGCAGTCGATGCTGCGGTCGATGTGGCCGTGTATGCCGCAGAAGCAGCGTTTGATGCGGCAGTAAAGACCGCCGCTGCAGCATCAGCACCAGAATGAAATGCAGCTTCCGCCGCAGCAAATGCGGCGTCGAATGTTGCTGTGGCACTGTTCGTGGCGGCTTCAAGAGCCGCGTTGATGCCTGTCACAGCAATATCATGGGTACTATTGGCCGCAGCAACGGTGCTGGTCATGGTTGCATTCGCACCGGCAATCGATGAAGCGTGCGTTGTCGTTAGTTGTGCTGCCGCGTCCGTGAGGGTTGCTGCATTCGTCGCATCGGAGGTTTGTTTCGTTTGCTGCACGCCCTGCATGCCGCTGGTAAACGCGGACTCTAATCCTGTTACTGAAGATTGAAGAGTTGTTGTGGCACCCTGGACCGCAGAATTCAGCGTCGCCTGCGTTTGTGCTGACGCGGTCGAAAACGCCGCATGCAGCCCAGCCGAAGCGGCCTGCCCTCCAGACAATGCCGAGTTGAATGCCTGTTCCGCGCTTGTGGCTGCAGCGGTTGCATTCGCTAGTTCTGTTGCGACATTGACCTGACTGTTCGTACTCGTTCCGTCCAGCAGAACACGTTCCTCAAGTCTCTCCAGCCCCGCCACATGCCCCCCCATAGTCATTTTTTGCCTTCTCCGCGTTCTGTTCGAGACGGAGGTGCCGAGGCATTGGTTGACAAAACTCTGCAGGGAGATGACCTTCGGCATAGATGAGATCTGAAAGTGTTGTTGGGCGAGTGGGTTATCTGCTCTTTCATCCAAGGGTACGCGTTGTGACCTATGTTAATTGCCGATTCCATTCTGGATAGTGGGACTTTGTTGATTTTTCCGCGTATGACGAAAAACGAATGAAGGAGCGGTCGATGGCGTGCACTCTGATTTCAGGAATCGCCGAGGGAGACATTCTGCTTTTTGAAGTGATCCGCCCGGTAAGAATATTCTGAGTTGCGAGAGTGTGACCGAAATCAGGGTGATTGGGCGATTGGTGACGTTGGACGATGAGTTCCAGATCAACAGTGTTTGGCCGCGTCAAGCGAGTCGATGCGAGGTTCCGGTGGCGAACAGCGGTCAAGAATCACAGTCAGCGCAGACGGTGATCGCGGCCCAATTCGAACATGAACCTGGGCGCGGCGGCTTTATGCGGCTCGACGGGAGTAGGAATGGATCACGCCGCCGAGTTTTGAAGTGCATACAACGTCGTTCAGACGAACGGTCGTCGCTTCTACTGGAGGTGCCGCAAAGTCCGGCGGAAGGTGATCGCGGGAAGAATGCGGTCGGTCTTCGTTGTAGTGGCGACTCCAGATCCGGCAGATGTGATCGAGATGGTTTTTTGGCAACGATGACAAACTTATTGAGGCACTCGAACTTCAGCGTCTGGATGAATCGCTCGACGTGAGCACGGAGATTCGGTGACATCGGGACCGTCCGCTTGATTTGCACGCCGCTGGTTTTCAACACCTCATCGAATTGTCCGCTGAACTTCGCATCGTTGTCCCTCATCATGTATTCTGGTGCGAGATTCATGTCTTCGGCAATCATCAGGAAGTTCCGGGCCTGCAGGCTGACCCATGCGGAGTCCGGCTGAACGGTGCTCGGTGAAATCCAGACGCGGCGTGAACCCACGTGCAGAAACACCAGCAAGTACACGTCGACCAGCCCTTTGGCTGTCCACATCGGCTTGGACAGAAAATCACATTGCCAGAGCGTATCCGCATGAATCTTCAGGAATTCGTCCCATGAACGTTTGCCGCGCTTGGGACCGGGATCAATGTCATGTACCTTCAGGATCATCTTCACGGTTTGCCGGGAGACACTTTTGATTCCCAGCTTCCTGAGTTCCCCGAGAATCCGGGTGTAGCCCCAGTCATTTTCGCGGGCCAGCTTCAGCACCAATTCCCGGATGTCGTCCGACGTTCGGGGGCGACCGGGTTTCCGCCCCGAGGCCGCCTTCTTTTCAGTGTGCGATGTTTCCTTCTCCCGAATCCAGCGCACGAACGTTTGGTAACTGACGATCGATATCAGGCCTCGCAGCTGAACACCCAGCTTGCGACCGAACTGCAGCAACCGGCGTTTCTCCTGAGGTGTCGCAACCATCCGCTCCGGCAGCCGGGCTCGCAGGATCTTGTTCTCTTCCTTCAGGTAGGCCACCTGTCGAGCCAGATCCTGGCGAGTCACAGACGCCAGCACAGCAAAATTGGATGCAAAATCGGGTTCATCATGCTACCGTGGCGAGGGGTTGAAAACTGCGGTAATCACAGGGAATCAGAGTTTTCTTACCCCGCTGGAAAGCCGGCCACAGTACCGCGAACCGGGCCGCAGAACGAATCCTCGGAGTCACGGTGCGGCAACAATCTCCGTTGCCAGTTTCTTGGGGAATTGTAACCGCGATATCTTCGCCAGACCTCCAACGTCGCCACCTCGCGGCATCGTCTGCGTCACGGTGGATCAATGCGTGGTTCGACCGATCCGGGATCCCGGCTTCTGCTGAACCCGCTCAGGATTGACGGGCAGGCAGACACTTGATCTGGAACTCATCACTGCTGCCGAGAGACGCCACGGGCTGCCAAACCAGGAAGACGCGTAAACCACTGTCTTCAAATAACTTGCGTCATCGAAATAGGCGCGACATTTTTTGAGGTGTCACGAAGAGAGTTCCTTCCGGGCAGTTTTGAAAAGCCGAGACCACGTCTCGGCTTTTTTCGTTGAGTGATGGATGGGAGTGTCTGTGTTCTTCGTCTACATTCTCCATTC
Organism: uncultured Chitinophaga sp.; assembly: GCA_964561125.1. GTDB lineage: Bacteria > Planctomycetota > Planctomycetia > Planctomycetales > Planctomycetaceae > SXXK01. Next base: position 852 of record CAZLOQ010000253.1, on the reverse strand, counting down.
AGAAAAGTCCGGAAAACCTTACACCGGCCAGACAAACAATCTCGCTCGCCGCCTCCTGGAGCACAACGATCCGCTCCACAATGTTCGGAAGCATACGTCTCGAAGCGAAGGTCCATGGGTTCTGATCTATCAAGAGGAATTTGCCTCAAGATCCGACGCCATGAACCGTGAAAAATGGTTGAAATCCGGTGTCGGCCGAGAATGGATTCACGCTCAGTTCGGTAGAGCAGGTCCGCCGACGGCGGATTAACCGCCGGGTCGTAGGTTCGAGTCCTACCGGAGGAAGTGTTTGCAGGAGTGCGACTTCCGCCACATTGTACGACTTGAATCCACGGGCTTTTTTCATCTTGTCATCTCCAATTACCTCTTGCCACTGAGACCCTCCACGCAGCCTGCCGAAAACTCCCCACGCGTTCGAAACCAATTCAGCAGAAGCGGCTTGTGACGTCGCAGCATCTCCGCCACCGACATCGATGGCTGCAGCTGGCGCGTCCCAGTCATGACGAATCCCATCCAGAGTACCCGATCGTCTGCTCCGCTATAGCGCTCACAACGCGGGGAAAAAAATCGCTTGAGCGCTCGCAACAATTCATTACCCAGCCAGTCCGAGAGACAGAGATGGGCGAGAGTTTGCGGGGCTTCGGCGGGAGAGTGTCGGCAGTACGGCGGGGTGAGTGATGATCTGCGCGGCACATCCAGAGACTCTGAGACGCTCAACGGTAGCGCAAGTGCCTTACCGAAATGGCGTTACGTCGTGCACGTCTGCTATTCGCAGTCCGCAGCCCGGCACAAAACCCGGCGGTCAGCAAATTTCGTTTCCGCCGAAACTGCTGGCGGTGCCGGGATCGGCAC
>CAZLOQ010000252.1:4911-7519 GCA_964561125.1 uncultured Chitinophaga sp. | reverse complement strand
CAGCACTACGGCGTCTCGCGAGCAGGCTCTGCGACGCGTCATTCAGGATCTTCTTTATAAGGTGGTCGCCTTTGCTGACGCTCGCATTCGCAGCAAAGCAAATTCAGAATCACCTCTCATGACAGATCTTGAGCAGACTGAACTGAACGCTGATTTTCTTGCGAATCAGGTCATTCGAAAGTACATCAACACCCTGGAAGATTCCTCACAGGTGCTCACGTGGAACGATCTGGAAGTCACGTTGCGGTATTTGAGCCTGAAGCAACTGACGGCGGATTTCACGGGGATCAGGGACTTGTTTCAGCGTGTAGACGCGGCCCTGGCATACCATATGCAGGCCCCGCAGGATCCATTGAGATTCGTGGAATTCGTCCGTGTGCGACAATTGTACTTTGACGGCGCACAGGATTATTCAAAGACGCAGCGGCGGCATATTGACGACTGGCTGACAATTGCCCACGCCTTCAGAATGCAGTTTGCTGCTGCGGCAGACGGTTCCACGGCGGAAAGATTCGCCAAAGGGCAGTTCAGCGCACTGAACCAGGCACGCATCCGTCTCACAGGATCGCTCGGCCCGGATCCGGTTTCAACCCACCAGTTTGTGTGGGAGACGACGGGAAGAATTGCAGAAGTAATTCTGGTCCCTGGTGAACTCACGTCGCTCTCAGCAGACGTCGCCTTACAGCGCATCCAACTCGTGGCAGATCTGGCGGGCACCATGATTTCGGCGGGAGACATCGACGCTGGCAGATCCGCTGCCCGGCAGGCACTGCAGGAGCTTGATCCACTGATGCAGCTTACCTTGACGGACGCAGACCAGCAGCGACTGCAGGACCTGCGTGAACAGCTGCACGCTGTCACCTCGATCAGACCTTTTTCATTGCCCGGGCCTGAATAAGTCCCTTGCGGCTGAGGATCTGCGTTTGAGTTCTGCAGGGAAGTCGTCTGCAGGTCTCAACGGTTGAGAATACGAAGACAGGTTCAGACTTCCTGTTTGCTCCTCCGTACTGAAACTCAGTTTGCGAAAAATTACGGCCTTGCGGATTGTCTGTTCCGCGACGCTGCTCCCCGTTCTCCTTCTCCAGTTCTGCCACACGCTTCTCGCTGGCTTCCAGTCGGACTTCGAGGGAACTCAACCGAGCCAAAAGCTGAGTCATGAAAGCCCGCACGGCGTGCGTCATTTCAGCCGGAAGCTCAGAAGGAATTCCGTGTGACTGCGGCATCGCCGTGGCATCGCAAATTCCGTGAAATTCTCAGAGATTAGTTTCCGGGTTGTGAACGGTTACGGGCTGCGTCAGCGAGGCTGCAGCCCTGCGCGTCCGACAGGGGCAGGGAGAACTGATTGAATTCGGCTCTCCCGTCCCGCCGTCGGTCGCTGTCCGGGGATCTGTCAGACGGTGCCGGGTTCGGGGACGCGGAATGCCTCGCGGTTGGGGTCTTTGAGGAGGGCGTTGGCCTGGTCGGCGAATTCGCCGGTATGCCGTTCGGTTTGCGGGTCGAATGTGAGCCACGGTCCGACGACGTATTCAGCGCCATCTTCAGCAACTCCGCAGCCGTCTCGAGTAATTTCGTGGAGTTTCAGAAAGTGCTCAGCGGCATCAAGATTGTCTCCGAAGCGACCGGCTTTGGCGTTGAAGGGGACTTTTTGTCCGAGTCTCCAGGAGTTGTTCATGAGATGTCCGAGGACGCAGCCGTAGTGGGCATCGTAGACGTTGCCGTTGGCGAGTTCCGGCTTACCTTCGCGGCAGGCCTGGATGAAGGCAGCCCAGTTTCCGCCGGGAGTAACTTTGCCGGCGGGCAGGTTGAGTTTTTCGCCTTGAGTGCTTCCGGCGGGGTAATAGAGGCCGCGAATGATCTTTCCTCCATCCTCAAAGTAGTACTCGTTTTCAACCTGCGTCTGGTAGCCCTTATAGCCGATGTTTCTGACGTTGAAGAACACCTGCTGCCCGTTCGGGTATTCAGCCAGCCCCATCATGGTATTGGGCGTTTCACCCTGATCATTCCAGAGGAAGCGGCCACCGATGGCCATGACTCGAGTGGGGTGTGTGAGATTGGTGTCGAGAGCCCAGCGGGCGATATCCAGCTGATGAGTCCCCTGGTTATTGAGATCTCCGTTGCCGGACTTCCAGAACCAGTGCCAGTTGTAGTGCACGTAGTTGGCGTGGAATTCGTCGATGACGGCGGGGCCGCGCCAGAGGTTCCAGTCGAGGTTGGCCGGGGGGGCGGAAATGGGTTTGTGGCCGATGCTGCCGCGTACCTTGCAGCAGTAGCCGTAGGAAACCTTCAGCTTGCCGAATTTTCCGGCCTGAATTGCTTCGTGAAGTCCAGCGATCTGGGCATCGCTGCGACTTTGAGTTCCGTGCTGAATGACCACGCCGTATTTCTGCTGTGCTTCCACACAGATGCGGCCTTCCCCCACATCATGACTCATCGGCTTTTCAACATAGACATGTTTGCCGGCCTGGGCAGCCCAGATGGTGATGAGTGAATGCCAGTGGTTTGGAGTGGCGACAGAGATGGCATCGAGAGTTTTGTCTTCGAGGGCTTCGCGGACATCGGCAACGCCTCTGGCCCGAAAGTTGTCACCGAGTTTTGCCTGGAGGGAGTT
>CAZLOQ010000252.1:0-4811 GCA_964561125.1 uncultured Chitinophaga sp. | reverse complement strand
GCCAGCACCTGCACCGGCTTTCAGAAAGTTCCTGCGATTTGTTCCTCTCATTTCGGCGGCTCCCCGGCAATCACGGGCAATCGCCGGCTTCGACTCTGCGGGCACCTTTTGTTATCATCCGGCCACTTTCATCTCTGACTCCCTTTCCAGGCACCCCAAAAACATGTCATACGACGTCTTTGGCGTGGGCAATGCCCTCGTCGACATCCAGGTACGCATCTCTGACAACTGGCTGGAACAGGCCGGATTCGACAAGGGCATTATGACGCTCGTGGACGACGCTCAGCAGCAGGCGGTGCTGCAGCGTCTGGCCGGCATTCCGCTCAACCGCTGTGCCGGCGGTTCCGCCGCCAACACGGTGGTGGCAGTGGCCGACTTCGGCGGCCGTGCGGCTTTCGCCGGCAAGGTAGCAGCCGACGAAACGGGCGACTTCTTTGTTCAGGACATGCGGCGGATCGGAGTGCGAATGGACGTCCCGGCGGCTGTCTCCGGCCAGTCCGGAACATCTGCCATTCTGATTACTGAAGATGCCCAGCGAACAATGCTCACCAACCTCGGTGTCTCCGCGACGCTCAGCGAAGAGGATCTCAGCGAAGACGAAATTCGGCTGGCTCGGTATGTCTATATCGAGGGCTATCTGCTCACCAGCCCCTCCACGAAGGCTGCAGCCTACCGCGCCATCGAGATTGCCCGCCGACACCACTGCAAAGTCGCCTTCACCGCCTCTGATCCATTTCTCTGCAATCTCTTTCGCGACGAAATCTGGTCGCTGGTTGAAGGTCCCGTTGATCTGTTCTTCTGCAACGAACAGGAAGCGCAGGCACTCACCGGGAAAACCGACGCGATCGAATGTGCTGCCGAACTGCATCGCCACGCTGAAAACGTCGCCATGACACTCGGCCCCAACGGCTCACTGCTCATGCATGACGGCCAGGCAATCCCCATCGAAGGTGTCCCCGTCGCTGCCGTCGACACCACCGGCGCCGGCGACATGTATGCAGGAGCTCTGCTCTTCGGGATCACCAATGGCATGAGCTGGAAGCAGGCGGGGCATCTGGCTTCGCACGCGGCCGCACGAATTGTCAGCCAGCTCGGCGCCCGGCTGAACCAGAAATTCACACCTGCAGAAATCTCCGGATTTCTCCAGTAATCCCGTTCGCACCCCTCTGCACCGGAAACCCCGCCCATGCCGCTTAACGGCCTGATCGCCGCAGTCCATACGCCCTTTGACGCTGCCGCAGAACTCAACCTCGCAGTTGTCGAACACCAGCAGCAGGTGCTTCTGAAGCAGGGCGTTTCCGGTGTCTTTGTCTGCGGCAGCACCGGTGAAAGTCATTCACTCAGCCTCGACGAACGCATGGCGCTCGCCGAACGCTGGGCCGCCACCTCAAAAGGCACAGCCCTGCAGCTGATCATTCATGTTGGTTCCAACTGCCTCCGTGACGCCCAGTCACTTGCCCGTCACGCCGCCACGCTCAACGCCCACGCGATTTCAGCCCAGGCTCCGTCGTATTTTCGGCCGCGTTCCACAGCCGAGCTGTGCGACTGGTGCCGACAGATCGCTGCTGCAGCCCCGGACACACCGTTCTATTTCTACGATATCCCCGTGATGACCGGCGTTCAGCTTTCCATGCCGGAGCTGCTTGACCTGGCCAGCACCCGCATTCCCAACTTCGCGGGACTGAAATTCACCAATTCGGACCTGATGAGCTTTCAGCTGTGCCAGCGCGCCCATGGAGGTCGTTTTGATATCGCCTTCGGCATCGATGAAATGCTCCTGGCCGCCGCCGTACTGGGCGCTCGCGGTGCTGTGGGCAGCAGCTATAATTTCGCAGCACCGATTTATCTGAAGATCCTCGCTCAACTGGCCGCCGGAGATCTCGCCGCCGCCCGCGAACATCAGTTCCGCTCCGTACAACTCATCCGCCTGCTGGCTTCCACCGGCTACATGGCAGCCGCACGCGAAGTGATGGGGCTCCTGGGAGCCCCCGTCGGCCCGCCGCGACTGCCCAATTGCCGACTGGACGATGCAGCCCGCTCCAACCTCCGCTCCGGACTCGAACAGCTTGGCTTTTTCGACTGGATTCACTCCGCCCCTGCAATCGCGGCCAATCACCCCTGAACCCCGTTGTTTCCTCTCGCCCCGCATCAAGGTGCCGTATGTCCCGGTCACCCGCCAGCCTTCTGGCTCTCAGCTTTGCCCTGACGCTGTTTTCCGGCTCAGCCACTGCCTGGCAGCACTCCGCCACTGCTCCCGATCAGTCTGCCACTGAGTTCTTCGAACGTTCCGTCCGTCCGCTGTTCCAGCAGCACTGCGTCGAATGTCACTCGTCAGCAGAAGCGTCCGGGAACGGCCAGCTCGATCTGGAATCTCTGCAGGGCATCGCCACTGGCGGCAGTCGCGGCTTGCTCACAGCCCCCCAGCCTGCCGCCCCCAGCCTGCTCATGCTGGCCGTAAACTACACCGATGTCGACCTGCAGATGCCCCCATCCGGAAAGCTGCCGGCCGATCAGATCGCCATCCTCCAGCACTGGATCAGCACTGGCGCTCCACTCCCCGAATACTCCGCCGCTCCCCGCGCTGCGACTGCTGCGATCGACTTCAATGCCGGCAGGCAATTCTGGTCGTTCCAGCCCCTGAAGGCTCCGGATGTGCCTGAGCAAACCTGGCCCGGACAGACATCCGATCCCTCACCGATTGATGCCTTCATCCTGCACCAGCTGCAGCAGCATGGCCTCACCCCCAGTCCTCCTGCCCCCCCCGAAACGCTCCTCAGGCGACTCACCTTCAACCTCACCGGACTCCCGCCAACCCCGGAACAGCAGGCTGCCTTTGCCGCCGACTCCAGCCCCCAGGCACTTGAGCGGCTGGTCGACGAACTGCTTGCCTCGCAGCACTACGGCGAACGCTGGGCTCGCGTCTGGCTTGATCTTGCCCGTTATACCGATTTCACCCCGGACTGGCAGAACCCCACCGATCGAGGCTGGATTTACCGCGACTGGGTCGTGGATGCATTCAACCGCAATCTGCCCTTCACCGAATTCCTCAGACTTCAGCTGGCTGCCGATCGCATCCCGGACACAGCACCCGCAGACCTCGCAGCACTCGGATTTCTCGGACTCAGCCCCACCTACTGGAAAGAGCTGCGACTGGCGCCGGTTGTCATTGAACAGATTGTGGCCGACGAGTGGGATGAGCGGGTGGATGCCGTCTGTCGCACCTTCATGGGACTGACTGTTTCCTGTGCACGCTGTCACGATCACAAATTCGATCCGATCTCCACGGCCGACTACTACGGCCTCGCCGGAGTCTTTGCCAGTACGCAGCTGGAGGAACGACCGCTGCTGCCCGCCGACCAGGCGGCAGCCGTCATCACCGCCCGCAGCACGGCCGGAAGCCTTGAAGCAAAGCTTAAATCCCTGAAGGACAAAAACTCTCCGGAAGCCGCGGCTGTTGAACAACAGCTCAACGCCCTGCGGCAGCAGACTCCGGGCTTCGATGCACCATTCGCGCACATTCTCAAGGAGTCCAGTCTGTTCGTTCTGCCGGAAGGTGACGAACTCACCAGACTCGAATATCGCGACGGAATCGCTCGAGATCTCCCCGTTTTTCGCCGGGGTAACCCAGGCAACACCGGCGAAGTCGTGCCTCGTCGCTTTCTCACAGTGTTCTCTGCTGATCCGCCCCGCGCTCTGAACACCGGCAGCGGCCGTCTGCAACTCACAGAAGCACTCCTGCAGGAAGCCGGGCCACTGGTGGCCCGCGTGATCGTCAATCGGATCTGGGACCAGCACTTCGGAGCCGGGCTTGTACGCACCACCAGCGACTTTGGCGCTCAGGGCGAACGGCCGTCGCACCCGGAACTTCTTGAATATCTCGCAGCCCGCTTTGTCCAGCAGGGCTGGGACATCAAATGGCTGCACCGGGAAATTGTGCTGTCGCAGGCGTGGCAGCAAAGCTCCGGTTATCGGGCCCGGCCGGTTGAAATCGATCCGGATAATCGACTGCTGTGGCGAGGTCCGCGACGGCGACTCGACTGGGAAATGTGGCGTGATGCAGCACTCGCAGCCGCCGGTGTGCTGGATCTGAAACTCGGTGGCCCCGGAAAGGCCGTCGATGATCCCGGCCACCTGCGCCGGTCTCTGTACACCATCATTGCCCGCGAAGAGCTCCATCCGATCCTGCGCATGCATGACTTTCCCGAAGCCAGTACCCACAGTCCTCGCAGAGAACCCACCACAACGCCGCTGCAGCAGTTGTTTCTGCTGAATTCTGAGTGGACAGAACAGCGGGCCACTGAGCTGCTGCGAAGGCTCCGGTCAGCTGAGGGGCCTGACAGAATTCAACAGGCCTGGCGATTGTTGTTCGCCCGGTCACCAGACGCGCAGGAATTATCTGCCGGGCTGGATTTCATCGCCACTCGCGAGTCAGCCGGAGCAGCACCCGCTGCGGCTTGGCAGGACTACTTCGAAGCCCTGCTGAGCGTGAATGAATTCCACTTCGCCGATTAGCTGGACAGCGCCATGTCAGGTCAGCTGTGTTTGCGGCCTGTAAGGCCAGGTCCATCAGTCTGGCATGAAATGCCAGGTCAGACCGCCCCCGGCAGCTTACGCCCTGTAAGGGCAGTTCTCAGCCGAACGCTGCGTGTTCCGTGTGAACCGGGTGTGCGGCAGCGGGCTCGGGTCTCCATTTGCAGCGGTACGGCGCGAGCCGTCCGGTAAGGACAGCTGCCCCTGCCCCGATGCCACCTGCGATTCACCATTCGCCATTCGCCGAGAGTGAACCGCGAATCCAGAGAGGTGAAAGAAGG
>CAZLOQ010000251.1:0-7541 GCA_964561125.1 uncultured Chitinophaga sp. | reverse complement strand
TGAGCGTGGACGCATGTGCTTCCTGCTGACCACAAGGGGGCGTCGGAGGTGCGTGTTGCAGGGCCGCGTTTGAGAACTGCCCCTACAGGGCGGACGTCTTCTCTGCGGGCTTTACCCGGGGTTTCACCCTGGGCTGATGGAACTGGCCTTACCGGCCGAAATCGCAGCAGTGCATTCGTTTTTGTCATTGATCACGTTGGAAGCATCGAGCGCCGGTGCCATTCCCCATTCCCCATTCCCCATTCCCCATACGACCTTCTTGCTTCACACCCGGCGCTGTGCTAACCTGCAGCCCCACCCATTGATCCGAAGCACGAACGCTGCACTTTCGTCGGCTTCCCTTTGCCTTCCTGCCTCCCTCCCCCCAGGCCGTTTCGGAATCAACGGTTATGGCTGCCTTCCGGCATCTGCTGCACTTCATCACAGCCTGCTGTCTGATCAGCACCGCGGTGGCTCAGGTTACACCGTCGCAACCTGCGTCAGATGACTTTCTGCGGCACGTGCGACCAATCCTGAAAGAACGCTGCTTCTCCTGCCACGGGGCGCTCAAACAGGAAGCCGGTCTGCGTCTCGATACGGCGGCGGCAATTCTTCAGGGCGGGGCATCCGGGCCTGCGGCTATTGTTCACGACGCGTCTGCCAGTGAGATTCATCGTCGTGTCACTTCTGCCGATGCTGCCGTGCGCATGCCACCGGAAGGACGCCCGCTGACTCCCGAACAGACGACGGCGATCGCCGTGTGGATCAACTCAGGCGCTCCGCTGCCACCTGTGGACCAGCCGGAGCCAGACCCGCTGGAGCACTGGTCTTTCCGGCCTCCGCAGCGACCTGCTGTGCCTGCCGGTGTTCCGCACCCCATCGATGCACTGCTCCAGCCGGCCCTCGATGCAGCCGGGATCCAGCCATTGCCGGTGGCCGACCGGGCCACGCTGCTCCGCCGCGCCACACTGGATCTGCTCGGTGTCCCGCCAACCCCCGGCGAACTCCAGGCATTCCTCGCCGACGATTCCCCCGACGCCTTCCCCAAAGTGCTCGACCGACTGCTCAGCGACCCGCGTTACGGCGAACGCTGGGCGCGGCACTGGATGGACGTCTGGCGTTACAGCGACTGGTACGGGCGTCGGCATGTTCCGGACGTCTGGAACAGTGCTCCCCAGATCTGGCGCTGGCGGGACTGGATCGTCCAGTCACTCAACAGCGATCACGGCTACGATCGCATGCTCCGCGAGATGCTGGCGGCCGACGAAATCTGCCCGGAAGATGATCACGCCGCTGCCGCCACAGGATATCTCATCCGTAACTGGTATGCACTCAATCCCAACGACTGGATGCGGAACATCGTGGAGCACACCGGGAAGGCATTCATGGGCCTGACCTTCAACTGTGCCCATTGCCACGACCACAAATACGACCCGATTTCTCAGGACGATTACTTTCGGCTTCGCGCATTTTTCGAGCCGATTTCCATTCGTCAGGACCGTGTCCCCGGGGAAGCTGATCCGGGGCCGTTTCAGGAATATGACTACGGTAAGCTGCGAGTGATTCAGCGGCTGGGAATGGTTCGCGTCTTCGACAAAACCCCGGACGCTCCAACCTGGTTCTACACCGGCGGCGATGAACGCAATCGTGTGCCTGACCGCGGCTCGATTGCACCCGGAGTGCCCGGGTTTCTGGCTGGTTTTCATTCTGCTGCCCCAGCCGTCGTCAACCTTCCTGTTCCCGCCTTCTTCCCCGGTCTGCGTCCGGCCCTGATCGAAGCTCGCCGCAGTGAACTGGCCGGTGCTCTCCAGTCGGCACAGGAGCAGCTGGCAGCCACAACCGCAGCGAGCCCGGCTCCCCCGGAGGTGCTGGATCGAGTTAAGACCGCAGAAATGGCCTTTACAGCAGCCACCGCGGCCGCAGCCTCCAGCGGTACGCCAGGAGCGATCAGCGGTCATCAGTCACTGCTGTTCGACGCCACCTCCGGCCGCCGCGTCCTCCAGCACCGCCTCGCACAGCTCAAGTCGCTCCCCGAAGGCGCTGCACTCCGGTTCCAGCTGCAGCTGCTCACCGACACCCACTTCAACTTTCAGCTCGCCAAAGACGTCGTCAGCGGCCAGACAGCCGGTTATGCAGCCTTCGAAAAGGGGCGGATTGTCGTCTGGCAGCCGGGCAGCTTCACAGACGTTGAGGCCGCACGCTATGACTTCGCCGGCGGACAGAATCGCTTTTCCATTGAGCTGCGGATTTATCCTGCCGAAGACCGCTGCCTGCTGACCGTGGATGCTCTGCCTTCCGGCCTGAGGCTGGTTGACAGCATCCCTGTTGGACTCAATTCCTGGAATCCGTCCGTGCATCCCGGCCAGGCATTCAGTTTCGATGCCCGCAGCGGGAGTCGCGTGCTGGTGGATGACGTTCGTTTCATCGTTCCCGGCGAAGCGGGTGGTCCACCCATAACAATCGCTGAATTCAACTTTGAAGCTCCGTTGTTTTCGGCCGAATCGGACGCTGCAGGCATCGCTGGCTGGGAGGCATCTTCCTTTTCTGAAGGTCCCGGGGTCTCTCTGGTATCGGCCATCGCCGGCAATCCGACACTGCAGCTGCTGTATCAGGAACTGCTTGCCGCGCGGCGTGCTGCGGCAGCTGCCAGCCTGCCCCGCACCGCTGCCGAATCGCTCGTGGCCGCCGCCACTGCCCGGCTCGAGTCCTGGGAAGCTCGCGTCGCTGCCGACCGCGCGAAGTACGCCCAGCCACCCTCCGCACAGCTCCCGCAGCTTGCTGTCAACGCCAGTCGACTCGAACACGCCGCGACCCTTGCCACGGCACAGTCCGACGCCCTCGCTGCTGAACTCACACTGGCCCGCGCAGAAGCTCGTCCGCCGGATGATCCCGAACGCACAAAACAGCTGGAAGCCGCCACGGCCGCACTTGCCACCGCCCGCAAAGCGCTCGCAGCTGCCACGGCCACAGCCAGTGCCGCTGCCGGCACCACCGCCACTACCGCAGCGGCCAGCAGCCCGGACGGCACGACCACACCCGCATGGACATCGCTTGGCCCTGAGTATCCCCGGACCAGCACCGGGCGCCGCAAAGCCCTCGCAGAATGGCTCACGCACCGCCAGCATCCGCTCACAGCCCGCGTCGCTGTCAATTATGTCTGGCTCTGGCACACGCACAGCCCGCTCGTTTCCAGCGTCTCCGACTTCGGCCGCAACGGAGCTGTTCCTGAAAACCCTGAGTTGCTGGACTGGCTGGCCGTGGAATTAATGGAATCCGGCTGGAGCCTCAAACATCTGCATCGGCTGATTCTGACGAGCGCTGCGTGGCAGCGTTCCAGCAGCACTGCGGGCACCACGGCGATTACGGCGGCCGCGCGGGACCCGGAGAATCGGCTGCTCTGGCGCATGAACCCCGGTCGTATGGAAGCAGAAGTCGTGCGCGACAGTCTGCTGTCCGTCTCCGGACTGCTCGATCCCCGCATGGGCGGACAGGAACTGGAAAACAGCGAAGCGCTGAAAACGTACCGTCGCAGCCTGTATTACGCGGTTTACCCGGAACAGGGCGGCCGGAGCGATCTCGGTGAACTCTTCGACGCCCCGAATCCGCTCGACTGCTATCGCCGCACGGCCAGCATCATCCCCCAGCAGGCACTCGCGCTCACCAACAGCGAGCTTGTGCACAAGGTCAGCGGGGTCGTGGCGGAACAGCTGGCAGCCGGCGGACACGGGGATGCTGAAGCCTTCGTCGGGGCCGCTTTCAAAGTTATTCTTTCCCGACCACCCGGTGCACAGGAAATTCGTGTCTGCCGCGAATTCCTGCAGCCAGAGGATGCCGCCAGCACCCGCCACAGCCTGATCCGCGCCCTGCTCAATCACAACGATTTCGTCACGATCCGCTGAACTTCCTTCCGGACCCTGCCCATGTCCCCGGCCAATTCCTGCTGCTCCCCGCGAACTGCTCGCCGGCCCTTTCTGTCAGATCTCGGCATGGGCTTCACCGGCCTTGCCCTGGGTGCCATGCTGGCAGCGGATGGGCAGACCCGAGCCGCTGACAGCAGTGCACCCATTGCCGCAACTCCCGTCGGCTCTCCACATCACCCCGCCCGCGCGCGCAGCGTGATCTGGATCTTCCTGTCAGGCGGTTACAGTCATGTCGAGACCTTCGACCCCAAACCGGCGCTCAATCGCTATGCAGGCCTGACCTTCGACAAAACTCCGCTGGAGAACCCGCTCAACTCGCCGCTCCATAAAAAGCGTTTTCGTTCCGTCGCTGCAGAAGAAATCAATGTTCGCGACGTGTACCCGATTATTTATCCGATGCAGGTGGGCTGGAAAAAGCATGGTCAAAGCGGAATCGAAATGACCGACTGGTGGCCGCATCTGGCCAGGCAGACTGATGAACTCTGCTTCGTCCGCAATATGTGGACCACTGACAACGACCATGCGGCTGAGAATCAGATTCATACCGGTCGACATCGTCTGGATGAACAGCAGCCCAGCATCGGTGCATGGGCGCACTATGGTCTGGGATCGCTGAATGAAAACCTGCCGCGTTTCGTCGTGCTCGGCGGTCCGACACGGTCCGACACACGTCTTTCAATCGACTCACTGTATCTTGGCCCGCAGCATGCGGGCGTTCCCATTACACTCGATCCATCCAATCCGCTGCCGTTTGGTCGTCGCCAGGCCAGTCAGTCACTGTCTGAGCAGCAGAAGGAATATCAGCTGATTGGAAAACTGAACCAGCTCACGGCAGTGGAGTATCCTGACGACCAGCAACTGCTGGCGCGGATTCGAGCTTACGAGCTGGCGTTTCGCATGCAGGCAGCCGTACCGGAAGCCGTTGACTTCTCCACGGAAACTCAGTCCGTTCAGGAACTGTACGGTCTCAACGCGGAGAGCACCAAAGTTGCAGGTCAGCGACTCCTTGCGGCCCGCCGTCTGGTGGAACGCGGAGTGCGGTTTGTTCAGGTGTTCCCGTCGCCCTACGGTGTCTGGGATTCACATCAGAAACTTCGCGACAACCATACGCGGTTGTGTGCCACAGTTGACCTGCCAGTGGCCGGCCTGATTCAGGATCTCCGGCAACGCGGACTGCTGGATGAAACACTCGTCGTCTTCTGCACCGAATTCGGCCGCACACCCGGGCTGGAACAGCGGAGTGGCGGAGTCGACGGCAGAGATCATCACCCGAACGGGTTCACGATCTGGATGGCCGGAGCCGGGCTGAAAAAAGGCCATGTTCACGGTGCGACGGATGAACTGGGCTACCACGCACTGGGCGAGGGCCACTATGTCACGGATCTCCACGCCACCACCCTGCACCTGCTGGGTCTTGACAACCGCCAGCTCCATTTCCCCGGCCGCAAGCGACTGGATATTGACGACGGAAATGTGATTCAGGAAATTCTTGCGTAAAACGGATTCCCCAGGCCTGGCTGCTCGTTCCTCCCTTTCCTCTGCAGGGTGAGAGGGGTAATTTACGTTCGAGAAACGCGCTGTTTCCCAGGAACCCCGGCAGACTTTGCAGCCCGTGCGGCGAGGATACAGCGCTGCACTTTCTGCGTCCTTCTCACCACCGTTTCAGTTTCCGGAAGAAGTTTGTCCCTTGAACAACGACGCCATCGCCTCCCAGTTTGAACTGCTCGCCGATCTGCTCGAAATCCAGGGGGCAAATCCATTTCGTATCCGGGCGTACCGCAATGCGGCACGGACGATATCGGGGCTGGCAGAGTCACTGGCAGACCTGCTGGGGGAGGGAACGGATCTGCAGCAGTTGCCCGGGATCGGAGAAGATCTGGCGCGGCAGATTGCGGAGATCGTCAGAACCGGGCAGCACACGGGGCTGCAGGAATTGAAGCAGCAGGTGCCTGCGGGGGTGCTGGACATGCTGCGGATTCCAGGTGTGGGGCCGAAGAAGGCGGCTGTATTTTTTCATCAGCTGGGTCTGACAACGCTGGAGCAGTTGAAGGCGGCCTGCGAAGCTGGACGAATCGCTCAGGTAAAGGGGTTCGGCGCGAAAACAGAGGCCTCGATCCTCGCAAACATCGGACAGGCATCCGCGCATGCTCAGAGGATTTCCATCGCAGAGGCGCGAGCGGCAGCGGAAGCGATTGTAGAAGACCTGCGGCAGCTGCCCGGGGTAACTGCCTGTGAAACAGCCGGCAGCTGTCGGCGGCGGCGAGAGACCTGCGGGGATCTGGACGTGCTTGCTGTCTGCAAAACGTCGACGATCCCGATGGATCGACTGGCGGCGCATCCACTGGTGGACGCGGTCCTGCAGCGGGGTGACACAAAACAGCGAGTGCGTCTGAAGTCGGGTGTGGAGCTGGATCTGCGTGTGGTACCGGAGGAATCTTTCGGGGCGGCGTTGCAGTACTTTACCGGGTCCAAAGAACACAACGTCGAGATCCGGCATCGGGCGAAGGAACTGGGGTTGAAAGTCAATGAATATGGTGTGTTCCGCGGTGAGCAGCAGATTGCCGGGCGGACGGAGGCGGAGGTGTATGGGGTGCTGGGGCTCCCGTGGATCCCCCCGGAGCTGCGCGAACACCGGCTGGAATTTGCATGGGCTGACGCCGGGCAGATTCCGGAGCTGGTGGCGATTGAGGACATTCGTGGCGACCTGCACATGCACACGACGGCTTCAGACGGCGCAGGTACGATCGAGGAGATGGCTCTGGCAGCCAAAACGCGGGGGCTCAAATACATCGCCATCACGGATCACAGCAAGCGTGTTTCAATGGCCAACGGTCTGGACGCCGCGCGCCTCCGCGAACACTGGGAGAACATCCGGCGTATTCGCAGTCAGATGCAGGGGATTGAAATCCTCTGCGGCATTGAGTGCGACATTCTGGAGGACGCAGAGCTGGATCTTCCGGATGATGTGCTGGAGGAGGCTGACTGGGTGATCGCGGTGCTGCATTACGGCCTGCGTCAGCCGCGTGAGCAGATCATGAAGCGGCTGCTGAATGCAATTCGCAATCCGCACGTGGACATTATCGGGCACTGCACCGGCCGCATGATTGGTCGTCGTGAAGGGGCGGATGTGAATTTCACTGATCTGCTGCGCGCGGCAGCGGATCATCAGGTGATGCTGGAGATCAATGCACACCCCAGTCGCCTCGATCTCGATGACATTCACGCAGCAGCAGCGAAGGACCATGGAATTCCGATTGTGATCAGCACCGATGCACACAGTGTGCATGGCTTCGATGTTTTGCAGTACGGCGTAGACCAGGCGCGTCGCGCGGGGCTGACGCGCGATGACGTGGCCAACACTCGGAATCTCAGGGAGTTCCGGCAAATGTTGAAGTAGCCGCGTTGCGGACCGGAAACAACAGGCGAATGCCGGAGGTCGCAAAATGCAGGGAGGTCGCAAGGTGCATGGCACCTGCAGAGCGTTGGCTTCAGTCGGGACAAGCCCGTCCGGGAGCCCTGGTTTTCGCGCTGCCGCGGCGTAGCCAGCGAACCGTACGCCGCAGTCGGGCAAGCCCACCGCGGGCAAGCACTGCAGCCCCCGACGGGCTTGCCCCGTCGGAGCTGAAGGTTCGCAGCTACACC
>CAZLOQ010000250.1:0-7603 GCA_964561125.1 uncultured Chitinophaga sp. | reverse complement strand
CCCCAGTGTCAGCTCCAACCAGACCTGAGCACACTTTTCCAGCAGCAGGGATGCAGTTTTGGAATTTGTCGATTCCAGCGGTACTGCCGTGATGCAGGTTCCTGACAGCCCATTGGATCTGAAGCTCCCCGAAGCATCCACCGGAGCAGTTTTGCTCAGCGGAGTGCTGCCGTAAGAATCGGCAGTGATGCTGCTGGCGGACGCGACAGACATGCCGTCATCCAATCCCCGCCCCCACGGACCAACCGTGGCAGAGACCGGTTGGCGAGGGCGTGCCCCTGCTCGGACGACTCCGGCAGGTGGTGCCATCGTGTGGACGGGAGTGGCAATCGCTGTTTAAAGCGTTCTGTATGCAAGACGCATCCGCTACGCAGCGGCACGCCGGCGGCCAAAACAGCTGCGAATATCCAGTACCGCCTCGATCACATCGGCCACGTCCTGATCGGACATTGCCGGTGAGAGTGGCAGACTGATCATGTTTCGGAAGGCCGCATGGGCCACCGGAAAGTCGTCCGGCTGCCAGCCATATCGGTTGCGGTAGAACGAATGCATGTGGATCGGAATGAAATGCACCGAGCTGCCGATGTTGCGGGCGGTGAGTTCTTCAATAAAACGATCGCGATCGATAGTCAATTCCGATGCACGCAGCCGCAGCACGTACAGATGATGGGCGTTCGTAACATGACTGCGGGTGACCGGGGTCAGAAACGCAGCATATCGGGAAAACGCTGCGTTGTAGGTTTCCACAATCTGCTTCCGCCGCGCCTGCATCCGATCGAACCGCCGCAGCTGCTGCAGTCCCAGCGCTGCCTGGATGTCTGTCATGTTGTACTTGAAGCCGGGTTCCACAATGTCATAGGCCCACTTTCCCCCCGCAGCATACCGGCTCCAGGCTTCCCGATTCATCCCATGCAGCCCAACCACCCGGGCGCGTGCCAGCAGTTCCGGGTCGCCGGTGAGCATTCCACCCTCACCCGTGGTCAGATTCTTTGTGGCGTAAAAGCTGAAGGCTGTCAGGTTGCTGCCGCAGCCGATCGGCTGGCCTTCAAAGGACGCACCGACCGCGTGAGCCGCGTCCTCGATGAGCTGCAGGCCGAATTCCTCCGTGATCGCCCGGATTGCATTCAGCTCCACAGGATGACCGGCGTAGTGGACGGCAATCACAGCTTTTGTTGCTGAAGTCACCGCCCGCGCAATTCCGTCCGGCTGAATATTCAGCGTGTCGGGCTCGACATCCACCAGCACCGGACGCGCCCCCACGTGCTCGATCACGTTGACCGATGCCGCGAAGGTGAGCGGCGTGGTGATCACCTCATCGCCCGGCCCCACATTCAGCACCTTCAGGGCCACATGCAAACCGGCAGTGCAGGAATTCAGTGCGAGTGCAGCAGGGGCCTTCACGGCCTGACAAAATTCGCTTTCGAACTGGCGGGTTCGGGGGCCAGCCGTCAGCCAGCCCGAACGCAAGGCCGCAATCACTTCTTCGATCTCTTCGTTGCCCACCAATGGCAGCGAAAATGAAAGAAAATTCTGTCTCACCGATGACCTCCATGTCATGGGAAATTCAATGTTCTGCACCCCGCGGCATCCCGCACTATCGCACGGCCAGCCGTCCGCGGTGGATTGTAGTCACTGCATGCCTCACGTTCCAGTGCAGCCTGAGTGGCCGGCCCCGTCTCCACTCCGGAAAAGCGAGCACGCGGGCTCGAGCGAGCTGCCCGGACCGGCCAGCGAAAGCAGGATTCCCAGCAGGACTTCCTTCCGTTCCCCACGATTTTCCCTGCATTCCGCCAGACAGCCCGCCTGGCTCTTGACCGAAACGCCCTGCCAGGTCACTCTAGGGGACTACAGCATGGCCTTGGCCGTTTCCTCGCCACCTTCCTCCTCCCTCCCATACTCCCAGCAGGCTTCACCTATGACCAGCCCCGGCGAATTTCAGGCATCTTCCCGCCGTTCGTTTCTTGGTACATCTGCTGCCGCAGCAACCGCGGCGACTGCTGTTTCCGCAGCGGCGGCACCGCTCTCTGCGGGACTCTGGGCCGCCGGCAGCGATCTGCTGCGAGTCGGCCTCGTCGGTGTTGGCGGTCGCGGCACCGGTGCCGCCGAACAGGCGTTGAACGCCGACCCCGGCACCGAACTTGTCGCCCTTGCTGACGTCTTCGAAGACGCCGTGGTTCGTGGCCGCAGACAGCTCAGCCGTATCTTCAACAAGGACGGCCAGAAACCGCGCGTGACCGTGGATGACGCTCACTGCTTCGTAGGCTTTGACGGATACAAGCAGGTCATCGAAAGCAGCGACGTGGTGCTGCTGGCATCCACGCCGCATTTTCGTCCTCAGCATCTGCGGGCCTGCGTTGAAGCCGGAAAGCACGTCTTCTGCGAAAAGCCCGTTGCCGTCGACGCTCCCGGCGTTCGCTCGGTCCTCGAATCTACCGAAATCGCCCGCCAGAAAGGGCTCAACCTCGTCTCCGGACTCTGCTGGCGTTATCACCCCGGCAAGCGTGCCACCTTCGAACAGATCCACAGCGGCACAATCGGCGAAATCACCGCCATGCAGTGCAGCTACATGACCGGCGGTGTCTGGGATCCCCGTCGTCGTCGCGAAGAAACCAAAAGCGAAATGGAATACCAGCTGCGCAACTGGTACTACTACACCTGGCTTTCCGGAGACTTCAACGTCGAACAGCACATTCACAGCCTCGATAAAATGATGTGGGCAATGAACGACGAAGCACCGGTCACCATCAGCGGTTCCGGTGGCCGCCAGGTGCGGACTGATGCCCGTTATGGCAACATCTTCGACCACTTCGACATCGTCTACACCTGGGCCAGCGGCGTCAAAGCCTTCGCTCGCTGCCGTCACTGGCCAAACTGCGAAAACGAAGTCGACGACTTCATCTTCGGTACCAAAGGCCGTGTCAACGTGATGGCCCACACCATCACCGATCTTTCGGGTAAAGTTATCTGGAAGTACGACGGCCCGGACGGCGATATGTACCAGATCGAACACAACGAACTCTTCGCTGCCATTCGAGCAGGCAAGGTCATCAACAACGGGGACTACATGAGCAAGAGCACCATGCTGGCCATTGCCGGTCGCATGGCGGCCTACACCGGCCAGCGGCTCACGTGGGACGCCGCACTCAATTCAAAGGAAGACCTCAGTCCCAAAGCCTACGACTGGGCCGACAATCCCGTTCCCCCGGTCGCCATTCCGGGACGTACGCCGTTCGTCTAATCGATCCCGCAGCTGAAAGCGTCCGCATGCTTCGATTCCGACTGTTGCCGACGATGCTTCTGCTGGCCGCCACGATGATCCAACCGGATTTCGTGGCGGCCGTGCCTGTTTCTCCCCGACCGTTGTCACCGCAACAACCACAGCAGCCGCAACAACCACAGCAGCCGCAACAACCACAGCAGGCTCAGCCGCCGGCCGACCCGGCTGCAGCCCTGCAACTGCTCAAATCCCGCTGCTGGTCCTGCCACGATGCCGAAAAACGGGAAGCCGGGCTTCGTCTCGATCAGCGCCAGCAACTGCTCAGCGGCGGCGACAGTGGTCCGGCGGCGGTACCGGGCGACAGTCGCTCCAGCCGCCTGATCGCACGAATCAGCAGCACCAGTCCCGACGACCGCATGCCTCCCGAAGGCCCGGCACTCACCGCCGCCGAAACTGCACTGCTTGCCGCATGGATCGACGCCGGTGCCGACTGGCCGCAAGGCCTGACGTCCACCGATGCACCCCGTCACTGGGCCTGGCAACCGCTCGCCCCGCAGCTCCCTCAGGCAGACCCCGGCACATCCGCAGACCAGCACGAGATTGATCTGTTTATCAATGCCCGATTGCGGCAGGCAGGCCTGTCACCCGCTCCGCCCGCCTCCCGCGAAACACTCATCCGCCGCGCAACCCTCGACCTCACCGGACTGCTCCCCACACCCGCCGAAGTGGACGCATTCCTCGCTGACCAGGCCCCCGGTGCCTGGGAACGCGTCGTCGACCGGCTTCTGGCATCGCCGCACTTCGGCGAACGCTGGGGCCGACACTGGCTCGACCGCGCCCGCTATGCCGATTCCGACGGCTACGAAAAAGACAATGCCCGGCCCGATGCGTGGCGCTGGCGCGACTGGGTGATCAATGCCTTCAATACCGATCTGCCGTTCGATCAGTTCACCATCGAACAGCTCGCCGGTGATCTGCTCCCCAATGCCACTCCCCTGCAGCAGCTGGCAACCGCCTTCCACCGCCAGACGCTCACCAACACCGAAGGCGGAACAGACCAGGAAGAATTCCGTGTCGAAGCCTGCTTCGATCGCACGGAAACCACCGGAGCTGTCTGGCTGGGACTCACCGTTGGCTGTGCCCGCTGCCACTCCCATAAGTACGATCCGCTGTCGCAGCGTGAGTACTACCAGATGTTTGCAGTGTTCAACAATGCGGATGAAACCACCGCAGTTGTCCCGCTTCCGTACGCTGATCTGCAGGCCTGGCCGCAGCGGCAGGAACAGCATGCGGCCGAAGCCCGGTCGCTGCAGAATCGTCTCGAAGAACTCCGTCGCCCGCTCCTGCCAAAATTCGACATGTGGCTTGCTGAACACCAGCTTCCGCCCGGCAGCAAACCCTCCGCCGCTGTCGCTGCAATGCCCGCAGACGTGCGTACGGCGCTGGCGGCCGCAAACAGCCGCTCAGCTGCTCAGACTACACTGCTGCTGGACTTCTGGAGTCGCACACAGCCCGCTCTGAAATCGCTGCATGACGAGATCGACAAACACCGAAAATCCGCCCCGGCGAAACCCGAAATTACCGTTCGAGTGCTCGCAGCACGCACCCGGGATCCACGCACCACCTGGGTCCTCAGACGCGGCGAATTCCTCGAACCCCTCCGCGAACTGCCCGTCCAGCCCGCAGCCCCTTCCATCCTCCCTCCACTGAACTCCCGCACGCCCGGTCAGCCCCCTGACCGCCTCGACTTCGCTCGCTGGCTCGTTTCCCCCGAAAATCCGCTCGTTCCACGCGTCGCCGTCAATCACATCTGGGCACGCCTGTTCGGACAGGGGCTCGTCAGAACGCTGGGCGACTTCGGCGTGCGTGGCGAACAGCCCAGCCACCCGGAACTCCTCGACTGGCTGGCAGCCCGCTTCTCCGGCCACCCCAGCACCCCGCTCACGCTCAACGCCCCCACAATCACTCCCTGGTCACAGAAACAGATCATCCGCCTGATCCTGACATCCGCCACCTGGATGCAGGCATCAGCTCAGCACCCCCAGGGACAGCTCACCGATCCGCTCAATCGACTGCTCTGGAGACAGAACCGACTGCGGGTCGAAGGTGAGATTGTGCGCGACATCAGTCTGCAGGCCGCAGGACTGCTCACCACCCGAATCGGCGGGCCCTCCGTCTTCCCGCCACTCCCCGCCGGAGTCGCCGAACTCAGCTACGCCAACAACTTCCGCTGGACCGAATCCACCGGCGCAGACCGCTACCGCCGGGGACTCTACACGTTCTTCAAACGCACAGCGCCGCATCCCAGCCTGACCACCTTTGACTGTCCGGACGCCAACACCACCTGTATCGAACGGACACTCTCCAACACACCCCTGCAGGCTCTGGTGACACTCAACAATGAAGTCTTCTCAGAATCCGCGCGGGGGCTCGCCGGAAGACTCCTCGCACTTCCCTCCGAAGACTCCTCCCAGCAGCTGCGGGAAGGCTTCCGCATCTGCACCTCGCGGTATCCGCTCGACGAAGAACTCCGGCAGCTGACGACTTTGTTCCGTGAATTTGCAGACGAGTACCAGCAGGATGCTGCCGCTGCCGCAAAGCTGAACCAGTCCGCCTCGCCCGGCAATTCTTCCGCCAGTGCCCGGCAGGCCGCCCTGACGGCTGTGTGTCGAGTGCTGCTGAATCTCGATGAATTCATTACCCGGGAATAACGCCATGCATCTGAATTCCCACCAGCAGCACACGCGGCGAACCTGGCTCACGTCCTCCGGTTCCGGTGCCGGCGCCGCAGCCCTTGCTGCACTGCTCACCGAAGACGGCCTGCTGCCCTCCGCCACCGCCGCCCCACTCGCACCGGCCCCCCTCGAATCACCGGCTGCCGCAGCCGCCGGTGTCGCCCGGCAACTGTCGCATTTCGCCCCCAAAGCCAAAAGCTGCATCTTCCTGTTTCAGGCCGGCGCTCCGTCCCACCTCGACCTGTTCGACCCCAAACCCCGACTCAACGAACTGGATGGCCAGCCGCTCCCGAAGGAAATGCTGGAACAGGTCCGCTTCGCCTTCATCCAGAAGGACGCTGCTGTCCTCCTCGGATCACCCAGACGCTGGCGTAAACACGGCGAATGCGGGATGGACTTCAGCGACTTTCTGCCGCATCTGTCCCGCTGCGCCGATGACCTGCTGATGATCCGTTCGATGCATTCCGAACAGTTCAATCATCACCCGGGACAACTCCTGCTCAGCTGTGGCCGCGCAGCCTTCGGCCTGCCAACGGTCGGCAGCTGGCTCAGCTATGGTCTGGGGAGCGACAGCCGCAACCTTCCCGCGTATGTGGTGCTCACCAGCGGTCGCGGGTCCAGCGGCGGTGCATCGCTCTGGTCCAGTGGTTTTCTTCCGTCGCATCATGCCGGAGTGCTCTTTCGCAACCAGGGCGACCCGGTACTCAACCTCTCCAGCCCCGAAGGCATTTCCGCCATCCAGCAGCGCAGATCCCTCGATGCACTCAAAGCCCTCAACTCCGCTCGCTTTGAACAGCTGCAGGACCCCGAGATCAACAGTCGCATCGCCAGCTACGAACTTGCGTTTCGCATGCAGTCCGCCGCGCCGGAACTCATCGATCTCAGCGGCGAATCCAAAGCCACGCTGGATGCCTATGGCATTGATCGTCCCCAGCATCCGCAGGCCACAGGCCGCGGCAATGTGGCCAACGCACACCTCACCTACGCCCGCAACTGCCTGCTCGCACGCCGCATGGTCGAACGCGGTGTTCGATTCGTCAATCTGATCTATGAAGCGTGGGATCAGCACAGCGATCTGGACAAGGACCTGCTGTATAATTCATGGGTTGTGGACCAGCCCATCGCAGCACTTCTGGAAGATCTCAAACAACGCGGACTGCTCGATTCCACGCTCGTCATCTGGGGCGCCGAATTCGGCCGCACACCGCTCGGCGAAAACCGCAAAGGCCGCGCCGCCAATACCGGACGCGACCATCACCCGTTCTCCTTCAGCCTGTGGATGGCTGGAGGTGGAATTCGCGGGGGACAGGTCTGGGGAGCTTCCGATGAAATCGGCTGGCACACGGCCGATCGTCCCGTCCACATGAACGACCTCCAGGCCACCCTGCTCCACCTCTTCGGACTCAACCACCTGCAGCTCACACACCGCTTCCAGGGCCGCGACTTCCGACTCACCGACGTCGGTGGCCGCGTCATGACCGAATGGCTGGCATAGAACCAGCCGGAAACGCCCGGCAGCTTCGCCCTGCAGGGGCAGTTCTCAGCCGAACGCTGCGTGTTCGGTGTGATTCGGGTAACCGTTCACAGCAGGACGACGGCAGACCAGAGCGCGAACCCAAAGCTCCCAGACGGGCTTGCCCCGTCTGAAGCC
>CAZLOQ010000249.1:0-7633 GCA_964561125.1 uncultured Chitinophaga sp. | reverse complement strand
GATGAGCAGGACGCGCTGCCCGACGTGCGGCTGTGAATCAGAGTGTTCCGATGTTCATGGTGCCGCTGCGGTGTCAGCTTGCGCGCAATGCGGGCGGGGGGCTTCGCTGTTTGCGGATGACACTCCGGTGGCAGGCAACTTGCAGAAACGGCATGAGGCACATGGCAGCAGAGTGCAGATCGAGGGGTATGATGTCATCGGTGTCCTGGGACGCGGTGGCATGGGTGTGGTCTATGAAGGGCGCCAGATTTCCCTGGGACGCCG
Organism: uncultured Chitinophaga sp.; assembly: GCA_964561125.1. GTDB lineage: Bacteria > Planctomycetota > Planctomycetia > Planctomycetales > Planctomycetaceae > SXXK01. The sequence goes on along the minus strand of CAZLOQ010000249.1, from coordinate 7,369 downwards.
TGTGGCGATCAAGTTTCTGAGCCCGACGCTGGCCGAAAATCCCGAGTTTGTCGCGAGATTTCAGCGTGAAGCTGCTGCTTTGGCCCGACTGACGCATCCAAACGTTGTGACGATTTTCGAGCGCGGGAAAAGCAGCGCCGGCGTGTATTTTGTGATGGAGTACGTGGAAGGACCGGGAGGCGGAGGTCCTGTGGATCTGCGAGCTGTACTGAAAAGTCGTCGTCTCTCTGAAGAGGAAGTGATACGTCTGGGGCTGCAGCTGGCAAGAGCTCTCGGTTACGCCCACCAGATGGGTGTTGTGCACCGGGATATCAAGCCGGGAAATGTAATGCTGGACCGCCATGGTCAGGCGCGGATAGCCGACTTTGGCATCGCGATGCTTGATTCGGAGTACGCTGGTGGACATCTGACGGGCCCCAGCCAGCCACTGGGCAGCATCGACTACATGGCACCCGAGCAGCGTGATGATGCTTCACTGGTGGATGGTCGCGCAGACATTTATTCTTTGGGTGTGATGCTCTACGAAATGCTCACCGGGATTCTGCCGCGTGGTGCCTGGCTGCGTCCTTCTGTCGTCGTGCCGACACTCAATCGCCGGTGGGATCACCTGATAGAGCTCATGCTGCAGCCTCTGGTCGAGCGTCGTATCAAAGATATGCAAAGGGTTGCCGAGCAAGTCGAGGGGATGTTCGGAATATCTGGTCATCAGTCGCAAAGTGCAGGATCGGAGAGCACTTCACACGCCACGCCGGCGTCTGTACCCGCAGCAACCTCCCGTCTGTACTGTGTCGATTGCGGTGCGATCGTGGATACCGATGCACGCTTCTGCCCTGTTTGCCGGCTGCAACAGTGGGTGGAGTGTCCGCAATGTCATGAGCAGCAGCATTCAGGTTCGCGATTCTGCACAAGCTGTGGCGCAGGCATCCATGGATATCGAATGCTGCAGAAGTATTCCGCAGACGCTCGTAAGAATCTGGACCTGGCGATGGATGCTTCACAATCGCTGCCGGCGCGGTGTCAGCATGCGCATCAGGCGGGGCTGGCCGCACTCCGGGCTTCAAAGCATGCAGCTGAAAGCGAGGATGTCCGAACACTTCTGCGGTCCGTCAATGAATATCAGATCACACTCCTCCGACAGGCTGCCGCTGAAGCCGTGTCAGCGCATCGCCTCGGAGAGGCAACAGGATTCCTCGAACAGATTCTGCAGGTCGCAGCGAATGACTATGAAGCAAAAGCACAACTGGAAAATATTCGCAGCTGCCTCAACCAGCGAGTGGTGCAGGCACAGCGATTATTGACGAAAGGCCGAATTCAGGATGCGATCAGTCTGCTGGAAGAACTTTCGCGGAAGTTTCCTGAGGATGCTCTCCTGAATGGTCGACTTGCAGAATATACGGCACAACGCGAGACGCAGATCGTCGTATGTCGACGCATCCCGGAACTGAAAGAAAAGAAACGCTGGTATGCGATCCGCCGGGAATTGATCGAACTTAGAAAAGCCGGCATTCGGATCAGCGGACTGGCGGAGATTGGCTCGATTGTCCGCAGCAGGTTTGCAGCCATTGTCGATGACCTGAATGCTGCCCGGTCCGCATTCGCTGAGAGGCGCATCATCGAAGCACGGCAGCGTGCGGAAAAGGTCATCTACCACATCTCCGATCATCCCGTTGCACTCCATATTCTGGAAGCCATACAGGGCGCTGAGCTGCAAGCGGAGGAATTGAGTCGGCGACTTCGAAATTCACTCACTGCTGGTGAAGTGTTTTCCGGAGCGGCAGCAATCAGATCTTCAGACAGGCTCGTCCGTTCGATGTTGCCTGCCGATTTGCAACGGCAGATCCGTCAATCGTGCCAGCGTGCTGATAATTATGTCAGGCTGCTGCGTTGGCTGGTTCTCGGAATTCCTGCGGTTCCGCTTGCAGTCTGGATTCAGGGCCCCCTGCTTCGGGGTTTTGAAGAGTTACTTCCCGAGAATGAAACTGTCGGAGCAGCATGGTGGGCAGTTCCCGTTACACAGGTGTGTACTCAGTCCATGTTTATTGCAACAACAGTGCCGATGCTGGCAGCGCTGAGGCTTTTTGTGCGTCGCCCGGTTTCACCTGCCAGTGTCACGACCTGGGTGATTATTGCCGTGGAAGGCATGGCAACATTTCAATTCTGCCAGCTTGTGCTGCCTGAAGTCATTGAGCAGGCGGGTTTTGTCAGCTGTCTGGCGAGGATGGGGATCGGAGCGGCGGCGGGAGGAATTTTTGGCCTCGCCTCAGGAGACCTCGCAGACCCCGCACGAGGGCGATGTCTGCGAGGACTGACGTCCGGAGTGCTCGCCGTCGGCCTGTTTGAGTGCGCCGGGCTATCCGTGCCGGAATACACTCGATTTGTGGTGCCGGGACTCTGGCTGGCCGGATGGCTGCTGATGGCCGGCCGGCTGAGAAGTCCGGCTGGCATTCCCATCCTGTTCTGCAGCTCTGTTTTAGCGGGGGTTTTGGCGGCTGGTTTGGAACGACAGGATGTAACGTGGACAGAGCGTCAGATTGACGTACTGGGTACAGTCATGCTGGCATTGGCTGCAACTGCTGTATCGAAGACGCATCGGCTATGGAGAGCTCTGCTCGCCGGATGTTTCGTATGGACCGTAACTCAGTTGTCCTCAGACATGAATCAGACGATCATGATGTTGTCTATCTGGCTGATCCTGAACATGGCTCTGGTGTCAGAGCGATATCGGGACTTTGACTTCAGGCTTCTCCTGCGGGACCGGCAGCGTGCCCGCAGAATACTCGCAGCCCACAAGGCTGCGGGAGCAGGTAACTGACAGTGGAGGTATTTGCTTGTCTGAAATGAATTCGCCGACGTTGTACCCGGCACTTTTTGAGCTGGCCACACGTGAACTGCACTCGATGAACGGGGTGCCGCAGTTTGCTGTCGGACGCAGTCAGTCAGCTGACCTGCCATTACTCGATCCACAGTGCTCGCGACGGCAGTTTCAGCTCGTTCAGAATGTAGCCGGCTATGCGGTGCAAACGCTTTCCGAAAACTGCCCCACTCTCTGCAATGGCACCGCGTTGTCGAAAATTCGGAATCTGGAGCATGGAGATGTACTGCAGGCAGGATCTGTACAGTTCGTTTATCTCACGTATGACGATGAAGCCCGGTGCCGGAAACGGGTGATGCCGTCGCTGGAGTCCGAGGCGACACAGATTGGCAGGCTGATACCGGCTGACATTCGTGAACGGACGGTCTATGCAACAGCCGCTTCGAACCTCGAAACGCTCGATTCCGGACATTATGTGATTCTGTCCGGACAGATGCTGATTGGGCGAGACTGTGCACGAGTGCAGATTCCGCTGCTGCACAGTCAGATTTCCCGCGTACATGCTCAGATAGCGGTTCGTAAGCATGGCGTCGAACTTGCCGATCTCAACAGTGCAAACGGAACCTTTGTCAATGGAGTCAGGGTACTCAGGCCTGTCCAGCTACGGGCTGGTGATCGAATTCACATCGGCCCCTACTCACTCGTGTTCACTGGTAAAGAGCTCCTCTCTGATTCACGCCTGAATAACGTGGAATTGAGCTGTCGCGATCTGGTAAGGGTGGTCAGAACGCAGACCGGTGGTCAACGAATGGTCATTCTGGACCGAGTCAGTCTGGTCATTCAGCCACGTGAATTTGTTTGTCTGCTGGGTCCCAGCGGTTCAGGGAAGTCCACACTTCTCTCAGCTCTCAGTGCTCGTGTTCCCGCAGACAGCGGAATCGTCACGATCAACGGTGAGAACTTGTACGCCAACTTCGAGGCGATCAAGCGGGATATCGCCGTGGTGCCCCAAAGAGACGCGCTCCACGAAGGGCTGCGCGTTCGAGCGGCGCTTACATGGACAGCTCGCCTCAGGCTTCCGCCGGATACGGCCATTGAGGAGATTTCTGAGGCGGTGAATGAAGTGCTCCGCATGGTTGGACTGGACTCCCGCGCGGATGCACGCATCTGTGAACTCAGTGGCGGGCAGCTGAAACGAGCCTGCGTCGCAAATGAGATCGTGAACCGCCCCAGTCTTCTGTTCCTTGATGAGGCGACCTCTGGTCTGGATGAGCAGACGGATGCGGAAATGATGCGACTGTTTCGGAAGATTGCGAATGGAGGGAAAACAGTCGTCTGCGTCACGCACAACCTTGCCAATGTCGAGGAGACCTGTAGCCGGGTGGTGGTCCTGGCAGAAGGTGGAAAGCTGGCATTCGTGGGAACACCGGCGGAGACTCGCGAGTATTTTCGGGTGGACAAGCTGGGCGGAATTTATGAGGTCCTCAAAACGAGAAATCCCGATGAGTGGCGTGACGCCTTTCTTCGGAGTGACACCTGTCAGAGGGCAGGAAAAAGTGTTTTTGAAGGTCGGCCGGAGCCGGAAGGGACGGTCGATCCCCCGCAGCCCCCTCCCATCACGGAAGAATTCGGCGTCATTGCTCGCCAGGCCTCGCTCCTCGCCTCGCGATATCTGCAGATCATGTGGGCCGACAAGAGGTCGCTGGCAATGATCGTCGGACAGTGCCTGCTCGTAGCGTTCCTGATTGTTGCCGTCTTCGGCGACGTGTCGAAATCAGAAGTGCTGGAGGTGGCGAGCAATTCTGCGTCAATCATGTTTCTGCTGGCCATTTCGTCGGTCTGGTTTGGCTGCAACAATGCCGCGAGGGAAATCGTAAAGGAAGCCGCAATTTATATACGAGAGCGCGATGTCAATCTGCAGGTTACCGCTTACGTGGCATCGAAATGCGCGGTGCTGTGGGGAATCAGTATTCTTCAAGTGTTGTTGCTCAGCTTGATCACAGCGTTCGGCACAGGTGTTGAATCAGGCGCATCGGCGTTTGTTATGTTGTGCAGTCTGGCAATTACGGGGACGAATTTGGGGTTGCTCATCTCTGCAACCTCGAAGACCTCCGATATGGCAATCAGTACCGTACCACTCGTACTGGTTCCGCAGATTATACTGTCAGGGGCCATCGGGAAGGTGGAGGGTTTTTCAGAGTGGATGGCTCAAATCGGAATTGTGCTGTATTGGGGATATGGAGGCCTGATCGCCTGCTTCCCAGTGGAACGAACTGAGATTCTGGGGTATCAGGACTGGACTTATTCGGGACCACTGCTGGTTGTCATGCTGCACGCCGCGTTTTGCCTCGCCGTAACAATGCTGATGCTGCATCTCTCCGCAGGCCGTGAGAGCTCAGGTCGATACCGATTCGGATTGTTGATACGCCGCACAAAGACATTTTTTCGACTCTGATTCACCCGTGTACTGGTTACGCTGACACGCATTGGTGTACTGGTCAGCCGGGACTCAGCGTCTGGCCATGCTGGAGATATTGAAAAACGCACGAGGAACTGATGGGGTCTGAAGTGAGTCATGCTGGGGGCCGGCCCCCAGACCCCGTGGATTTGTCGCTTTGGTCCATCAACAGGCTTGGCTGACCGCAGGGACTGTTACTGGCCTGGGTGAAGAGAACCACCAGTGACAGCCGGAGGCTGCTGTTTTGCCGGGCTGTGGCCCGGCAGATTCAGACCTGGAATTCCTGTCGACGGCGTCTTTCAACCGTTCGGGTTGCTTTCCAGGCAACGACAAGTCGCGAGAAGCCATCAACGACGGTGGCCAAACACGAAGGCTCCGGCGATGCTGACCAAGGCCATATCGAAGTGCGAGTGATCATGAGCTTTGAGTGGCTGGACGAAACCGTCGCCCTTGCGTGACTCTTTGCCACGTTGGCGGAGCACGTCTGCCTGCGTCGAGCCCGGGTACTCACGCCCTCAAAAATGCCCCTCTGAGTGCTGACCTGAAAAGCGCTGAAAGTGCGGGTCATTTCACCGGTGTTCCCAATCGAACGGGATCTGGAACAGAGGCTGGTCGATCACGTGCAGAAATTCCTGATCGAATTGGGAGCAGACTTTGCGTTTGTGGGGCGGCAGATCGCTTTGTCTGTGAGCGACGAGGACGATTACTTCGACCTGCTGTTAATTCACTTGAAGCTGCGGTGTTTCGTCGTCATCGATTTGAAGATGAAGGAGTTCTCGCCCGCCGATGCAGGCCAGATGAACTACTACCTGTCCGCCGTCAACAGCCAGATGAAGCATCCGATGGATGACCCATCGATCGGACTAATCCTCTGCAAATCACGCGACCGCGTGAAAGCTGAATACGCTCTGCGTGACATCAGCAAACCGATCGGCGTCGCCGAGTGGCAAACGAAACTCATCCAGTCGCTCCCCGAACCGCTCCGCAGCAATCTGCCGACCATTGAGCAGCTTGCGGAAGAACTCGGAGGTGCGGAATGAGTCAGAAGTGAGCGACTTTTCATTGAACACAATCATCGCACTATTGGATTCCGGGGTGTACTGGTCAGCCGAGACTCACGAATAGCTCTCCGGCAGCCTTCGGGCATAACCCGCTGTGTGACGCGTGTGAGCTTCGCGTGGGAACGAGGGCCGTCAGCTGCGTTCCTGGTCTGATGGAATACTGCTGAACACTCGACGTTTGTAATATGCGTACAAGTGCCAGAATAGCGTCGCTGCACAAAATGCCTTCCAGGCTAAAAGCCATAATGGTCGCCACCACGCTCCAGTCGAGATTTCAACAATGTCTGAAAGGCCAAACAGGATCAGGATTATGCCAACGATTATAATGTTTCGGCGTTGTGGCTTTTTCCAGACAGCGGCAGTCAGCATACACAAGCCGAGGACCCACCAGACGACTGCCTCAATTGCATTGCCGAGGCCGTGAATGTCGGTGGGAAGCTTCATTTAAGTCTCACGTCGTCAAGGAATCGGATCAACGCAAAATTGTGTGCGCACCTGCAGGTTGAAGTGCGAAAAGGGTTTTCAAGGAGTGGTCAACTCGGTCTGATGAACAGTGTCTGAATCTGTTTCATCAGCAGAATCGGGATGACCACGGCAGAATTGTATCAGGCTTTGAGTGTTTCTGGCTGCGAGCACGAGGCCTGTTGGCGAAAAAATGGAGTGTTCCATCTACGAATGCGGGCTCCGGCTTCGAGCTATCGGTGTCCGCAGTGCGGAGATCGGGATGTGATTCGGCGTGGTTTTTGTTGATCGGATGGCCCACGCTCCTCGGATTGGAATGGATCGCACGGTGCTCTTGATCAAGACTCCTCGACTGGCAGACCGGAGCTATTGTGTACGTGGGGGACGGGAAGGGACAGGACGCGTTAAATCGCTTCTGGCCTCGCCTGCGCGGGTCCAGAGCGAAGATCAAAGCTGTCGCCACGGACATGTCAAGTGCCTGTCATGCGGCAGTGGTCAAAAACCTGCCGAAGGCCAAACAGGTCTTCAATCGCTTCCACATTACGAAGCTGATGAATGACAAGTTGACTCAACTGC
>CAZLOQ010000248.1:0-7686 GCA_964561125.1 uncultured Chitinophaga sp. | reverse complement strand
TCATTTTCCCGGGTCTCTACCCGATTGCGGCTGCCGGTCCGGCGACTGCCGCCGGCCCCGCAGCACAGCCATCTTCGGGTGCTTCCGCCGACAAAAACAGGAGTGCCGGGGAAGAGCAGGGCGAGTTCGGCGACGACTTGGACAGCACAGGCGACGCTGGGGAATTCACGGACTACGCTGACGAGTCGGCCGCAGAGTTCGATGATTTCGACGACTTCGCTGAAGAGGCCGAAGAAGAACCTCAAAAGCCGAAGAAAAAGGGCCGCAAATAGCATTCGTCGGTTCCGGGAGCACCCGTGATCAAGTCACCGTCCTGCCCGATCTGTGGCAAACCGATTGACGATCCGGCAGCGTGCCGGACACTTCCCTTCTGCAGCGGACGCTGCCGGCAGGTTGACTTTTTCCGCTGGTGGGATGGACGTTACGCGGTAGTCGAGGACCTTGCGCCCGCTCCGCCGGATGCTGCCGGCCCTGTCGTCGGGCTTGCACCGGGTTTCGACATTGCCGACCTTGACGATCCGGAGTTGAGCCAGTTCGGAGATCAGAAGTTCTTGTAGACCGACTCGAAATCAATATCGTATCGCTTCATCTTTTTGTAGAGCGTAGTACGGTTGATTCCCAGGGCTTTGGCAGTCTTTTGTCGGTTCCAGCCGGTGCTTTCCAGGGCGTGAATAATCAGTTGCCGTTCCGGCTCTGTCAAAGCGGCCTTCAGCGAAGCATTGCCAAGGCTGGCTGCTACAGTGGTGCGGTTTTCCTGGCCGGCAAACAGTTTTTCAGGCAGGTCGCCGGTGGTGATCCGCCCATCGCGGCAGAGCACGACGGCACGTTCAATGACGTTGACCAGTTCACGAACATTCCCCGGCCAGTTGTAGTTCTGCATGGCGTGGATTGCCATGTCATCGATTTCTGAAACCTTGCGTCCGGTCTGCTCGCAGAAGTAGTTCATGTAGTGCTGAGCGAGCAGCGGAATGTCGCCGATGCGGTCCCGCAGTGACGGCTGCGTCAGCGTGATCACATTAATGCGGTAGTACAGGTCTTCGCGGAAACGTCCCTGGCGAACAGCCTCTTCGAGGTTCACGTTGGTGGCCAGCACCAGTCGCACATCCACCTTGTAGGTGGAATTGCCGCCAACCGGTTCAAATTCGCGGTCCTGAAGCACTCGCAGCAGCTTCACCTGCAGAGCCGGTGAGGCAGTGGCAATTTCATCAAGGAACAGTGTCCCGCCGTCTGCCTGCAGAAACTTGCCGACCTTGTCGTGCGATGCGCCGGTGAATGATCCGGCCACATGCCCGAAGAGTTCGCTCTCCAGCAGCGTCTCCGGGAGCGCCCCGCAGGCCACTTCCACAAACGGCTTCTCACGGCGGTTGCTGAGCTGATGCAGAGCCCGCGCCGTCATCGTCTTGCCTGTGCCACTCTCGCCAAGGATCAAAACCGTGGTTCGCGTGTCGGCCACGCTCTCCATCAGCTCGAACATCCTCAGCATCTTGTAATCCTTGCCAATCACGCTGGACAGCCCGAAACGCTGGCTGAGCTGCGCTCTGAGCTTCCGATTCTCCTCCACAATCTGTCGCTGCCCGATCGCCCGCTCGATCGAAAATCGCAGCTCTTCGTCGATCACCGGCTTTGTCAGGTAGTCGAACGCCCCCATGCGGATCGCCTCGACTGCACTTTCGATCGTGCCGAAACCAGTCAGCAGGATCACCGATGTCTCCGGAGCATGCTCGCGGGTCCACTGCAGCAGATGAAAACCGTCCGTATCCGGCAGGTTCACGTCGCAGATCACCACCTCAAATGGAAATTCTTCCATGCGAGTGAGCGCTTCCGTGCAGGTCGATGCCGTCTCTGTGCGATGGCCCAGACCACGAAGATAATCCGCCATCGCAGACTGAATATGCCGATCGTCGTCAACCACAAGGAGAGAACCCGACGAATTGCGAACCATGCTCAACCTCACACTGTGCACGCTGATTGCATTCGCCTGTCATCGCACGCTCGTCAACTCTGACGAACGTTCCGAATGCGTCAATTGCGGGCACGGCGAAAACTAGGTCGCACCGATTCCGCAGGCTGATGAGTTCCTTCATCAGAAACTCGTTTTCCAGTTGCCCGCCATTGGCGAGCCTGCGAAATCGGCACAGCCCGCACAATCGCATTTGTTGCCTGCCTGCCGCCGCCGTCGATGACGTGGCTACAGCTGCAGATAGCCGGAGATGCGGCCTGTTGTGAGCGCACAGCAAGACAGCTGTGCGACAACCAGCAGCAGCCAGCCCCCCTGGCTGAAACCGGTTCCCGAACCCTTCCCTGCACCCCCCGCCGCCAGCACCGCAGATGCACACAGCGCAGTCCAGGGCGTCAGGAATGTCCAGAGCCGAGCGGCTTCCCCCTGATTCTTCCCCGAAAACAGCAGCAGCAGCCAGACCAGAAATACAGACACAGCGAGCGTTCTCAGGGGCTCACCGGAACCGCGGACAAACAACTTCCGCAATGACTCACAAACGCCGGCAAATCCAGCCAGCGCCAGCGGTGGACCCGCCGCAAAAAACAATTCCAGCGGATTCACCAGCAGCCATTTCCACCATGTGCGAGGATACTCGCTGTAGAACGCTGCATGATTGATCAGATTCTGCCGCCAGACCACCCACGGCCTGCAGCCTGTTAACCAGCCGAAAATCACTGCAGACCCCAGCAGTGCAGCGAACAGCACCACCCAGAACCACACAACATCCCGCCAGACGCTATTCCCCCATGCGCTGAATGGCCGCTCCAGTGCCCCGAAAAACATCCAGACTCCCGCTGCTGCCAGAACCGGCAGATGCGCAAGACTCACCTGCAGGCAGGCAAATAACCACACCCCCGCACAGGCGCCCGCAAACAGCCTGGGGAAGCGAGCAGTTGAGCATTTGCCGCGACTGATCAGCAGGAGCAGCAGACAACCGCTGGCTGCGTAATGCACGTCAGAACGCGGCAGAAAAACGGCAACAGCCGGAATGCCCGCTGTGAGCACCGCAGATCGCCACGCACAGCGGTAACCGCAGAATGGTTCCAGCAGCAGCAGGACAAACACCGGCAGGCAACCGCAGCAGCCGAGCGCCGCTGCAGAGAACAGCACAAGGCTCGCCAGTTCGGCGTCAGTCAGTGGCGAAGCCAGCACTGCCTGACGCTCAAGGCTGCGAAAGGTCTCCACCGCAGGGCCGTCCGCAAAGCTCAAAACTGCCCGCGACAATCCCGGGGAACCGCGAGTCATTCGCAGCATCAGCCGATTCAGGAGTGGCAGGCCGGGCGGGTGAGTCCCGCGGTGCAGCACGTCCCCCAAAGCCACTTCTGCTTCATAAGCCCCCAGAAACTCAGTCAGCGAACGCTGATCAGACACCGCATCCAGAAAATAACCGGTGGCCCACGGGTCGTAGTTCACCCAGAACCATCGCAGCTCCCGGTGCGGCGAAGGCGTGGCGGAAACCGCCGCTGCCTGCCAGCCCACCGTACCCCCGGCCAGCAGGAGCAGAAACACCAGCCGATTCCAGCGGTTCAGACGGTGCTGCGGCCGGTCACCCGCAAGGGCGATCGCCACGAGCAGCAGTCCGCAGATCAGGCAGGGAAGACCTCGCTCCACCCATTCCGCTGCGTCGACCGGTGCGGCCAGGCGCGGCCAGACCCACTCGCCCGGAACTCCCGGCGGCAGCCAGTCGGGAAGCAGCACGAAGCAGACTGCGAGAAGGCCAGCGACAGCGCAGCCCCCCGGGAGCAGTTGCCGGATACGGGGCTGAGCATTTGCCTGTGGCATGTCGCTGCCATCCTGTCGAGTCAGTGCGGAGCGACAGAGCCACCAGCGGCCGCGGCGGATTTCTTCGGGGGATGGAAGAGCACTGCAAGAGCGACCGCGGCAAGCACAGACGCAGCCAGAGGCACCTGGAAGAGTTGTCGGAAGTTCACCACCTTGTCTTCACCAACCATCGCGGTATTACTCTCCAGCAGCGCCGGACAAAGCGAATTGGCGGCCAGAGCACCCAGGCCGAGAATCATCACGTTGAACAACCCCTGAGCACTGGTGCGGACATCCTTCGGAAAGTATTCATCCACAAAGATGTAGACCGTTGCAAAAAAGAACGCGTAGCAGATGCCATGCACAACCTGGATGGCGATGATCATATCACGATCCGGAAACCACGTGTAGACCGCAAATCTCAATGCGTGCCCCAGCACTCCCACGATCATCGTTGTCCGCCAGCCAAGCGCTCGCAGAGCGTAGCCCAGAACCAGCATCGTCAGTATCTCCGCCACCTGCCCAATGCTCATCACCGGCATCACCCAGTTCCCCGGTACACCAACCGCAGATGACTGCAGAAACGAACCTGTCCAGTTGAAATAGCAGTTGTGGACGAACGAGTCGAGGAATGCGACGATCCAGAGGACAAGCACAAACGGATGCTTGAGCAGACGCAGGGCTTCAACGAAAGCCAGCGACTGAGAACCATCAGGAGATGCGGGCTTCGGAGGCGTGTGGGGCAGCGTCAGACTGTAGACCGCCAGCAGCAGCGATGCGACACCCGAAACAATGTACGTGTATTTTGTGGCCTCGCGAAGTGCGTCACCCTGCAGCCCGCTGGCAAGCACCGTACCCAGCCAGCCGACGAAACCCTGAGCGTTCGCGGCTTCAACCACCTTCCAGTCCACAAAGATAAAGGTGAACGGGAGCGATGCTGCGATCCAGCCGATGGTGCCCCCAAGACGCACCACGCCGAATTCGGCCTGAGCATCCTTCATGTTGGCAAAGGCAACCGTATTGGTAATCGAAATCGTCGGCACATACAGCACGCAGTGCACCGACATCAGAATGAAAAAGGTCCAGAAGTCGGTGAAGAATCCAAGCCCAAGCATCGCCAGTCCGCCAACCAGATGACTGAATGCCAGAAACCGTTCGGCAGCAAAGTTGCGATCCGCGAACTGATTGCTGAAGAACATTCCCAGCAGCGAAGCGATCGGGAATGCATTCAGAATCCATGACTGCTCGGCAGCAGAGAAGCCCAGCAGTGGCAGGTAGCCGAAAATCAGCGGCAGCCACGCGCCCCAGATGAAGAATTCAAGAAACATCATGAAAAACAGGCGCGTCTTCATAAGCAGTGGGCCGGAGGGTGCGAGGTAGACAGAAAAAACCGTGCGACTCGGGTCCGCAGCGGGGAGAGTCGTGAATCATGACGATTCGGGGAATAAACGGCAACCGAGCGACGGCAGTGGCCAATGCGGGTTTGCAGGAAATTTCCCGACGGCAGCCTCCCTTCCGGCTGGAAACTCAGATCAGCCGCACCGTATCCTTCACCTATCCGCACTTCGTCCGGATTCGCCGCTCATCGACGACTGCCGCCCCCCGGGACGCTGCAACCCGCCGCAACCGAAAGCCCGCGCATGGATTCCAGCCAATCGCCTCCCGACAATAACTCTCTGCCTGCGGCCGGGTCCGTCACCATTCTGCTGCAACAGATCCGACGCGGTCAGCAGGATGCCGTGCAACCGCTGTTCGAACTGTATTTCAGACGACTCGCGGCACTCGGAAAAACTCTCCTCCCCGATCGTTTCCGGCGAGTAACCGACGGCGAAGATCTGGCTCTCGAAGTGCTCGCGGCCTTCTTCGCCGCAGCCGGCAGCGGCGCGCTTCCCGAACTGCAGACCCGCAGCGATATCTGGCGCGTCCTCGCCCGCCGTCTGCAACAGCGTGCTGCCAGCGAAATCCGTCGACAAACCACACAAAAAGCCGGCGATGGACGCGTCCGCGGTGAATCCGTCTTTCTCTCTTCGTCCGGCCTCGATCCGGCCGCCGGACTTGATCAGACCGAAGATCACCGCCTCGACGCAGCCCTTGAAGAATTGCACCAGGACCTCATCGAACGACTTGAAGATACGCTCCTGCAGAACATCGCCTCGCTGCTGCTCGAAGGACACAGTGTCAACGAAATCGCCGCCCGACTGGAACGCTCCCGAGCCACCATCTACCGCAAGCTGGAACTCATTCGCGAAGCCTGGCTGAACGAATGACTTTCCCGCCGACAGTCGTCACACTCCGCCACTGACGATCGCCGCCACCCCCGTTCCCGATTGCCCCCGTTGCCGATTGACCGCGTTTCGTTTTCCGCAGCTCCTCCTTTTCCTCTGCCGCTCCACCATCCGTGCCATGAATCTTTTTGCCGCCGCCGAACAGCAGAATCGCGATTCCGCCAGGCCACTCGCTGCCAGGATGAGGCCCGCAGTGCTGTCAGAATTCTGCGGCCAGGAACATATCCTCGGAGCCGGACGACTGCTCCAGCGCATGCTCGCCGCCGACCGCATCGGGTCCATGATCTTCTATGGCCCGCCAGGCACCGGAAAAACCACACTCGCCGAACTCATCGCAAAACACACCAACCGCCGGTTCGAACGCCTCAATGCCACCACTGCCGGTGTCAAAGACGTCCGCGAACTGCTCGTCGCAGCCGCCGACCGACTGGCCGCCGACGGCACCCGCACCGTGCTCTTCATCGACGAACTGCACCGGTTCTCACGCAGCCAGCAGGATATTCTCCTGCCCGATGTTGAAAACGGCACAATCTCACTCATCGGGGCCACCACCGCAAACCCCTTCTTCTCCCTCGTCGCCCCACTCATCAGTCGCAGTCAGGTGTTCGAATTCCGCGAACTCGCCAGGACTGACCTGCAGTCCCTCATGCAACGTGCCCTCGCTGATGCCCGCCGAGGACTCGCCTCACACAATGTCCGCGTCGACGCCGAAGCCCTCGAAGTTCTCGCACGGCTCAGCGACGGAGATGCCCGCCGCGCTCTCACTGCCCTCGAAATCGCCGTCCTCTCCGTCGCCCGCACCACTCAGCACGTCGATGTCACCGTCGCCGAAGAATCACTCCAGCGCCGCGTCATTCGCTTCGATCCCAATGGGGATGACCATTACGACCTCGCCAGTGCGTTCATCAAGAGCATTCGCGGAAGTGACCCCGATGCGGCACTCTACTGGATGGCCCGCATGCTCGAATCCGGCGAAGATCCACGGTTCATCGCCCGCCGAATCGTGATCGCAGCCTCCGAAGATGTCGGCAATGCTGACCCCAGAGCGCTCCCGCTCGCTGTCGCCGCCTGGCAGGCCGTCGAAACGGTGGGCATGCCGGAATGCCGCATCAACCTCGCCCAGGCCGTCACCTTTCTCGCCTGTGCACAAAAATCCAACGCCGCCTATACCGCCATCGACGCCGCCCTCGCCGATGTCCGACAAAACTCCATACTCCCGGTCCCCATGCACCTCCGTGATGGGCACTATGCCGGCGCCGAAAGACTGGGGCACGGAACCGGTTACCAGTACGCCCACGACTCCGCCGACGGCTGGGTCAGCCAGGATTACCTCGGCGTCCCCAAACAATACTAGCCCCCCGTCAACCGCGGCGCGGAAGCCGAATTTCACCAGCGACTCAGCGAACTCCGCTCCCGCCGCCAGCAATCCCCCCCTCCCCAATAGCCCCCGCCACGCCCTTCCCCCTTCCAGTCCATTCCCATCTCAAGGTGCCATGTACTCATTGTCTCTTTTCGTATTTGATTGTTCTCAATAAGTGCCATGTACCTTGACTCTGTTTTTCGAATTGGTAGACTGATTTTTCTCATGCTGAAAGGGGCTGGTATGCCACGTGTCAATCGCCGTGAAATCTTTTCCGAAAC
>CAZLOQ010000247.1:0-7789 GCA_964561125.1 uncultured Chitinophaga sp. | reverse complement strand
GCTATTGTCCGCTGCGAATCCGGTCGAGCAGGGCCTGCATTTCGGCGACGCGTCGGGGTGAGCTGGTGGCGAGGTTTCTGGTTTCACCGGGATCGGACTGCAGGTCATACAGTTGTGGTTCGGGGTTGTTGCCGGTTTCGATATTGACCTGACGATTGAGGGCGGGGCCGCGTCCGGGTTCGATGTATTTCCAGTGTCCCTGGCGGAGCGAGAGGGAGCCGGCCTGGCGGACGAGGTGATCGCGTCCGTGTGAATCGCTGCCGGTGAGTGCGCGGAGTTGTTTCTGGCTGTCCGGAGCGGCTCCCGGGGGCAGGGGTTCGCCGGTGAGTTCCGCGAAGGTGGCGGGGAAGTCGATCTGGCAGACGAGGGCACCGGAGGTGCTGCCGGGTTCCACATGTCCGGGCCAGCGAACGATAAAGGGAACTCGCGTGCCCCCTTCGAACGCGCTGTACTTGCCGCCGCGCCAGGGTCCTGAGGGGCGATGGTCGCCGTTGAGTTCGGCGGCCTGATCGCGGTAGCCGTCGTTGAGTACTGGTCCGTTGTCGCTGGTGAAGATCAGCAGGGTGTTTTGGGTGAGCCGGTGCTGGTCGAGGCATTTGAGGATTTCGCCGACGGACCAGTCCAGCTGACGAATGACGTCACCTCGCGGTCCCAGCTCTGTGGAGCCGGCGAATCGCTGATGCGGAACGCGGGGCACATGCACGTCGTGGGGATTGAAGAACAGAAAGAAGGGCTGGCTTTGATGGGTGGCAACATGGCGGTCGATGAACTGTACAGCCTTTGCTGTGAACACATCGGCCATGTCTTCATCGAC
Organism: uncultured Chitinophaga sp.; assembly: GCA_964561125.1. GTDB lineage: Bacteria > Planctomycetota > Planctomycetia > Planctomycetales > Planctomycetaceae > SXXK01. The sequence continues at coordinate 6,975 of CAZLOQ010000247.1, read as the reverse complement.
CCAGCGGGCGGCCCGGCCACCGCTCATGAACCCGATGCGGCTGATGCCGTTGATGATGGTGTTGTTGTGTCCGTGATCCCAGGCCAGTTTGAGCAGATCGGGGTTTTGCAGGCCGGTGGGTTCATTGCCAATGGGACCTGAGAAGCTGACGGCAATCGGATCTGCGGGATCGAGTCCGACGACGCGATCGTTTTCGACGTAGACGCAGGGAACGCGATCACCGGTGGCCGGCATGAGGAAGCATTCGTCGAAGCCGATATCGAGTGGTCCGGGGGTGATGCGACCGTTCCAGTCGGGTTTCCGGCCACCCAGTCCGAGGTGCCATTTGCCGACGACAGCGGAGCGATAGCCGGCGGATTTGAGGAGTGAGGCCACGGTGGTGCGGCCGGGGAGGATGATGGCTCCGGCATCTCCGGGGGCAATCCCGGTGCCTTTGCGGCGCCAGGCGTATTCGCCGGTGAGCAGTGCGTAGCGGGAGGGGGTGCAGGTGGCAGCGGAGCTGTGACCGTCGGTGAAGCGGCAGCCTTCGGCGGCGATGCGATCGATCTGCGGCGTATCGACCGCGGTCGCTCCCTGGCACGACAGATCACCCCAGCCGAGGTCATCGACGAGGATGACGATGATGTTGGGGCGATCGGCGGAGGTGGCTGGGGCTGGGGCTGGGGCTGCGGCGGCTGGGGCTGCGGCGGTGGCAGTGGTGGCTCCTGCGGCAGTGGCGACTGGGGCGGCAGTGGCAGTGATGACCGGGGCTGATATGGCGACTGCTGCGGCGAGGTGCAGCAGCAGTCGCAGGACAGCGGGACGCATAGTGTCAGGCTTTTTCGGTGGGAATGCGAAGCGGGGACGATCGATTTTTGTTGACAGGGCGTGCTGGGCGTGAGGAGCGGGCGGGTGGTTATTGTTTGGTTCCGGGGTTTCCGGCAGCGCGACCGCTGGCGGGGGCTTCGGGGGCGGGGTTATCGGCGGGTCGGAGGGATTCCAGTTTCTTTCCCTGGAGGAGTGCATCGACGGCAATATCGAGGTTTCGGGCGGTGATTCCGCCTTCGACGACACCTTCGCGATTGACGAGGAACATGGTGGGGAGTGAGACGATGCCGAAGCCGAAGTCTCCGGGCTGTGCACCCTGCTGTGCGGCGGGTTCGCGAAGATTCTGCCAGCGGATGCTGGATTTGGTAATGAAAGCGTTGGCGGCGGCGGGATCGGGGTCGAGGTTGACTCCGAGGATTTCGAAGCCGGCTTTCTGGTGTTTGGCGAGCGCGGCCTGGAGGGCAGGGAGGTCATCAGTGAAGGGCTGGGCATAGGAGGCCCAGAAGACGACGAGGACAACTTTGTTGCGATACTGTGTGGAGGAGACGGGCTGGTTCTGCAGATTTTTGCCGGCGAGCTGGAGGGGGTTGCCGATGAGGTTGAGTCGTTTGAGAGCGCCGCTGGCTTTGACGCCCCCTTCGGTCTGGGGGTAGTTTTTGGCGAGCTGTGCGTACCAGGCTTTAGCATCATCGATGCGGCCCATGAGTTCGTAGCTGATGGCGAGCTGCACGACGGCATCGGGAGCATCATCGGATGCGGGCCACTGGCGGGCGAAGGCTTCCAGCTGTTCGAACCACCATTTCTGCGTGGCTTCGCGGGCGGCCCGGGCTTCTGTTTCGCCGGTGGCGCGGTCATCGGCTTTGAGTCGCACGGCATATTCGGCCATGAGTCTGCGGTAGGAGACGTAGCCGAGGAGTGTGTTATTGGGTCGGACGGCGGTTTCGAGTTTCTGGAGTCGGGCGAGACCGTCGCTGTAGAGTCCGGACTGGGTGGCAGTGGAGAGGCTGTCGGTGAACTGCTGGATCCACTGGGCGCGTTCTTCGTCGGTGCGGGCCTGTGCGATGAGTTTTTCGGCGAGGTTTGCGCGGGCGACGTTGTAGTTGGCGAGTTCCTGTGGAGAGGCATCGGGGCGGGGGCTGTTTTCATCGAGCTTCTGCAGGTCGGTGAGCAGTTTCTGCATATCGGCGGACATTTCGCTGGCTGCGGGGCCGCTGGAACCGAGTCCGGTCTGCATAAACACGCCACCGAGGGCGACGACTGCTGTGCCGCTGGTATCGAGCGGAGTGGGGACGCTCACGAGTTTCCAGACTGGTCCGACCTGAACCATTTCGCCGATGGAGATGAGTTCCAGTTTTTCGCCGTTCTGCACGTAGGCCATGGCATTTTCGTAGACCATGAGGTCCTGTGCGGCGCCGCTTTGTTCGGCGGGGACGAGTCCCGGGAGAGCGGCGTCGAAGCGGACCCAGGTGCTTTTGGAATTGAGGATCCGGCCGCCGGCGACGGCTGCCTGGGCCTTTTTCGGGAGATCGGCGGAGGCTTCCTGCAGCTGTTTGGCCATGGCTGCGGGCACTTTGAGGGACTGGATTTCGGATGCGCTGAGCAGCACGGATTCGAGAGCGACGAGGTCACCGGTGATGAGTGCTTCGACGGCGACGCGGGCGGCTTCCTGGGCAGAGATCATTCGCCAGGATTCGATGCGGCCATCTTCGTCGGCGTCAACGCCCCAGCGAGTGCCTCCCCAGTTCATCCAGCGAAACTGGTCGGGACGCAGATTGCGGCGGGCTTTGTGGTCACCGTTGGTGTCGATTTCGCGGTAGACTTCGAGTCCGAGTCGGTAGTAGTGATAGATATCGGGTGGTCCGTCGCCGTTGGAGTCGGTGAAGCGTCGGAGCGGTTCATTGGCGGGGCCGTAGATGACGTAGCTGTTTTTTTCCTGGACAAGCCGGCATTTGGCGAAGTCTTCAGGTTTGGGCGTGTCGTATTCGACGCCTTTCTGGGTGGGGACGTATTGTTTGAGCAGTTGTTCGGCGGTGACCTGCCGCTGCTGGGCGCTGGCGGGCTGCACGGCAGCCATCAGGAACAGTGCGGCGCACGAGAGCACTCGAGCGGAGAGTAATTCACCCATCCCAATCACTCCATTGAATTGTGGGATTACTGCAGACGGCCATTGAAAACGAGGGCCACGGCCGGAGCGATTCCGGCAGTTTTCGCCGCAGTCTGGAGGAAACCGGGGATTGGAGTCAATGGGAAGTTGCCGGTTCCCGGGGAGTTCAGTTGGGGGGAGCGAGTCGTTTTTTCCAGGCTGCGACCTGGGTATTAACGGCATCGCGTCCGCCGGACCCGAAGGACTGGAGGGCGTGGTTGGCGTTGACGGTGCCAAGGACGCTGGCGACGTCGGCTGCTATTTGCGGGCAGGCTTCCTGGAGTTCGGCGAGGGGGAGTTCTGCGAGACGGCAGCCGCGGGCTTCGCAGTGGGCGACAAGCCGACCGACGGTTTCGTGTCCCGTACGCATGGGAACACCTTTGCGGATGAGGTATTCCATGAGGACGGTGGCATCGAGGAAGCCGTCTTCAAGCCGTGCGGCGATGCGATCCTTGCGGAGTTCGGCACCGGCGATGATGGCGGGGGCAAGTTCGAGGCAGGGCTGGAGTGCATCGAGTGCGGCGAAGAGGGCGAGTTTGTCTTCCTGGAGATCGCGGTTGTAGGCCATGGGCAGGCTTTTGAGGAGGATCAGCAGCTGGGGGACAGCGGCATCGACGCGAGCGGTGCGTCCGCGGATGAGTTCCAGCACATCCGGGTTGCGTTTCTGGGGCATGATGGAGGAGCCGGTGGTGTAGGCATCGGGGAGCCTGAGGAAGCTGAATTCGGTGGTGAACCAGAGAATCCATTCTTCGGCCCAGGTGCTGAGGTGTGTGGCGATGAGTGCGAGGCAGAAGGTGAATTCGACGAGGTAATCGCGGTCGCTGCTGACATCAAGGCTGTTGGCGGCAACGGTGTCGAAGCCGAGGAGTCTGGCGGTGAGAGAGCGGTCGATGGGGAGTGAGGTTCCGGCGAGGGCAGCGGCACCGAGGGGGCTGACGTTGACGCGTTTGCGGCAGTCGGCGAGCCGTTCGCGGTCGCGCTGGAATTTTTCGATGTAGGCCAGCCAGTAGTGTGCGGCCATGACGGGCTGAGCGCGCTGCAGGTGAGTGTAGCCGGGCATGACAACATCGGCGTCGACATCGCAGCGATCGAGGAAGGCGCGCTGGATGTCGGTGAGCAGTCGGTCGATGGTGTCGATGGCGTCGCGGGAGTAGAGTTTGAGGTCGGTGGAGACCTGATCATTGCGGCTGCGGCCGGTATGCAGTCTGCGTCCGACATCGCCGATCCGCGTGATCAGCGCGTTTTCGATGTGCATGTGAATGTCTTCCAGATCCTGGCGGAAGGTGAACTGCCCGGAGGCAATTTCTTCACGGATCTGGTCGAGGTGGGCGCAGATGTGGTCGCGGTCTTCGGCGGTGATCAGGCCGCAGTGGGCGAGCATGGTGGCGTGGGCCATGGAGCCGCGAATATCGACGGCGTAGAGTCTGCGGTCGAAGCTGATGGATTCTGTGAAGGCTTCAACCCGGGAATCTGTTGCCTGGTGAAATCGTCCGCCCCATGCCTTTGCCACTGTGGTTGCTCCGAGACTGTGTTGGTTCTTCCCGGGGGCGCTGAGGAATGGAGCGTCCGCGGGCGATGCATGATGCATCAGCGGAGTCTACTCGGGACGCCGACCGTGTTCCACGATGACTGTGGTACGAATACCGCCACGGGGAGTAAATGCGGCTTCGATTTTCATCCATCGCGGATTGGTGACGGCGACGAGGTCATCGAGGATCATGTTGGTGACACGTTCGTAGTAGGCACCGTGATTGCGGTACTGCTGGAGGTAGAGTTTGAGCGATTTGAGTTCGTAGCAGACTTTGTCGGCGACGTAGGTGATGGTGAGGGTGCCGAAGTCGGGGTGGCCGGTCTTGGGGCAGATGGAGGTGAATTCGGGGGCGATGGTTTCGACCACGAAATTGCGGTTGGGGTAGGGGTTGTCGAAGGTTTCGAGTGTTTCGCGGGATGGATCAGTCATTGGGGAGCTCTGGTTTTGGGGTTGGAAATCAGTTTGGGGAGCCGGCCGCGGAGGCGGTTATGGTGCAGACCGCATTTTAGACGGCCTGAGCATTGCTCAATCGGGTCCGGGGCTGGAATTCTCGGAGAATCGAACCGGAAGGGGCTCAGGTACCGGGGACGCGGTAGCGGGCAACGATTTTTCGGGCTGCGCGGAGTCCATCGACGGCAGCGGTGACGATGCCGCCGGCATACCCTGCACCTTCGCCGATGGGGTAAATTCCCGGGATTTCGGGGATTTCCATGGATTCAGGGTCGCGGTCAATTCTGACGGGCGAGCTGCCGCGCATTTCCGGGCCGACAAGCACGGCATCAGGGAGGTAGCGTCCGTTCCACTGGCGGTCCATGAGCGGAAGTCCGGCCTGAACGGCCTGGAGGATGGAGGGCGGGAGGAGACTGGCGAGGTTTCGCGGGCGTGTGCCACGTTCGTAGGAGGAGGGAATTTTTTCGTGGGGCGCGGGAGTCCGGTTGGCCAGAAAGTCGCGGGCACGCTGGACGGGCGCGGAATAGTCGCCGCCGGTGAGCTGAAAAGCGAGTCCTTCGTAGTGCCGCTGCAGATGAACGCCGGCCAGAGGGTGGGTGCTGCCGAATTCGGTGGTGTCGAGAGTGACCACGAGTCCGCTGTTGGCAAACGGCGTGTCATGCCGCGAATTGCTCATGCCATTCGAACAGAATCGATTGGGTTCTGAGATGCTGGGGATGACAATGCCACCGGCACACATGCAGAAGGTGAACAGGTCTTTCCGGCCGCGGGCCACGAGTGAATAGTCGGCGGCACCGAGCAGCTGCAGGTAGCTGTCACGCCCGTATTTGTGCTGGTTAATGAGTTCCTGTGGCTGTTCGATGCGGAGCCCCAGCTGAAAGGCTTTCTGGCGCAACGGAAGTCCTGAGGCGAGCAGCATTTCATAGGTGTCACGGGCACTGTGGCCAATCGCCAGCACGCAGACCGTGGTGGGGATGGTGCCGGAAGACGTGTGGAGAGCGGTGAGGCGACCGTCGGTGAACTGGAAGCCTTCAAGGCGGCAGTTGAAATGGTATTCGCCGCCCAGCGCTTCGATGCGGCGACGGTAGTTGCGGCAGATCATGGGGAGCTTATTGCTGCCGAGGTGCGGGCGGTGTTCGTAAACCAGCGATGGCCGGCCGCCGCAGGCGACAAAGCTGTTGAGGACCCAGTCGACGTCGGGACCGGTAATGCGGCAGGTGAGTTTTCCGTCGCTGAAGCAACCGGCACCACCTTCGCCGAAGAGGTAATTGTTTTCGTTGTCGTGGACACCGCCACTGTCAAAGGAACGAATCGCAGGCACGCGGTCGCGAACCGGCTGCCCGCGTTCGATAATCAGCGGGCGATAGCCACGCAGTGCGAGGAAGTAGCCGGCGAGGAGTCCGGCGGGACCGGAACCGACGATCACGGGGCGGCTGGGGAGCGGCTGGAAGCCGGGATCCGGATCTTCAAATGGCGGTGCCTGCCAGGGTTCGACTGAAATCCCGCTGCGGCTGCGGAGCGAAGCGAGTTCGCGACCTTCGGTGGAGACGGCCAGGCTGTAGACAAATTCCAGCCGATGACGGCTGCGGGCGTCGAGGCTTTTGCGAAGAATCCGCAGTGGCGGGATGTCGGCGGCGGGAATTTCGAGGCTTTGGGCGAGCTGTTGGGCCAGCTGTGCCTCGGGGACTTCCACCGGTGTCCGCAGATTGGTGATTCGCAGGAGCATGGCAAACGGGGAACGGGGAAGAACCTGACCTGGGACGGATGAGATGTCTGTCATGTTACGGTGCAGCGGAAGACGGGGCAACTGAATGGTGAAGGTGAGTTGCAATTCCGGAATGCTCCACAGTCCGCTCAGCCGCCCGCCCCGCTGAAGGTGCGGAGGACTTCCAGTCTGTCGCCCGGCGGGTAACGCGAGGAACGGCAAATGGCGTCGGTGTGCGAATAGTCTGCGACAGCGCGAACTGCCGTGTTCCCAGACGGGCTCGTCCCGTCTGAAGCCAAGGTTCGCTGGCTACCCCGCGACAGCGCGAACCCAGAGCTC
>CAZLOQ010000246.1:0-7805 GCA_964561125.1 uncultured Chitinophaga sp. | reverse complement strand
CTTCTCACTTCTCACTTCCCACTTCCCACTTCCCACTTCCCACTTCCCACTTCCCCGCGCCCGCAACCTCTTCCAGCCGTCGACCGCCGCAACGAAAACAAAAACTCCCGCACACTTCTCCGGACCACAACCCCGGCACGAATGGCTTCATCGAACAATCCCCCTCTGTGCCCCTCTGTGCCTCTGTGTTTCAAAAAACACCCCTCCCCTCCCAGCACCAGACACTCGCTCACGAAACACAGCGACAACAGAGCCGAACATCCCGCCGCATCCACGCCTCCCGTCAGCCCCTCCCCCTGACCAGCTTTCCTGACAGCAGCCCCAACGAAGGACGCTTACCACAAAGGCTACAGAGAAACGGATGGTACTAATTCTACTGCCCCCAGCCATTTCACCTGCGAGAACTTCCCCGCCCACTTCCTGCAGCCGACTGCCCAATGTTTTCCGAGGGCCGGTTATTCCGGTTATTCCGACTACGATCGAAAAAGGCTCTGCGCACTTCGCAGCGACCCGGGGACTTCTTGCATCATGTGGGTGTTCATGCTTAGGCTTTGCCAACCCGCACTGCGACGCGGGAACCTGACAAGATACATGCGGGGAGTCCTCTGGTGACCGGGCATTCACAATCCATGCAATTGCGTCCCGAAGCTCAGCCGGTTCAGTACTGGACCAGCTTTTCGCCGGAACATCGGCTGGCATTCCGTCGGCTGGTGGAAATGCTCTGCGAAGCCGTTCAGCGCGTTCGGCAAAAGGCACCTCGCGTCCACCCGCAGATTCCCTGGCTGTTTATGGAAACCCGCTCGCAGCTGGCGTTTCTCGACGGCATGCGCGGTTCCGGCAAGACGACTCTGATGAGCACTCTGGTGGCGGCGATCTACGACGACAAAGCGATCAACTACAGCGACAGCGAAACAGCCGCCGATCCCGAAGACCTGGCTGTATTCAAAAACGTTTGTAAACGCATTGAACAGGAACTGCGTGGCAACGTTGTCTGCGTTCAGCCTCTGGACATGGAACCTTTGCCTTCCGGCACATCGCTGATGTCAGCGATCCTCACTCGCATTTTGCGAGCTCTGCAGCCATCCGGGGCAAAACGCCCCCACAGACTGCTGGACGAGCCGCCTCATGAATCCCGGGAATTGATCCGACTGCGTCAATTCATCTACCGCGCCGCGCAGGCACTCAACAGCAACCTCCACGATCGTCGCGGTCACCTTGACCCGGAACAATACGGAACGGAAGTGCTGAAGCAGGAAGACCGCAGGCTGGAACTTCCAAGCGACCTCGATCGGGTGCTCAGCCACCAGCATCACGCCGATGAAGCCCACCCCACCGACGCTGGCGATCCCTCCGCCAGACGGCTGTTCCTCGTTCCAATCGACGACGTCGACCTCAACCCTCGCCACTGCCTCGACCTGCTGCAATTACTGCGTTCCTTCTCGCCACCGGCGGAATTATTCTTCCTGCTGATGGGGCAGTTCGAGTTGGTTGAGCGGTGCGTGGAACTTCAAATAGCAGGCCAATTTGCAAAGCTCTACCGTGAAGCAAAAGATCTCTCAGGTTTACAACGAGATCAATTCCAGCAGGAAATTCGCCGAATTGCCTTGCTCAACGTACGAAAAATGATTCCTCCGCATACCTTGTGCACACTTCCACATCGGCTCGAACTAACAGACATTCTCTCTTTTCGTCCACTGGGCCATTCGGCTTCAAACTCAACTTATACGTTGCAGCAGTTACTTGAATCAATCCCACTCTACACCCTCTCCGGAGAGCCCGCACGAGTTGCCTCGTTATTCGAACTCTTCTTTGGTGCCAAAAAATTAACTCCAGATCAACTCAGCACGATTCGGTCAAATGACTGGACAGTATATTGCGGCAATGGCGTTCTCCGAGCCTCATTCCGGCGGCTAGCCGACTTCTGGATGGATCTGCGCCGTCTGCGACAGGAAACCCCGACGAATCCCGCAAATCAAATAGCCTGCGCCCAGTACGCCACGAAAGTCCAGGCAGTACTGGAATCTTTCCTGCACCGCACATTCGATCTCGACGCCGAGTTGACAGCCAGCGATCGACAACGACTCATTCGCAGGCGTCAACATCATTGCAAAGAATCCCTCGTTGAAGCCCCCTCTTATCAGATAGATCTTGAAGTCCTCAATGCTCAAATCGACTGCGAACCCGAGCAGGGTAACCGAACGGCAGCAGGGCCTCGAAATACATATAGACCGCAACTTCGATTCACCTCGCTGACACAGGGTTCAGGTATCCCCTTTTTTGCGATTGCAGATGACAATCCGCCACAGCGTACCCCGGGGAGCCCGCACTCGGTAGACGCCGAAAAAGTATCCGCTCAGAAAAACGCATGTGACGAACAGACTCGCTGTGCGCTCACAGTGCTGCACGACCTGCATGAATTTCTTCGCCCTGATTCGGCAACTCTCTCTGGCTTCCCCGATCTTACCAGCGAACGCCCCGTACATCTGGCGTGGGTGGGAAATGAAGGCGAAGTCGCTTCGTTTGAATGGCCAATACCACCACTTCCAACATACCACGAAACGACAAGATTCCTGAAATCGTGGCATGAGTGCTCTCAGCTATACCTCAGATTGGTTTTCACAGGTACATCAGATGGCGTTCCAAGGCAGGAAAACCGGCTCGATCTGAATCCAGAAACGCTACCAACTCAGCTGAGTGAAGCCATTGCAGTCCATCGTCGGATCAAGCATAACCACAACTACGGCGAGACCTTTGACTGCCTTGAGTCCCGCGAGTTAACGCACGTAAAGAATCTGGTGGGCATCTGGATTCTGCTGGGCTGTTTCGCAACAATACGCTCACAGCCGAAAAGTCGAGCACTGGATAAACTCGTGCAGAAGCTGGCAAGAGTCGACGTGTCAGACGCCAACTGTCTTCAGAAAATCCTCCGAACTGCGATTTCCTGCACGATGTGGCAGAGACAACTAAACAAAAGAAACAATCTCCTCCGTGAATGGGTTCAACTGGACAAATGGCTTCGCCGCATCGGCCGACTCGTTCAGCCAGAGTTTTTGACTGTGATTGGTGCGCGTAGCTTAATGAATATGGTCGACACGCGATCATTAAGCTCGACACCGTTGCTGCACTCCCATGAGCTTGTTGTCGGGATCCTTCGTCAGCAGCGTCAGCAGCGACTTCAAGCACTGTGGAAGTCAGACAAAAGACAGCTTTGGAGGAAACTAAACCGGCCCGAAGAAATTAATAGCCCGTTGTTGATTGTCTTGCCGGAGCCTGAGATGGACACGCAGGACGATATCCGTGTCCAGATGAGGCGACTGGAGGGGCTTGTCGAAAGAGCTCAGACAGACTTCAAAACCTCTACGGAAGAGATTCAGTCACAATTACTAATCGAGGCCAAACGCCAGGAACTTCGGACACTCATGCAACTCGTCGAAGTTCAGGCTAAAAGTAGACCCGCGGATGCCTTGGAGCAGATGCAGCGTTCTACAACCCTGTTTGACGAATTACGAACTTTGCGACCAGCCGACATGGGGCTGGTGAATGAATACCTGAATCAGTGCTACCGTGTCAGCGAAGCCTTCCAACAGCAGAATGAATTGCCATTTGTTAAAATGGTCAGTCAACGCGTCGTTGATTTGCTTCGTAGCGTTGTCATCCAGCAACCCGATAATACTGCTGTCAAAAGGCAATTCAGCGTGGCGATGTACACCGCAGGCAGTGTCTGCGAATCAATGGAAAACTGGTGGGACGCAGAAGATCTGTTCCGCGAGTCGCTGCAGATTGACCGTGAATTGCTGGCCAAGTTGCCCGGCAATGCTCAGGCGGCAAGAGACGTCAGTATTTCACTGATTAAATGCGGAAATGTCTGCGTTCAAAGTGAACGCTGGGAAGAAGCAGAAACGCTCTTCCGCGAATCCCTCCAAATTACCCGTGATCTGCTCGCGGAATCCCCAACCAATGCTCAGGCCGCAAGAAATGTCAGTGTTTCGCTGATTAAATGCGGAAATGTCTGTGTTCATAGTGAACGCTGGGATGAAGCAGAAACGCTCTTCCGCGAGTCGCTCCAGATTACCCGTAAGCTGCTCGCGGAATCCCCAAGCAATGCTCAGGCCGCGAGAGATGTCGGTGTCGCCCTCGAAGGCCTCGGGATCATTGCCGCACGCAGCGACGAACCCCTTGACGCAATTCCGTACATCGAAGAGGCTGAAGCGGCGTACAATGCAGTACTTGCCGCGGCGCCTGCTGGCAACATCGAGCCACGCGCTGATTTGATAGATCTGCGGCTGCAATACCTCTCACTTCTTCTGCGTCTGCGGCGCGTGGCATCCGCGAGGGTCCTGATGCAGGAAGAGACAATCCGGCAATGCATTGATATTCTACGGCAGCAGGGATCGTCGACCCGACATCGTGTGCTTGTCGCGCTTTGGGACTTCTTTGAAGCCAGACTCACAACGAATGTAAAGAAACGCAGGGAATTGATGGCTCGGGCCGCAGATGTGCTCGATTCCCCGAAGGCAAGTCGACTCTTGCGGGTGACGACCGGATTTTATTTGATCAATCGGGATTATCTCGAATACAAGAAAATCCTTTCGCAATCTCCCACGACTCAACGTAAACGCAAAAAATAGACCATCTCCTGCATGGCCAATTATCGCACCATCAACATCTCTCTTGACCACTTTACCGCCGAAGTCGCGGCATGCCCGCTCGTACTGCCGGAAGCGTATCAGGTCGCACTGACGGAACTCGATCCGGCGACAGGCTCCGCGACCACCGCTCGCAGCAAATCTCCGGCAGGGAGGTTTTGGCGGGCGGCCGAGAAGTATTTGCTGGTTCGGTTTCCGCACACAGTGATTGACGAACTTGTCTCTACCAGAGATCTGCTGTGGTTCGATCAGAAATCCCTTTGCCAATCGCTGCAGCCAACACCGCTGCACCAATATCTCAAAAACTTAACGCAAAAATTCCTCCGTCCGCAGGGATCCGTTGCCGTCCCGAGACTCGAACCGGCCCGGAGTGGCTGCGGGGGGATACAATCCCACGAGCCGCCCGAGGCTGCAGCACGGCGGGCATGGCAGTGGCTGGCATTCTCCCTGCCTCCGGATCTGATCCTGGCCCAGATCGAGACACCCCACGAAGGACCGTCAGAGGTCCGGCTGCTGTCTGAACCCATCGTCGGGCTGCTCCGTGAAGGTTTCGCCGAAATGCACCTCCACTATGGTGTTGCATTTGACTTCCGTATGTTCTGGTCCGCAGCTCTGTGTTCTGCCGCCGACCGTTCCTCAAGCGGGCTGCAGTTCGATTCCTTCCATAGCCCGGGTGCCGAATCCGATGAAGGTCGTGAACTCGCAACGGCACTCGTCCGCGCGGCACTCGTCAGGTTGTTTCTTGGTGAATTCCTCCGTGATGCTCAGGCGAAATCCCAACGATTTGAGAATTGGCTGAACACGTTCCTGCAGTCGTCACCTGCAAACGTAAAGGCTCCGCGTGCCGACGCCGCAGTTTCGGCGGCCATGTGGGAATTGAGTCGAGGGGCACTGGGGCCCGTCATCAGCGACGTATCTCCCAAACAGCGGTTTCTGGAACTCCAGCGGTTGTACTCCCTGTACGCCAGTGTCGCCTGGACCCGCCCTCAAGTCACGACCCTTGCCGATGTTCCTAAACTAGACCCGCTGTACAGGCTGTTTGGGTTCGGCGGAGCCCAAGTCCCTGCCCCTGTGCAGTTGCAGTTCCTCAGAGCCGGCTTTGACAGGCTGCAGCAGGACCCGAAGGACGAAACCTTTGCCATCCTGTTCTGGCAGGTGGAGCGAGTCCGCTGCATGATTTACAGGCACTGTATCCAGCGGCCGCTGGGACCGGGGATGACCAACTTTATTCGCTTTTACGAACGCAAAGGCCGCGTCTGCTGGCCTATTGACCATGTGCTGATCAATTCTGCTGCCGAAATCTGCGGTCGCCAAATCGGATTGACTTCTCTTGAGGTTCGCACCAGTCCCAAATCGAATTACCAGGATCAGCAAAAGGTTCTCGGCGAACATCGAAGAAGATTCCAACAGCTCCCCGGACGCCCCGACGGCTCGAGGCTCGAAACCGGGCTCGTGCTGCATTTCCTCAGGGGACGCGGCAGGGATTGGGATCAGGGACTCCCAGTTGCCCTCGACCTCAACGCCTCTGCCGATCCCGCCGCAGAATCAAACTCCAGTCACTTTCGCTGGGCTCAAAAATTTTCTGCCTGGATGCGAGAGGCCACTGCGATCGGCAATGCCATCTCCAGTAACCCCCGTCTGCTGCATGTGCTGCGAGCAATCGACGTCTGCCGCGATGAGCCCGGGGTTCCAACATGGGTGATCGCACCGCTGTTCCACGAAACCCGCAGGCTTGTAAATGCCGCTGATTCTGACTGGCGGCTTCAGGGCGGAGCACCGCTGCCACCACTGCAGACCACAGTTCACGCGGGCGAAGACTTTGTGCACCTCGCCACCGGACTGAGATTGATGGACGAGGCAGTCTGCTTTCTGAAACTCACAGGCGGCGATCGAGTTGGACATGGTCTGGCACTTGGAGTAGATGCCCTCAGCTGGGCTCATCGGACGCACCGCATCGCCATGCCGCGTGAAGAACGCTGGCTCGACCTGATCTGGGAAAAAGGCTGGCATGCCTTCCCCGGCGCCGACTTCAGCTCCGATCGCAGAGAATTTGTGGATCGCGAAATCGCCCGTCTGGGATGGGAAATCTTCGTCGGCCAAAGCCCGGCAAAATCGTATGGCCGGCAACCCGATTCCGGAAACCTGCTGCAATGGGGCGTCCCTGACTGGGTCGAGACTGCACTCGAATTTCGCCGAAGTCTTCACGACTTTACGCGACTGAAGCGCCTCGGATTTCCCATGGGATCACTCCCAGCGGCAGTCCCCGTCGACGTGGTCGAACGCATGCTGGAACTGTATCTCACTGACCGGCTTGTCTATCAGCGGGGACGGACAATTGAATGGGTTGAAGCTCGCACAGAGGGACCAGCCACCGCAACTCTGCAACGGCTGGTGCGGCAGCGGTATGCCGACGTAGGGATCACAATCGAAATCAATCCCGTCAGCAATCTGCTGGTGGGCGATCTGACGGACCTTGAAAGCCACCCGCTGTGGCGTCTGGCACCGCGGCTGGGCGACCGCTTCGGCCCCACTATCCGCATGTGCATCGGTTCTGACGACCCATTCCCATTCAACACCAGTCTCCCAGGTGAATACCAATTCCTCTGTGACACCCTTGTTCTCGCCGGCCGCTCCCACGCCGAAGCTCGCGAATGGCTCGAACTGCTCCGCCGCATGGGTCTTGAATCCCGTTTCACACGCCCACACCAGGGTCAGTGATCCAGGATCACAATCGCTCGACTCTTTTGCTTCACAGGGATTCTTCGCATTCGGCCATCAACAGTGGTCTCATGCCTGACAGCCATTGGTTCCCTGTAAGGCACAGTTGCCAAAAGCGGCCATGTTTTCCGGTAGCAAGCGTCCGCCGCCTCCCCTTCCTCCCACCAATGACCGAACGGCGCACCGAAAGCCCCTCCTGACTGGACGGCGAAATGTTGGGTCAGCTGGACAGTGCCATGTCGGGGCAACTGCTCCGTCTTCGAGCGACAGTAGCTGGTATTTTATCCATGAAATCCGCGTTATCCGCGATAAAAACACGATCGCATTTTGACCACGGAGAGCGCGGATCACACGGATGAATCGCAGAGGTGACAAAAAGGTCGTTGAATACCAGAAGGAATCCATGTTTTCGCGGTGCTGCACCCTCCGGGAGCGGACTCA
>CAZLOQ010000245.1:0-7813 GCA_964561125.1 uncultured Chitinophaga sp. | reverse complement strand
GCGATACAGATTTTCCGGCATCAGTGAGACGGGTGAGTCCTGCAGGGTTTCAATCTGCTCTGCCGGGATTTCCTGGCGATTGCCTTTGGCATCCAGCAGAGTCAATCCGGAATCACTTTGGGTGGCAGGCAATCCGGTGAAGATTCGACCGTCCTTTGTTGTCACCACCAGACTGACGTATTCCCGTCGAATGACGCTGGATGGATCCACCAGGCTCACCAGCAAAAAATCGCGGTCCTGGCGATTGGCTGACGTCAGTTCCGGGCCGATGCGGTTGCCTTCTCCGAACAGTTGATGGCAGACAGCGCAGTGTTTCTTGAACAGTGCGCGGCCGGACTCCGCATCTCCGGAGGCAGCCCGCAGGTCGTTATTCAGACGTCGGACTTCAGCCAGTCGAGCTTCCGGCGTGGTTGCCTGGAGTCGTCCCCAGTGTCTGGCGACCAGCTGCTGCAGCAGCTGATTGTCGAAGAGTGCGGTGCGACGGATCTGTTCCAGTGACACAGCGGTCGCGGGAAATTGGCCTCGATCCACTGCCTGCACGAGTTCCACAGCCCAGGCTTCGCGTGACAGCAGCACGTCAATTACGCGACCGCTGATGGATTCGCCGGAGCGGTTGTGCAGGACCTGGAGAAGCCGGGAAGCGGTTTGCGGGGAATTGGCAGCCGCTGCGAGCTGCAGGGCGGCTGTTTGTACGGATTCCGGCTGAGCCGTCTGCAGAAGTGCGAGGGCTGGGTCGGTAAGAGCCGCGCTGGCTGCCGGGATGAGCAGTGTCAGCAACGCAGCGCGGCGAGTGGCTTCGGTTTCCGGATTGAAGGCCTGTTTTGCAGCCACGGCAATCGCGTCGCTGCGGCCTGTCAGCACGGCCAGTCTCAACAGAGTCAGGTCTGTGGGGTGTGCCGCTAATTCGCTGGTGAGCAGATCGTTGAGCGGATGTTGACCGAGCGTTATGGACTGATCCGGGCGTTCCTGCCAGCCTGCGAGCACAGCGGGCCAGAGGCTCTTGCGTGCGGGATCATCCGGTGCCGCCTGGAGCAGCTGCAGGAGCGAATCGTGGCCTTCGGCTGTGCCTTCTGCTGCATAGCGACGAAGCAGACGCGGCAGCAGAAAATCACGACCCAGCCGTGACTTCCAGAGCGTTGGGCGCACAAATCTTCGGATGACTTCGCTGCGTCCTGAGACGCTGTGTTTTTCCACGGCCCACCACCAAAGCAGAGGCAGGCAGGGATCGTCGTTGTGGTCGTCGCGATTGATGTTGGCATTGATCATCGGCACTGCGACAGCTGCGGGGAGTCTGGTGGCTGTGGCCGCCAGCTGCTGCAGCACCTCCACATGCGGCTCCTGCTCGGCCAGCTCGTCAAGGCGATGAGCCATGTCAGTGGACACCTGACGACGATCTCCGATCAGTCGCAGCGTCCAGAATCTGACGGCTGGGTGAGGGCTCTGCAGGAGCTGCAGAGCGACGCGTTCGCTGAAGCCCCCCAGAATATTGAGTGACCAGAGTGCTTCGAGGGCGGTAGTTTCAGCGGCTGCTGTGAGAGCCGTTGTGAGGAATTGCTGCTGGAGTGGCAGAAGTTCAGCTGGTGGCAGTGCTGCTTCAGGCGGGCTGTCGCCTGCGGCTTGTGACGTGAGCGGATGCATGCGCCGCGCCAGTTCACTGCGGGCGCGGCGTACGTACCACTGACGCGGATGCTGATACGGAGGCTGATTTTGGTGCAGCTGGTGCAGTTCCGCGGGGGAGAGCCGGGTGAAATCGATCGCAGGGGCTGTCGGGGTGCCGATCGGAGCGATTCGATAGATTCTGCCATTGCTGCGATCCCAGTCGGCATCGGGATCGGGGTGAGCGGTGCGGGCATCGTGCCAGTCGGTGACGTAAATGGCACCATCGGGTCCTGTGGTGACATCTGTGGGAGCGAACCACGGGTCAGCTGACTGGAGCAGTTCGCCGCCATGTGCTGTGGAAACGGTTGAACCACGGGGACGAATGTGATGCCAGTAGACGGCGTGTCCGAGAAGATCGCCGGCGATGCAGCGACCGCGATATTCCGGGGGAAAGGCGTTTTCCTGATAGATAATGCCACCGACTGTCACATGTCCGCCGCGGAAGTTTTCGTGGGCCGCATGTTCAAAGTAGCCGTAGGCATGCGGATTATGCAGCGCGCCGTGCTTGCCAAAGGACTTGACGTACCAGGCACCCTGGATGCCATGGACCAGTGTGAACCCGCCATAATTGGTGCTGTAGAACAGGCGGCCGGCATGGTCGAAATCCAGGCCCCAGGCATTGCCGCCGCCTTCACAGAACAGCTCAAATTCACGGCTGACCGGATGATACCTCCAGACGCCCTGCTGAAATTCAATACCCCGAATCCGGGCCGTCACGGTGCTCCCCTGACAACCGTAGAGCCAGCCGTCCGGTCCCCATGTCAGGGAGTTGGCTACGCTGTGAGCGTCTTCCATCCCGAAGCCGGCGAGGAGCACTTCCGGATCACCATCGGGAACATCATCGCGGTTGCGATCGGCGTAGAAGAGCAGGTAGGGTGTCTGCAGCACGAAGACGCCGCCGTGGCCGAACGCGAGTCCCGTGGCGAGATTCAGGCCGGAAATAAAATCGCGTCCTGTGTCCATGCGACCGTCGCCGTCGCTGTCTGTCAGAATGGTAATCCGGTCTGCTCCACGGGGACCGTGGGGTGGCGGTTCCGGGATACGGTCGTAGATTGTGCGGGAGTAGCGGTCGACCTGGACCCGTTTGAGGCCTTCGGGATTCGGGTACTGCAGATACTGGATCACCCAAAGTCGCCCGCGGTCGTCGAATTCGATGGCCACTGGCTGGCGTACGAGCGGTTCTGCGGCGGTGAGCGTGACTTCAAAACCCGGGGGGACCGTCATTTGACGCAGCGATTCCTCGGGTTTGAGTCCCTGAGCATTTGCTGCGGGGACTGTCACCAGCAGGGTCACCAGAAACCACCCCATCAACCGCACCATAGTCAACTCCGCGGGTGCCCGACCTGAGGGAAAGACGGTCGGGCGGCTGCTGTCGATTATCGATTGTCTAGACGTTACCTTTTGGCGTTTGTTTCTGAGGAATTTCGCGCATGACGAGATCGATGGCGCGGCCGCGGGCACGGAGTGCGCGGTCGAGTTTGCCGGCCTGAGCGGCAGCGGTGGCCTGACGATCGAGCTGAGCGAGTTCTTCGAGATCGACGTTCCAGGAATTATCGCGGGAGGCCTGGATGAGTTCGGCGTGAGCTTCTGCGAGGAAGCTGAAAAGTTCATCAGCTTTGAGGCACGGGACGGTGCGATAGGGGGCTTGTGAGTTGAAGGAGGACCTGAGGAGGTGCTGGTCTGAGCTGGTGCCGGGGAAGTCTTCGGGAGCGGGGAGCGGGCCTGTGGTGACGGGGCCTGCTGTGGCGGGGCCTGTGGTGGCGGTGGCGGGGCCTGCTGTGGCGGTGGCGGGGTGGGCGAGTGGTGCGACGGTCACGGCCGTGGTAGTGAACGGAACAGCCGGTGTGGGCGCGGAACCGGAGCGATGGATGCGGAGTGCGAGCAGCAGTCCGAGGAACAAGGTCATGGCGCCGGCGACGGTGGCGACAAGGAACCCTCCGGGGCCTGGGGGCAGGCGAGCGACGGTGGTTTGTGCTGTGAGGAAGGCGAGGCTGGCAGCCAGCAGGAGTACCGCGAGAGTGGCCGCGTTCCGGGCCAGGGATTTGCGGGGACGTGGAGCACTGCTGGCGGTTGCGGGGCCTGGGCTGGCTGGTGTTTGGGGTGTGTCTGGAGCGGGATAGCTTTCAACATTCACAACGATGACGGTGGAATTGTCAAAGCCGCCGCGGAGGTTGGCGAGGTTAATGAGGAGTCGGGCGGATTCGGAGGGGGGCATGTTGCTCAGGATCAATCCGATTTCGGCGTCGGCCACGTGATTGGTGACACCGTCGGAGCAGAGCATATAGAGATCGCCGGATTCGACGGGGAATGGCCCTTCGATATCCACCTGGACAAAGGCATCGGGTCCAAGGCAGCGGGTAATGACGTTGCGGGGGTGAAAGCTTTCGACGTTTTCCGGAGTGGCTCTTCCGAGGCGGATCATTTCCCACTGGAGGCTGTGATCGAAGGTGAGTTGCTGGATGAGTCCGCGTCGGACGCGGTAGAGCCGGCTGTCGCCCACATGTCCGGCGATGGCTCCGGCGGCGGACAGGCTGAGTGCCGTGCAGGTGGTTCCCATGCCTTCGAATTCGCGGTTTTCGCGGCCGCGGTCGTTGATGGCTTTGTTGGCCGCGAGGATGGCGTAGTGCAGGGAATCTTCGGCGGAACTGTCGGCGTGTTTGACGAAGGCAAGGGGCAGTGTGTCGACACAGATCCGGCTTGCGAGATCTCCGACGGCATGGCCGCCGATGCCATCGGCGACAACGAACAGGTGTCCGAGTCGAGACCATTGTTCGTGGTCGGGGCAGAGCCTGACGGCGAGGGAGTCCTGATTGACGGCGCGGCGCATTCCCACGTCAGTGCGAGACGCATATTGCACAACGGGGGAAGTAGTCATCGATGTTACTCGGAGGAGACAACCGGCGAAGTCGGGTCTCGCGACAGGGCGTTCCGCAGCGCCGCGGAGTGCGGTGGCTGAAAGACAGCGGGCCGGGACGTGGAAATGCCGGATCGGGAGGCTGAGAAGTGTACACAGAAGACATGGGGTCTGGCCAGTGAGCAGCGAGGGAATTGAGGAGGGGAAAGCAGCGGAGCGAAAGAGCGGGGGCCTGCGGGACTGGTGAAGCGGCCGCCACTGCCGTTCACCAGACTCCGCAAAGCCCGCCCCGATTCAGTTCGACCGCAGCTCCATTCCACGCGTTTCACCCAGACGTGACTCGAAGGCCCGTGATGCAAAGCCGTTCTCCGACGCACGCTGCTCAGCGGAGTTCTGTGTGGTTGCCTCATGGTCGGCCAGAACTGCCAGACGCACCATTTCCGCCGTGCTGTTAACGCCCAGCTTCCTTGCTGCGTTGGCACGGTGCTTTTCGATTGTCTTCACACTGATCCGCAGCTCCATGGCAATGCTCTTGTTGGCATGGCCGTTCGAAACCAGCTGCACAACCTGTAACTCCCGCCGCGACAGACGACGAATCTGCTGCCGCGCGGAATCCCGCCGGGACAACCAGCCGCGGTAGGCCGGATCTTCCTGCGGAAGCAACCCGGCTGCAGCATCCAGTTCGCCGGGAAAACCAAATCGGGATGCCGAGGGAACAACCTGAATCATCTGTATTTCTCCTGTGAGTGAAAGGGAGCGCTGGCGAAGACCGCCAGGTGATTTGCCGCCCAGGTGCTCAACACCCGCCGACGTGCGAATACTCGGGTGATATATCCCTTGATGTTCATCGCGGAGGCCGGAAAATGCTTCGGGATCGTCAGAGTCGAGTCGGTTTGGCGCTGCGCTGCCAGGGGCTTTGTGCGGCACTGCAGCAGTCACCTGGCGTGTGCGTGAAAACATGCGGACCCCAACGCTGACGGACTGGAAGTCCGCCGGGCGTTCCAGTAACTTCGCGGCGTAACCGACCCTGAGTTCCACCGGAACAGCCCTATTGGAGACATTCATGTTTCTGCGTTTTCTCAAGCCTGCTGTCGCGTTCCTGTGGATCCTTGCTGCCCTGCAGGGCTCACTGCCGGCCGACGAACTGCAGTGCCTGACTCCCGAGGAAACTGCGGCCGCAGCACTCTATCCGCAGCTGCAGGCCAGGGCGCGGCTGGCGTGTGATCAGCGGGATGCGGCGTATGCCGCCCTGAAGACAGCCGAAGATGTGAAACAGTGGGTCGAGGGACGGCAGAGGTATTTTCTCGATCAACTCGGCCCGTTGCCGGCCCGCACACCGCTCAACGCCCGCACCGTACGCACAATCCAGGCCGATGGCTACCGGATTGAATGCGTGATCTTCGACAGCCAGCCCGGACATCGCATCACTGCCAATCTTTATCTGCCGTCTGTCGCGGTCCCCGTGCCGGCAGTGGTCGTGTCCAGCGGTCACAGCCGAACCGCAAAAACTGCGGATTACAACCAGCGATTCGCACTGCAGATGGTGCGGCTGGGGATGGCCGCACTGTGCTTTGACCCCATCGGTCAGGGCGAACGTTCACAGATTCTTGATGAACAGCATGACCCCGAGCACGAAGGCACGACGACGGAACACTTACTTGTCGGCGTCGGTTCCATTCTTGTGGGACGCAATACGGCCACCTATCGCCTGCACGATGCCATGCGTGCCGTGGATTATGTCTGCAGTCGCCCGGAAATTGATGCGACGCGGATCGGCTTCACCGGCTGCTCAGGCGGCGGCACCATGACCAGCTATGTCATGGCGCTCGATCCCCGCATCACCTGTGCCGCTCCAGCCTGTTACATCACAACCTTTCGCCGGCTGATTGACACCATCGGCCCGCAGGATGCGGAACAGAATCTCTTCGGGCAGGTCGCCTTCGGGCTGGATCACCCTGACTACCTGCTGCTCCGCGCCCCGAAACCCACGCTGATCAGTTCCACAACGCAGGATTTCTTTGATATTGAAGGGTCGTGGCAGGCCTTCCGCCAGGCGAAACGCGTCTGGGGAATTCTCGGACATCCCGAACGTGTGGACCTTGTGGAAATGTCCGGACCACACGGAGTGCAGCCGCAGAATCTGGCCACCATCGGCCACTGGTTTCAACGCTGGCTTCAGCAGACCGATCGACCCGTGGCAATTGAGCCGTTTGCGGTGCGGACAGCAGAGGAGCTGCGGTGCACCGACAAGGGCCAGGTCCTCGCGCTGCCGGACGAAAAATCCGTCTTTGATCTGAATGCCGCGATGGCTGCTGAACTTCGACAGCAGCGCCAGGAAAAATTTGCCGCCAGAACCGCTGGTGAACTGCAGCAGACTATTCGCAAAGTGCTGAAACTCCGCTCCGCCACCGACCGCAAACCACCCGTTATGGAAGATCGCGGTCGCGTCAATCGGCCACTTTATCACATCGATCGCCTCGTGCTGAAAACCGATCAGGGACATCTGATCCCCGGACTGACATGGCACCCGCCGGTTCCCTCCGACGACGCATACCTGTATCTGCATGATGCGGGTAAGACCGGCGCAGGTCAGGCAGACGGCGCCATCGAAAAACTGGTGCACGATGGCTTCGCTGTGGTTTCCGTCGATCTGCGGAACCAGGGAGAATTGCAGGCGGCTAATCCCAGCCCGCTGCTCACCGACTGGAAAACATTCTCTCTGGCATACCTTCTGGGTGACTCGCTGCTGGCATTTCGCGTCGAAGATGTGCTCAATGCGGCCGACTTCGTGGCCTTCTATGAAAAGCCCCGTGAAAAACCTCGTCGTGTGCATCTGGTGGCTGAAGGTCAGACGGGTATCGCTGCGCTCCACGCTGCTGCCCTGCACCCTGAACTCTTTGCTTCCGTCACATTGAAGAACACGCCGTCTGACTGGACCACGATCGCCGGTTCATCCAATCCGGCCGGACAGCTGGAGTACACGGTGCATGGAGTGCTGCGGGAATGGGATCTGCCGGATCTGGAAGCGATCGTGCCCGGGCTGAAACGCGAAATGTGAATCTGCGAAGGGGAGCTGTCCGGCAGTCAACGGGTAACCGTTCACAGTCAGCGATCCTGCAGCCCCCGACGGGCTTGCCCCGTCGGAGCTGAAGGTTCGCAGCTAGCCCGCGCCGCCAGCGCCTCTGAAGCCCCCGGCGGGCTTGCCCCGTCGGAGCTGAAGGTTCGCAGCTAGCCCGCGGCGTCAGCGCCTCTGGAGCCCCCGACGGGCTTGTCCCGTCGGAGCTGAAGGTTCGCAGCTAG
>CAZLOQ010000244.1:0-7883 GCA_964561125.1 uncultured Chitinophaga sp. | reverse complement strand
GCGCCTGTCTGAAGGCAGTGCCTCGATCGACCGATGGCGTTTCATAGGCAGTGGATCGAACGATCGTCCCGGGCAGGTTCCTGCATGCTCCGGCCACTGTGGCGAGCCATGCCAAACTCAAATAATCCCGGTATCTCGCGGGGCCTCGTTCGCTCAGGAAGAACCCGGCCAATGCAGGATCTGCGGGAGCAGAGTGGCATATTCGGAGAGGCTTGCTTTTCTGCCGGCGTGTGCGGGGAAAGTACGTCGGGTGGCCGGGGAGGCTCAGCGGAGGGTAATCGTCACTTCGACGCGAGCGTTGGAGAGTCGTGCGACTCTGGCGGATGATTCGGCGTCGAGTGACACGCGAACCTCGACGACTCGCGCGTCTGTATCGCTGACGGGATCATTCGTGAGAACAACCTTTCGCGCGACGAGGTGGCCGATTTCGACGACGCGGCCGTTCAGTCGATCACCTGAGCCATCGACGACGACCTCGGCAGCCATCCCTTCCTTCAACAGGCTCACATCTGCTTCAAACACCTCGGCGACTGCCTGCATCTGCCGCACATCGCCCAGCTCGACGACTCCGTCGTCGCCGGGTCGTTCTCCAGGGCGCACGTGAATTCTAAGAATGCGGCCGGCAATCGGGGCGTGAATCCGGGACGCTGCAAGGAGAGTCTCAGCGGAAGTGAGGACGGCTTGAGCGCGTGTCACCTCGGCGGTGGCAGCGAGTACGTCAGTTTCGCGGATTTCGCGGAGACTGTCGAGCTGTCCGGAGGCGCGCTGCTGTTCAATGAGCAGTCGATCCAGTTCCCACTGCCTGGTGTCCAGTTCGTCAATGGAGAGCGCTTTGCGCTGGTGCAGCTCCCGGGCTCGATCCAGCTCTCGGCGGGCGACGGTGGCCTGCTGGCGTGTGAGTGCGAGAGCGGCTTCCTGGGCGGCAATGTCTCCGGATTTGGCCCCGGCCTGAACCTGGGCGAGCTTGGCTTCAGCGGACCTGAGCGCAGCGCGGGCTTCCGCGACGCTGGCTTCCCGGCGTACGTCGTTGTCCAGAATGGCCAGCATGGCACCGGCTTCAACGTCCTGACCTTCCCGCACCAGCAGTTCGCGGATCGTTGCACCTTCGTTTCCGGATTCCGGGGACACTTCAAGGATTCTGCTGGCCGGTTCCAGCCTTCCCAGAGCGTGGACGGCGACCCGGTCGTTAACGGCATCCGACGACAAACCCGGTACTGACACCTGTCGGGCCACGGAGACAGACTGACTGCGGTGCCACAGCCATGCGACGGCCGCGAGCAGCAGAGACAGACACACCAGCATTGCAGCGACTGCTATGCGGCGGGGCTGAATCACTGCCAGAGGTGTTTGCGCGAGACTCATGAACCCCATCTCTCTGCAGATCGGACTGTCAAACGGCTTCGCTTCAGAGAGATTGTAGACGCAGTCTTCCCCCTGAACAGCGGGCCGGGTTACGTCCGTGAGTCTGCATTTCGCAGGACGGCAAGTTCGCGGTTGTCCCGAATCCAGTCTTCGCGGGTGTACAGAATCGTCGCAGTGTCCGTTTCCCGGATTTCCAGCTGGGCCAGCCGGAATCCCATCTCGGTGATCTCAGAAAACAGCATCCATGCCAGATTTTCCACACTGGTCGGGCCGTCAAAGACCTTCATTTTCAACTGCTCACCGGTGCGGCGGCAGTGTTCCTGGAGGGATTCGTAGAGCGGATCATGGCGGTTAATGAGCAGCCCATGGTCGTAGCGGTCCCGCAGCCATGGTTCCATCAGGTCGTCAAACGTCCCGAAGAGTGTGCTGATTTCCCCGTCCCGTTCCACCTCGAACAAACAGCTGACCCCGTACCGATGCCCATGCAGGTTGCTGCATTTGTCCCGCAGGGTCTCGTTGCGGTGAGCTGCGTAGAATTTGTATTCCTTTCGAATGATCATCTGCTGCTCCCTGAGCATTCCCCGTCTTCAGCATTCGCCAGGCTGAGCAGAATACCAAAACGCCGGGCGAAGTTACTGAAAATCTGTGTCGAAGTCCGGACATTCCTGCCCGGACGCAGCCAAACATGGGGTTCAACCCGCAGCGTCGGCATTCAGTCACCTTCGGCAGCCGGACTTTCCCGCACATCACCCGCGAAACACATCCACACCCTTCCAGACTCCGGGCAGGATCCCTGCCGGGTCCACCCGCAGCCAGCGATCCAGTACGGCTGCGTAAACCTCGCGGAAATCCACCGTGAACTGCAGGTCTCCGTTCTGCAGTGTATGCAGGTCCGGAGCCGGCCCGTGCAGTCCGGGACGAACGGCGGCCCCCGCAAGAAATACAGGGCCGGCCGTTCCATGGTCTGTGCCGCCGCTGGCGTTCTCTTCCACCCGCCTGCCAAACTCGCTGAACGCCAGCACTGTCACTCGATCCCCGTCGCCGGATTCCTGCAGTTCATCCAGCAGTGCCTTGATGGCATCGCCAGCCTGCCGCAGCAGGGCGCGGTGAGCATCCGGCTGGCTGGCATGAGTGTCAAACCCGGCGAGTGTTGTGTAGTAGAGGGTGGTATCCAGACCGGAACGAATCAGCTTTGAGATATTTTTCAGGCGTCCGGCCAGCGGTGACTGAGGCCAGACAACGGACGAGTCGGCTGCCTTTGCGGCGACCGTCGCCAGCCGTTCACTGGCGGTAATCGCCGCACTGGTGCTGCTTTGCACAAAACTCAGCAGTCCACCGTCGCCGGGATCGCCTGAAGCATTTGCAGAGAAGCTGGGGGAAGGAGTATCCCCGAGTGCCTGCAGGGTCTCGCGAAACCGCGAATCCTCTGTTCCCCGCAGCCGAAAATCCTCCAGCGAATCCACCGACGGCACCCGGACTCGTCGCGACAGGAGTGCCAGTGGGAGTTTGTCGGAGCCCAGATGCATCGCCTGCGGATCCGTGCCGGCAGATGATGCTTTTTCCATCCAGCGTCCCAGCCAGCCGTCCACACGACCTTCATTGCGGCGGCGACAGGTGTGCCAGATGTCCATGGACTCAAAGTGCGAACGATTCGGATCGGGATACCCCACGCCCTGGACGACGGCGAGTCGACCGCTTTGGAGCAGTTCAGAGAAGCCGGTGAGTGCCGGGTGGAAACCCCAGCGTTCGTCAATCGAGAGCACCTCTGCACGATCCAGCGCCAGCTGCGGTCGCAGTCTGCGATAGACAGGATCGTCCGCGGGAATCACGGTATTTAACCCATCATTGCCGCCCTGCAGTTCGACCACAATCAGCACTCGACCGGGCTTTGCCAGCCGCGAAGAGGCCAGCAGTGGATAAGGTGCACCGGCTGCAAGAGCCAGTGCCAGCGATGCGGAGGCGGAGGCGGATTGAGCAAGAAACCGGCGGCGATGGAAGAACATGGGCGGTAGTCCGGGGAACGCGGGAAACGCGGGCCACAAGGATCGTCCCCGGCGTCAAGGAACGATCCGGTGCGACGGGCCGAATGAAACCCCGACGCATCCACCGCTGACATGATATCCGAATTTCAGAAAATGTGCGAAACAATGCTGGATGCTGAAGGACGGTAAGCCCGGCTGGCAGATACGCTGCAGAAAAACGTCCGGCGGACCGGAAGTCCGCCGGACTGATTCGCGTGCACAGACGATGTCAGATCCTCGCAGTGCCGCCGGACACTTCCACCGGGGCCTCCATCGAACGACCGCTCAAACCACCCCGGGACCGAGACTGCTCAACGTCACTGCCGAAGAAATAATCGGACCTCAGATCCAGCTCCCGCCTGTCATATCCAGAACCGAACGCGTCCCTCAGCGGCGCTGTGACCGGACGGAAAGGATCGGATGGTTCCGGGCGGGATCGGCTGCCGGCACGGTCAGGTCGGTCAGGTCGGTCAGGTCGGTCAGGTCCAGCCGGCCTGGAACTGCCGGACGGACGCGGTGTCCAGCTGCCGCTGGTTGCGGGTAATGGACAGCTTCCTGTCGGACAGTCGCCGACAATTCCTGTGCTGCTGCGAGCAGACGGCAGATTTCGTGCCTGCGGAGTCGGGCAGCGACCGTTTGCACACGGGGTGACCGGCTGACCAGGAGGCTGGCCGGTCCACTGCCGCGGAACCGGCAGCCCGAACAATCCTCGTGACGGTGGTGGTGCGCTGCTGCGTGCAGCTGGTGCGAACCAGCCGTCTCCGGCAACTGCGGAACAGAGACTGAAGCCGAACAACCCGAGAAACGCCATTCGAGAAGTCATCCTGCGGATCATCTGAGCACCCTCTTCGATTCGTGACTCAGCAGCCGTGAAATCCACTCTCACGTGACTGCTGTTCTGCCGAATTACAAGTGCGAAACGCGTGCCAATTCTCAATTCCCGACGTTTTCCAACGTTTTGCTCGGAAAAGGCCGGCTTGGTGGCTTTCGTCAACTCAGAAAAGTCATCAAAACGATCGCACTCGCCATCATTTTTGCAACACTCGCGATTTCCGGTTGCCAGAAGTCCCCCGCGGACTTAGTGTTCTGAAGGCCTTTGCGGAAATTGAGGAGCAACAGCATGGCGGATTCCGGGCGTCCGACTGACCTTGAAGAAATCCAGAGCGACGAAGTTGTGGGGCGAGCGATTCGCTGGTCCCTGGTGCTGCTGTCTGTGTTGCTGGCAGTAGCGGGCATTGTCTGGATTGGTCTGCGTCCGGACCAGGCCCCGCAGCCCGGACCGGCTCCCGAAACGCCGCTTGCAGAAACTCGCGCTGCCCCGGCCGTGGCAATTCCCAAAATCCCCTTTACCGAGATCACTGCAGAGGCCGGCATCGACTTCGTCCACACCAATGGAGCAGAAGGGCAGAAACTTCTGCCTGAAACTATGGGGGGCGGTGGGGCTTTTTTCGACTTTGACAATGACGGCGACCAGGACCTGCTGTGTGTGAATTCCAACGTCTGGCCGTGGGCCGCGAAAAAGCCGGCTACCCCGCCCACTTCTGCACTCTACGCCAACGACGGGACCGGCAGGTTTACCAGCGTCACTGCCGGCTCCGGTCTCGATGTGCCCCTGTATGGTAATGGTGTGGCCTGCGGCGATATCGATGGCGATGGCGATACAGACGTATTCATCAGCTGCCTGGGGCCGAATCAGTTGTTCCGGAACGAAGGTGGTGGCAAGTTCACGAACATCACAGGTGCAGCAGGAGTCGCCGGGGAGTCGACAGCGTGGAGCAGCAGCTGCGGTTTTTTTGACGCAGATGTTGATGGTGATCTCGACCTGTTCGTCTGCAATTACGTCCAGTGGGATCGCGAAACCGACACGGGCATGAATTTTACGCTCGATGGACGGCTGCGGGCCTATGGCCGACCGACGGACTTCCGAGGTGCTTATCCCTGCCTTTACCTCAATGATGGCAAGGGCGTCTTCACTGATGTCTCTGAAAAGTCCGGAGTTCAGGTACGAGATCCAAATACGGGGGTGGCAGCTTCCAAGTCGCTGGGTGTCATCTTCCCCGAAATTAACGGCGACGGTCGTCCCGATATTCTGGTGGCCAACGACACCGTTCAGAACCTGCTGTTTCTCAGCCAGGCAGACGGAACGTATCGCGAGAACGCTGTGGGGGCGGGAGTTGCATTTGATAATGCCGGTGTGGCTCGTGGTGCGATGGGCGTGGATTTCGGGCGTTTCCGCAACTCTCCGGCACTTGGAATCGCCATCGGCAACTTCGCCACAGAGATGACGGCACTCTACGTTTCGGAATCGACTGCCGATGACTGGCCTGTCTTTCGGGACGAAGCAGTTTCAAACGGAATCGGCCCTGTCACGCGAACGGATCTGAAATTCGGCGTGCTGTTTCTGGATGCCGACCTCGATGGCCGACTGGATCTCTTCGAGAACAACGGTCACCTCGAAGAAGACATTCGCGTTGTCCAGGCCTCTCAGCAGTACGAACAGCCGCCGCACCTGCTCTGGAACTGCGGTGCTGATCAGGAAACCGAATTTGTCATGCTCTCGGCTGAACAAACCGGTGATGATTTTCAAAAACGCATGGTGGGTCGGGGGGCTTCCATGGCGGACATTGACGGAGACGGCGACCTTGATCTTGTGCTCTTCTCCTCCGGTGGTCGCCCGCGGCTGCTGAGAAATGATCAGCAACTCGGTCACCACTGGCTCCGACTGCAACTGCAGGGCGTCCGCTGCAACCGCGAAGCCATCGGTGCTCAGGTGGAAGTTCAGCTGCCCGGAGGTGCTGTGCTCAGCCGAACCGTAATGCCCACCCGCAGCTATCAGTCACAGGGTGAATTGCCCGTGACCTTTGGTCTTGGAAACTGTGACAGCCCTGATCGAATCACTGTCATCTGGCCTGGCGGGCAACGCCAGGATGTCCCGGTACAGCCGATTGATCAGCTGCGAGTGATCGTGCAGGAGTAAAGATGGTGACAGAGCTGCGAACAGAACATGAAATCGAGCTGCGCGTGCGCTACAGTGAAACGGACGCCATGGGCCTCCTGCATCACTCACGCTACCTCACCTGGTTCGAAATCGGTCGCACGGAACTGTTCCGCGCCGATGGTGGTGACTATCGCCGCATGGAAGAGCTGGGGCTGTTTTTCGTCGTTGTCAAAGTGGAAGCTCGATATCGTCGCCCGGCACGCTACGACGACCTGCTCCGGCTTCGCACAACACTCACCCGCCGAACCTCCGTTCGCCTCGAACACGCCTACCAGCTGTTCCGCAACGAAGAACTCCTCGCTGAAGGCTCCTCCGTACTCGCCTGCGTCGATCGCCAGGGGGAGCTTAAACTCATTCCTGATGATCTGATTGGCTTCACGCAGTCCCCCGGCAAATTGACAGTCGACCATACTGTCGGAGAGACCGGCCCATGAAACGACTTGATTTCGTCAGTCCCGGAGCACGGCTGGAAGACGCTCTGAGGCAACTGGAGGCGGCCTGGCAGGTCGCCCGGAAAGACTGGAATGATCAGGTGAGCCAGCGCGTGGAAGACGAGTACCTGCTGAAGATCCGCGCTCAGGTGCGACTTATCCTTGATGGAATCGGACGCACCGCAACTGTGCTTCGCAAAGCAGAGACGGAGTGCAGGCACCCACGCGAAAAGTGATGCCGGGACCATCGAAGTCATGTTGACTGGGGAAGCGGTCTGTACACAGCCGATTCAGTTTTGTCGCGGTCGCTGTCGCTGCAGGTCTTCAAGGAGCGTTGTCAGGGCGTCGTTGGACAACTGGTCAAGCTGAAGATCAGTTGCCGCAGGGCGCCCGAGCAATTGCTGGAGGAGCTGAATCCGACCGATGAGGCTGCCGCGAAGCAGACCTTCCGCTCTGCCTTTCTCGATGCCTTCTTCATACCACTCCTGAGCAGCTGACTTCATAGCCTGAGTTTTGATCATGTTGTCGCCCTCAAATGTGTGAGCAATGATCTGGTGGAGTTCGGAACGGGGAATTCGAGTTGCCGCGTAGCGGAGGATGACGGGGACGGGGGAATCCGGTGTTTCAACGCCGCGACTGGCTGCAAGGAGATGACCTTTCAGTCCGGTCAGAATTGCCGGAATTTGATCTGCAAGGTCAGGCTGGAAGTAAGATCGGAGCAGTGATGCGGCGGCGAGGAATTCAGCGGTCCCGTGCAGCAGTCTACCTTCCATCCGCGGCAGGTCCGGGACAGAAACCTGAAGCGGCGGAAATACGGTGGTATTCTGCTGGCGTACGGACAGCTTGAACATACGGAATCGTTGCATGTGTTGCATGCACAGCCGATTCAGTTTTGTCGGGGTCGCTGTTGCTGCAGGTCTTCAAGGAGCGTTGTCAGGGCGTCGTTGGACAACTGGTCAAGCTGCAAATCAGTTGCCATGGGACACCCGAGCTGTTGCTGGAGGAGCTGAATCCGTCCGATGAGGCTGCCGCGAAGCAGACCTTCCGCTCTGCCTTTCTCGATGCCTTCTT
>CAZLOQ010000243.1:0-7890 GCA_964561125.1 uncultured Chitinophaga sp. | reverse complement strand
GATCAACGATCTGCTGACTCGTTTCCCGGAGCTCTCCGCTTCGCGCATTCACGAAAAGATTCGACGCGGCCCCGATGCTTATCAGGGAGGCATCACCGTCGTTCGGGACTACGTCCGCGGAGTCCGGCGGCGCCCGTCGCGAGTGCACCAGACACGTACAGTATGAACCAGGTCAGGCCATGCAGGTCGACTGGAACCCCGCCATGGAGCCCCTCGCTCCCCGCCCTGGGTCAATGCCCGCCGAAAAGGGGGATGGATGCGCCAAACGCTTACTTTTTCCTGAATCCCGCAGCAGTCACAGACGTTCGATCAGGGACTCCGTGCGAATGACATCTCGTCAGCCACCTTCCGGGACATCCACGGAGCATACCGGTCGAGCCATCGAGGAAACCACTTTGCATCCCCATCAGACAACCGGCCTGCCTTCACCGCCACAGGAAACTGTTGAATGGACACGAACGATTCCCGGAACGAATCAAGTTGACACCCCTCAAGACGTGTTGATATCCTCTTTATGTGGGACCACAACTCAATATTTGAATATCCCTGTGGTGGGCGTGATGTGGGCGAATGACCTTTGCCACCGGCCGTTTTGCCCTCCAATATCGGGATATCACGCGCTTTACTGTGTAAATAAAAAGTTATGTCACTGTGAGAGCTACGCATGAAAGAGACAGCCTACCTGCTTCAAGCCGCATTGATCAGCGTTTGGTGGGTCGGCCTTGCCTCCAACAGATCCTTCTTTGCGGCGTTTCAGTTCGACGAGATCCCACCGACAGCGTTCTGGGCCTTCTTCGCACCCGATGTCATCTTTATTGCCGTTTTATCGACGGTTCGTACCTACAAAAAGAACGCCGCTATCGAACACGTGATCCTGGGAGCGTTTGGATATGCGTCACTTTACTGCGCAAACGCCACTGTGTTGACTGGCAGCGGCTACTTGCCCACCGGCCTGATGCTCGTCGGACTTACATACAATGGATTTCTCTGCTTCAACGAATCGCTGTTTCGTGCATCTTCATCCAGCATGGCGTGGAATGTCATCAAAACCCTCATCCAGGTTGTTTGCATTTGGATTTTGGCATTGGTTATTATTCCCTACGTGATTCTGGATGCATTCGATGCATTGATACTTCCAGGCCCCGGGATATGGCTAGCCATCGGTGGATTGCTATTTGGCTGCTTCAGCCTGCTCGGACTAATCAGTGCCTGTTTCATGGTTCGAGATGGTGCCGGCACTCCGCTTCCACTTGACCAAACCAACAACCTGGTTGTCTCTGGCCCGTACCGCTATGTGCGAAATCCAATGGCCATCGCTGGAATTGGACAAGGTTTGGCAATCTCGCTGGTTTTTCAGTCTGTTCCGATTTTCATATACTCTGCGTTAGGTGTGGTGATTTGGCATTTGGTTGTGCGACCTTTGGAGGAACGCGACATGGCCGAACGGTTCGGTGAACCTTACGAGGTGTATCGTCAGCAGGTTTCTTGCTGGATGCCGACATTTCGCTGATTTGCCACGTAACAACCGACGGATTGAAGCGGGGGATCGGCCGCTTTCTAATGGAAGATTCACCTGCCCCCGCTCGATCATCGAGGTCGTTCGCCGTCAAGTGAGGGCACACCATGAAAGTTCAGGAAACACCGCCAGATCAGAAACGTCTTGACCTCACCCAGGCTGTGATTGTCGATGCTGCCGCCTTACTCGATGTCGACCCCCAGGAGAGATTCACCCCAATCCATCATGCAAAATGTGAACGACGCCGTCGTCGACCTCGTGTTTGAGTGCGTAGAAAGCTGCCATGTACCTCGCCCGTTCACTCAGAGAGCTCTGCGGGGTTTGTGAGGCCATTCTTAACTGGACAGCTACGTGGCAGGCTCGCCACAGCGGCAGGCCGATTCGAGTTCGTTATCCCGCGGACCGATTGTTCACTTCCAGTTGCTCTCCACCTGCTCTTGCGAGAACACAGTTACTTTCAGTGAATGAGGGCAGCTTCCCCCCATTCCGGGACTCGCACCCGACCGATCAAACACCATCACAGGCGCACCAGGACGGCCTTTTCAGGCCGTCCTGTTTTGCGGTCGCGGCTGAGCAGCGCGAGAGAGAGATTAGTCGACGGCTTTGCCAGTAGGCTTGCCGGGTGCTTTGGGGATATTGTCGGGGGCTTGGGGAGCAACGCCGTTGTTGGCAGCGGAGGGTTCGCTTTCGCCGCCACAGCCAACGATTGCCAGGCTGAATGCACAGAGCGTGCAAAGAGCAAGGAGGGGCCGCATGAACAGACCTTTCGATTTATGGACATACGAGACACGGGAAAAGACCGCTGCCGTTAAAGAACGGCAGCGGTCATGGAACATGCGATGCGGGCGAGC
Organism: uncultured Chitinophaga sp.; assembly: GCA_964561125.1. GTDB lineage: Bacteria > Planctomycetota > Planctomycetia > Planctomycetales > Planctomycetaceae > SXXK01. Next base: position 5,523 of record CAZLOQ010000243.1, on the reverse strand, counting down.
ATCGAATCAGAAAGAGAAAGTCTCGCCACCGCCACGGCTGGCCAGCCCGTAGATGATGGTCTTGTCAACGTTGTGAGAAAGGAACTGGACGGAGCCGTCAACGAGTCCGAACTGAGCACCGCCGGTGTGGTAGCTCCAGAAATGATACATGTCTTCGTAGACATTGGGCTTGCCCGGCTTGTAGTAGGATGGAGCCTGACTCAGTCCGGCGGGCGTTGAGAAGCGTTCTTCCATGCCGAGCACGCAGTCAGCGACGCCGAATCCCTGTCCGTCAGCTCCCCACGCGGCGATGATCCAGCCGTATTCCTTGCCGTCCGGGACGCTGCGTTCGCCGATAATGGCGGTGTTGGATGTGCCGTCGGTCACATCGCGAAATTTGGTGGACGAATTGACGTACAGCATGCCGTCCTGACCGATGACGTTCTTGAAGGTTCCGCCACGGGGATCGGGAAATGTGGAGGTTGGTGCCACCTTGTAGGTGTGGGTGCCAATGACGCCAAGATAGCTGCTGACGGCAGCACGTCCGGCGGGATAACCGGGATCGACCCAGGGTGAACTGGAATTGGGATCGGAAGGGCACATAAAGACGGGCAGCGCAGTGCCGGTGATTGCCTTGCCATCCGGCATCAAATACCACCAAGGCCATGCACCACCCTGAAGTGCCGGATTCATCTGGCTGTAGATATTGGCCTGTTCAAGGAAGGGCAGGCTGTAGAAAGCCCACGAGTAGCAGGGACCTTCGAGGGGATACGAGCTGTTGGTGAAGTAGCCACCCGGCGGGTTGTCGTAAAGCGTTGGTGCCGCGTTCATGTTGGCCCACCAGCTGCGGCCGATGCTGATACCGACCGGGAACCGGTTCTTGACGTCGTGGTGGTTGTGGAGTGCCAGCACCAGCTGCTTGATGTTGTTTTTGCACTGGGTTCGGCGGGCGGCTTCGCGAGCCTGCTGGACAGCCGGGAGCAGCAGCGCGACAAGAATGGCGATGATGGCAATCACCACCAGCAGTTCGATCAGCGTGAATCCACGCCGCCGACTACTGGCGAAAACCGGGAACTGTTTTTTCATCGGGAGACTCCTGTTGTGTTGGAAAAGAACAAAAACAAAAGGACCGCGGCTGCAGACCGCCGCAGAGGTGACTTACGAGGAAAAGTGATGACGCCTGGTCATTCAACCCAATTGACACGCGTTCAGTTCTGCAAGAATCAGACCAAACAGGCGGAAAAGAGGCGACAGGCGAGCGCTTGACGGAGGCCTTTTGTTGACTGAATTTTGGGCATTAATTACAGCAGGCGTGCAGGGGCGGCCGAGAGATCCTGAACAGCGGGGAGTCATCCCCGGCAAGAATATCGCCCATTTCCCAGCTTTGGGATGAGTTTGCCCAGGACTGGGAGATCTGTCAAGGCTTACATCGTTTTTTGAGGTGGGGAATATTCAAAAACTGACTGAATGCCAAACCGGTCAGGTGCACTGATGTGCCTGCACTTCGGGCAGTTGCTGCGCAACTGCTGTGCGGGCAGCAGGATCTGTCTATTCGCCGAACTTCAGAATGTGATTGTCCAGCAGTCGGGTGGTTCCAACTCGAGCTGCGACGAGTGCCACCGCGGTGGAAATGGGTGTGTGCGGAGGGATTTCTGCAAGCGTTTCGGGGTCGGCGAGGAGGGCGTACTGCAGTTCGATTCCGGGGACGGAAGTGAGGCGTTGGTGGAGTGCCTTTGCGACGGAGTCGGGAGAGTTGCCGGGTTGTGCGGCGAGCGATTCGGCGAACCACAGAGCCTGGGAAATAGCGGTGGCCGTCCGGCGTTCTGTCGGGGACAGATACCGATTTCGGCTGCTCATGGCGAGTCCATCAGGTTCACGGACGATCGGGCAGGTGACGATTTGGACGGGGAAGTTCAGATCGCGTACCATGCGGCGGATGATCAGCTGCTGCTGGAAGTCTTTCTGCCCGAAATATGCGCGATCAGGTTCGGTGATAAGGAAGAGTTTTGAAACGACGGTGGTGACACCGTCGAAGTGTCCCGGCCGCTGAGCGCCTTCGAGGACGGTGCTGAGCCGATTGACTCGCACGATTGTTTCGGCGTCCTGCGAATACATATCGGAGGTTGAGGGTGTGAAGACGAGATCTGCACCGGCCTGTCTGCAGATTTCGAGGTCTGCTTCGAGTGTGCGTGGATAGCGGCTGAAGTCTTCATTGGGGCCGAACTGTGTAGGGTTGACGAAGATGGTGGCGACGACGCAGGAGCATTCTTCGCGGGCGCGCTGAATGAGGCTTGCATGACCGGCGTGCAGAGCGCCCATGGTGGGGACACAGCCGATTGTGAGCCCCTGTGTTCTGGCCTTGCGGATGGCGGCATGCACGTCAGTTGGTAAAGCGTAAGTCTGCATTGGGGACCTGGTTCAGGATGAAATTCAGGGCGGTGTCAAGGGGGGTTCGCGGGAGGAGTTGGCAGGTGACGTCTGCGGGATCAGGGGAGTCGGTAATCAGGGCCATGATTCCGCGGTCGACGGCACACAGCGGTGGCTGGCCACAGGCGTCGCGCCAGACTTCGATTCTGGGGGCTGCCGTGTGCTGGTCACCTTCCACAAGAATCAGCTGACAGTCCCGAAAAGCTGACTGGAAGGCCTGATAGCGGTCGGCATCGGACTGGCGGGCGCGGTCTGCAGGAATGAACAGGGCCGTCATTTGCGGGGAGAGAATTCCCACGGCGGCTGCTCCGGCTTCGCGATGGCGGTGTGAATCCTTGCCAGGGGTGTCAAGTTCATGCTGGTGGTGCGTGTGCTTGACACTGGCCACTTTCAGCCCGCAGGCGGTGAGCCGTTGCAGGAGTTCGCAGACCAGTGTGGTTTTGCCTGCGTTTTTGCGGCCGATGATATGAATGCGCTGGGGGCTGGACATTGGGGTAGGGGCTGGAGCGGGAGTTGTTGATGGGAGTCATTCTGAATGCCTCCGGCTGATGTGTGCCGGAGGCTAACGGATTTCTGTACGGCAGAGAACCTCCAGCTCTGCGAGGATCTGAGCGGCCGTGGTGCGGGCATGTTCGAGCGTGGCAGGAGAAACGGGTGCGAACGCGGCAAAGTTGCAGGATGGAATCCCGAAGAGGGTCACCTGCGGAGGTGACGTTTGCAGCTGCAGCTGGCCGAGCTGCAGGACCTGTGAGAGCCCGAGTCCGTGGGTGTCCAGCCGGGGACTTCGGGACTGGGTGAAGGAGTCTGCGAGGCTTTGGGCGGTCCACGGGAATGGCAGTTCTATGCGCTCGCAGCTCTGCGAATTTTCTGACGGTGAGACCTGTACAGCGTCGACGATCAGAATGTGCATGTGATCGGGGAACAGCGGGAGCAGATCAAGAGGAGTGCTCAGGCGGCGGGCGACGACGCGGTTGAGGAGCACTGGGCGACCGGGGAGCAGTGTCTGGAGATGGTCGATGGTGATCCAGCCGGCCTGATCGTCACCATGTGCGCTTCCCAGTCCTGCGACGAGCACATTTGGGTCTGTCATGCTGACGGGTAACGGTTAAGGTTGAGTTTCAGGAAGTGGGTTGAGCAGCTGATGCAGGGGTCCCAGGTGCGGATGAGTTTTTCGCATTCATCGGCGATCTGCTGGTCGGGGAGCGACAGGAGCGGTGGCAGCCACTGCATCAGATCAAGCTCGATTTGTCGTTGATTCTGTGAGGTGGGTGGCATGATTTTCGCGCTGACAACGCGGCCGTCGTCATCCACGGCATATCGCTGGTAGATCAGGCCGCGGGGGGCTTCTGTGACAGCGCTGCCGGAACCAGCCGTATGCTGGCCGTGGACTTTGGCGATTTTGATTCCGCGGTAATCGCGGAGGATATCGAGTGCTTCAGCGAAGGCGTGGAGCACTTCCAGTGAGCGTGCGAGGATGACCATGAATGGGTTGTGGCAGGGCGTGATGAACCCAATTTCGTCGGCGACGCGGAGAGCGACCGGATGAAGCTGGCTGCGGTTGAGACTGATGCGGGCAGCCGGCCCCACGCAGTAGGTTGCGCGTTCAGGCAGCCTGCAGGCCTGGAGGGCCGTACTGTGGGCGACGTGCTCTTCCACGTAGACAGACTCGAAGTCCGCAACGGACACCCGACTGCCGGAAGTTGAACAGACTTCACCCTCATTCATCGGGTACTCGTCCGGGTGCTGCAACGCAGTGAGTTCCCAGTTGCAGGAGAAGTCGGGGAAGGGGAGCGTGGCGAACCAGCGTGTGGCGTCTGCGGCGAGTCGACAGCCTTCCTCGAACCGCGGAATCAACGCCTGCAGCTCGTCGACTCGCGGCGCCCGGTGGAATCCGCCAACAGCCACATTGACCGGGTGAATCGCTCGACCACCAAGCACTTCGAGCAACTGATTGCCGTATTTCTTCAGGGTCAGTCCGCGGTTGATTTCGAGCGGAAATCGGCGGGCCAGTTCGATGCCGCTGGCGGCGTTGAAGAAGTCCGGAGCCTGGAGCAGGTGGATGTGCAGAGCGTGGCTCTCGATCCACTCTGCACAATACAGCAGACGTCGCAGTCGGCGGATTTCAGGAGTGATGCGAATTGCCAGAGCCTGTTCGAGTGCCTGCACGGATGTGAGTTGGTAGGCGACCGGGCAGATGCCGCAGATTCGGGCGGTCAGGTCCGGGACTTCTTCCAGCGGACGTCCGCGGAGGAAGGCTTCGAAGAACCGCGGGGGTTCGTAGATGGCGAGTTGGACGTCGCGAACAGTGCTGCCTTCCACGCTGACGTTCAGGGCACCTTCGCCCTCGACGCGGGTGAGTGTTTCAACGCGGATGGTGCGAGTTGTGGACATGCAGATTTGTCCCCTGTGGTGCGGTGAAGAGCGTCGGCGCGACCGGCGTTGGGATTGTAGATCGGAGCAGCAGGAATTGCGCGTGCGAAACGCGGGAAAGAATGGGCGTCGGGAAAGGCAGGAGCCTGTACGCCGGAATGGAGGCAAAATGCCGGCGGGCGGACATCCGAAAATACCCGGCTGTCGGCTGTTCACTCTGTCTCGTGAACGGAATTGCCCGGAACTGCGACGATCTGCGTTTGTTCCGTGGGTCTCCATAAATACGGCGACCCCGCCTTTGGTTCGATTCAAAACGAAAACAACAACACCAGCAGTTGCACCGGTCGCACCAATTCTGCCGACCCACCCCTCGCCCCGAACGCCTACGGGGACTGTCCCTCAGGAACGAGTGCAGCGGTGGAAGCGGTGCAAACGAGAGCGACGACGCCGGCAGTTGCATTGGTCGCAGCAATTTTGCCGACCCACCGTTCGCCCCGAACGCCTGCGGGGACTGTCCCTCAGGAACGAGTGCAGCGGTGGAAGCGGTGCATACGAAAACAACGACGACAGCAGTTGCACCGGTCGCACCAATTCTGCCGACCCACCGTTCGGCCCCGGAGGCATGCAGGGACAGTCCCAATCCTGTTCGGCACGCAAGTTGCTGTCCTCCAAACGGGGGGCGAGTCGGCTGCTGGGAACCTCGTTCCGGCGGCGGGGAACGGGCGGGATCCGCCCCGGAAGTGCTCA
>CAZLOQ010000242.1:0-8010 GCA_964561125.1 uncultured Chitinophaga sp. | reverse complement strand
ACCATGGTCAATACCTTTCAATTGACAAGAACAGCCAGGCTTACCTGGCGCACCACAGAGGGCACAGAGAACACAGAGGAAAGATCGTACATAAAGCATATCATAATTACTTATTCTCTGTGTCCTCTGTGTTCTCTGTGGTAAAAAAAGACCATCCTATGCACTCTGAAAACAACATCCCCACTGGCGATTTCAGCGACCTTCAGCCGGACCGTTACATCGGTCGTTTTCGCCTGCTGCGGCGGCTGGGTGAAGGCGGCTTTGGTGTGGCGTGGCAGGCTGTGGATCCGCAAAAGCAGGACGAACATCGGTCCGGTGAAGTGGTATTGAAGTTTCTGCATCCGGAGTATCGTCGGCACGAGGAGGTGGTGGCGGACTTCAAGAAGTCCTACCGCGTGGTGCAGCAGCTGATTCATCAGTCGATCTGTCCGCTGTTTGACCTTGGGGACGATGTGCGTCACGGGGTCTATCAGGTGATGCCCTTTATTCCGGGGATGACACTGCAACGCTATCTGCGGCAGCAGGATCCGGACGAGTCTGGTTTGGGTCTGGACGAGGTCCTGCGGTGGCTGCGTCCGGCGGCCGAGGCATTGGACTTTGCTCACGGGAAAGGCATCGTCCACCGGGATGTGAAGCCGGCGAATCTGATGGTCAACCCGGATACGGGTGAATTGACGGTCCTGGACTTTGGCCTTGCAGCGGATCTGCAGCGATCCCTGTCATCACTCAACAGTCAATCACGGATCCCGGTGCGTGGGACACCAATTTATATGCCGCCGGAACAATGGAAGGGCGTCCGGAATCAGCAGCGGGGAGCGCTCGATCAATACAGTCTGGCAGTGGTTGCCTGGCAAATGCTGACAGGGGGGCCACCGTGGGAGGGCGACGATAAGACGTTGCGACTGGCGGTATTGAATGATCCGGTCCCGCCGCTGCCAGAGCCACTCCGGCATCTGCAGAGCGTCTTTGAAAAGGCGCTGGCGAAGGATTGGGACCAGCGATTTGGCAGGGTCGTTGACTTTGTTGATGCGCTGGCGGCTGGCGGTTCTGGTGTGTCAGCCCCTGTGAAGTCTCTGACGCAACAGCTTGAAGAACGCCGTCAGTCACTGTCACGGGCGCATGCCCAGGCAAGACAGCTGCAGAAGCAGGGACACTACGCGGCGGCGGTCAAGGTACTGGAGGGCCTGGATGAGGCATTGTGGGGCCAGCGGGATGAACAGTTGCTGCAGCAGTGCATCGCCAGCCGGGATCGCGTGCAGGTGCTGCGGAAGCAGGTGGCAACGGCGGTACAGAAACTGGAGCTGCGGGGGTTGCGGGCGGTGTTGGAGGAATTGGTGGAGTTGGAGCCGGGTGAGGAGGAGTGGGGGCGGTTGTTGGGGGAGTTGAAAGCGGCGGATGACATGAAGTCCGCTGTGCCGCTGGTCACGCCAGTTCCGCCTCAGGAGCCGGTCGCGATTGACCACCCGGCGCCTTTGATCGACCATCCGACGAGCGGTTTGCAGCCGTCGATGGAGCAGCAGGGCGGCACAAAACCAGCATTGTTGGCAACAGCCGGACTCACCAACCGCCTCGATCTGCTCAAATCCATAGCCGAAAGAAGAACTGATTCTTTAGACGGGCCGGCTAATGTCGGGCAGGAGGCCATAAATAAAGCGAACACCCCGGCTGCAATGACACGTTACGGCAGACGTATGATACTCCGCGGGATTCTGGGAGCAGGGACATTGGGAGGGATGAGTATTGGGGCCGCAGTTGCTTATGAAAAGTACCTGATCTGGCGGCAGAATATGGAGTTTAGAAAAGAAAGGGAAATGGAAGCCGTATTGGCGGCAGCCGCCGCCGAAGCAGAGGCATTGTCTCGGCAATTTGCAGACCAGATCAAAAAGACCGAGGAATTGCAAGCTGCGGAAGCCAGACGACTTGGGAAAGACGTGCAACTTACAAATACCATAGGCATGCAGCTAAGACTTATCCCAGCCGGTGAGTTTTTGATGGGTTCGCGACCTGGCGAAGGAGACAGTGACGAGTATCCCCAGCACCGGGTCAGAATTTCAAAAGCATTTTACATCGGTGTGACGGAGGTGACTCGCGGACAATATTATACAATCGTTGGAAACTCTCACTATGCTGGCCGCGACTCCTTACCGGTGACAGAGGTCTCGTGGAACGATGCCGTCGCATTTTGTGCGCGATTGTCGGAGAAAGAAGGCCGAAAGTATCGCCTGCCGACCGAGGCAGAATGGGAGTATGCCTGCCGGGCGGGGACGGTTGGAAAATTCGGGCTGGTAAACGACTCACGACGAGTGCGGCACTATGCGTGGTGTGGTGAGAACACGACTGAGCCACATGCGGTCGGAGGAAAGTTGCCGAATGCCTTCGGTCTCTATGATACTCTCGGGAACGTCGGGGAGTGGTGCAGCGACTGGTATGACGAGCAGTATTACTCCAGCTCACCCGGTACCGATCCGACCGGGCCGCTCTCTGGGTCTTTCCGCGTTTTGCGGGGCGGCTCGTGGAGCAACGGACCGCGCAACGTTCGTTGTGCGCACCGCAACGACAATACCCCGGACTACCGTAACTACTACATCGGTTTTCGGTTGGTATTAGAGTAGTGTGTTTGTGTTTTCCGAGTTATTCCTCAGCCATTCGATCTCTGGTGACTCTGTTGCTCTGACCTCTGTGATTCTGTCCTCTGTCCCCTCTGAAACCGCGGGCAAAGCCCGCGCGCGAGTTTGGTGAATGGTGAATGGCGAATGGCGAATGGCGAATGGGGAATGGGGAATGGGGAATGGCGAATGGTGAATGGGGAATGAAAGCGGCAGGGCGCGAGCCCTCCGGTAGCGGTTGGTGCGGGCATTGCGGTGCGTGGGATGAGCGTTACCGGACGGCTTGCGCCGTGCCGCTTGCACTGCTGTTTCACGGCCGTTATGGGTCTCATAAGTCCGATAGGACCCATAAGTCCCGTAAGTCCCATAACAACCCCGTACCGCTATGAGCGGTAGGGCGCGAGCCCTCGGGTAGCGGTTGGTGCGGGCATTGCGGTGCGTGGGATGGTGGGACCGGACGGCTTGCGCCGTGCCGCTCACACTGCGGTTCCACGGCCGTTATGGGTCGCATAAGTCCTATAGGACCCATAGGTCCCATAACAACCCCGTGCCGCTCACGTCACCCGCTGTTCCTGACCGCCCTTCAGTCCGGCACACACTATATAGACTTCCCCACTCTGCGGCCATCCATCAGCATCTGCGTGCTCGCGATACCCATGTTTTCCACTCCCCCGGCGCTGCACCTCGACTTCCGCCTGCGGGAAACCTCAAACAACCTGACCCTGACCGATGACCTGCAAATCCATCTTCTGCAGCTGAATTTCCTTCAGGTAGACGCCGAAACCGTATACAATGCGACGCAAATCGAACGCTGGGCGTGGTTTCTTAGCAATGCAGAATACCTCACCACAGACGACGTCCGTCGCCTCTTCCCGGATAAGGAATTCACCGAAGCTGCCGGAGTGCTCGAAATGATCGCCAAAACCCCTGAACAACTCATCGCCTACAACGCCCGGCTAAAATCCCAGCGCGACGAAGCCGGCAGGATTCTGTCCGCCAGACAGGAAGGCGAGCAAATCGGCAAAGCACTCGGCAGGCAGATCGGAAAGATCAGCATCCTTCGTGAACTCCTCGGCCTGCCCGCATGGACTGCAGCGGAATTCTCTGCACACGACGACACACAGCTCAGCGCCATCGCCGATGAACTCCAGCAGCAGATGCGCGATCGTATGTCCTGAAAACACCTGGAAATGACGGAACACCGCGAAAGCAGCCACTGGGTGAGCAATTACAATCGGTAGATGCGTCCCCATTGCAGCGCTCTTGATCGGCGGCTGACGCCCAATGCGACCTGCTTTCGGATGCAATTTGAAGCGGTACGGCGCGAGCCGTCCGGTAACGACAGGAAATTTCAGCATCCATCACCGGACGGCTTGCGCCGTGCCGCTTCAATTCGTGTTTGTACGCGTGAGACGGCATTACCACACGCAAACCATCGAGCATTTTCGATGGGTCGACATTCGAGTGTTGGCTGCTAAAGCAGCTCGACAGGGATTTCGGTGAGTTTGGCGAATGCTAAATCACCGGTCAGGAATACCCGTGCGCCGCAGTTGACAGCAGTTGCGTAGTGCAGAGCATCGGGAGTCCGCAGGTTGAATCTTGCTCTGAGTTCGGTGGCAAGTTCGATTATTGATTCCGTCACTTCGATAATGATCAACTCCTGACCCGCAAAGAACACGTCAAACTGTGCGAGGGTTCTGAAGTCGGAGGTTTTCAAGGGTTTGGTGCGGCACTCGAGACGCGTGAGCCGAGAAGTAACCAACGTTCCTGGCTTGCCGAGGCTTGAAAAAAGCCGCAATTCGAGCGGTTGTCGGCTTTGGTGATTGCCTTCTACCAGCCGGATCACGACGTTTGAATCGAGGTAGATCAAGTTTGATCCCAGTCGTCACGTTCAGCAGACAGCTCTGCAAGGATTTCGGCTGCAGACCGGAGGTGAGATGCTGTTCCGAAGGATTCCGCGACGGATGTTTCCGAGATGCTGTGTGTTGGCGTAATCACAAGCTGGGCGGGACCACTTTCGTCCGGAAGTGGCACATCCGGAATGAAGGTGCGGTCGTGGTAGTGACCGCTGATGACGAGCGTCTTCTTCATGCGGGGTGCTCCAAAAGAATCCGGGACGATGATCGATACTGGAAATGATATCGGGAGTGGTGTGGGCAGGGCAAGTAGTAACGTATTCGTGTCTGATTATCGCTGAAGAAACATGGGGGGAGAGATTTTTCTCCTTACCGGACGGCTTGCGCCGTGCCGCTTCAATTGCTAACGGATTGAAATGAAAGCGGCAGTGGTCCGCAGGATGAGTGCCTGCCTGGCAGACGCGGTTGCTACGTCAGCTCACGTGACAGCAAACTGAGACAAAATTGAGTCAGGCAGATTCTTCTCGGACGTAAAGACGCCGGGGAAAGGCGTGCATGCCTCCCGGCTCTGCGGGCAGACCCTCGATCTGTCGATAACCCTTCCACGGCTTTGTGCCCTTACCAATGAGCATGAACTTCGGATGCTTTGCTGACTCCGCGGACAATTCCTCGAGCAGGCCTCCAGCGCCGAATTCGTCTGGACAACCCCCAAAGCCATGGTCCTGCAGCAGAATGGCGTACGGACGATAATCGGGAGATTGATTGAAGAGGGCGTCAAATGTGGCGAAGCCACATGCGGCGATAAACAGAACTGCGAGTCGTTCCGGGCCGTGGTCATCGCCGAATTCGGGTTTGCGTTCGAGGATTTCGAGGAGGGCGAATGGGTTCGCCATGGCTCTTCTTGCAAAACCCCCATAGTTCAGGTGCCTGCGTGGGTACCATGGTGTTTCACGGAGCTCGGTTGCGGCGACATTCACTCGGGCGATGCTATGGTATCCTCGAAATCCATATCGTTCCGAATCCAGTTCGACATGCAGCTCGGGTAGGTTGTAGTCAAAGTCAACGTAAACGAAACAATGGGCGGCCTTGCCAGAGCCAAAGAGCTGAACGGCCTGTCCGTCAAAATTGGCTCCGGGGTAGTAGACTACCCGCGAGTTAAAAAAATCGGCCCGGGGAAACTTCATTCCGGGCTCTGCGTTGGCCAGCCACTGCGGCATCGGTTCGCTGTGGCCTTGTCTGAGGTATTCAGCGATGGTCATGTCAGGCTCTTTCACTTGCAAATCACCGGGAAACTTATCTTTGCGGGCAAACCATCAGGACCAGAGTATCCAGCCTTCCTCATTCGCGATGCGGAGGCTGAGTTCTGCCGGGATATTTTCCGGCTGTGCAAAGACGTCTGTCAGTTCACCAGGCTGATCGAGTCTGCGGGCTTTATGGCAACAGGCCAGCATCTGAGCACTGTCCCTGCATCTTTCGTTCGGATTTCCGAGTTCAAGGTACTGATGGTCCGGTATGAGGCTGGGAAAAATTTCCGCGACAACCACTGAGTGTTCAGGCGGCAGTTCCCAGCCAGTGAGCTGCGGCCAGACCGTTGCCGAAGGCACATTGTGCAGCAGTTGGGACAGACGACCGATTCCCATGATCGTCTGGCCACCCACAGAAACGCCCTGATTCAGTTTCCAAACGGACTGAGGCGTTGCGCCCTGAATTCTTGTGGCCTGTTCGGTATGGCGAAATTCATGAAGCAATATGCCATTCACTGCGTAGGGAAACGCGAAGAAACCGACTCGACATCGCGGCAATACGTTACAAGCGGCAGCTGCCATGTCGTCGAGCAGTGCGTCGACCGAAATGTGACCGGTGACGTCTCTTTGCTGGTCGGCCACAGGAACGCCGGGTCTCTCGATGGGATCTTCCGATTCGTCAACCCCGTCATTCATGGCAGCGACTGCAGAGTGGAATCACTTCGATTGTACCATCAGGCAGCAGCGGATAATGGCGGCTTGAAAGTTCCACGGCCGAATTCCCCGCAATCACATCGACCGCCGGCGCAGTGGGATGAGGGTTGGCGGGCGGAGCGATTAAAGCTTTGAGAATTCGTCTGCTCTGATCTCTGCGGTAGACAAGGTAAATTGCGTCGCCTGGACGCATTCTTTGGACATTTGGTATTCCCTGTCCTGCAAGACTTAGAACGTTCGAACGATGACGTTTCTGTTGACCGCTAATTCGAATGTTGCCTCAGCACTCGCTTTTGCTGTTGATGCTCTGTAGATCCACGTTGCCATTTCACTGCTCCTGAATTCATTCTGCCGGACGAGGCAACGCGAAACCGTATCAGGCGGCGCAAGCGGTGCCGTTGTTCTGACAAAAAGTGTCTCTCGCAATGATTCCGTATTCAAGTGAACGTGGGGAATAATGTCCCTTTATATTCGGAATATGTTGCGGAAATTAAGAGGGTGGTCTGTATTCGTAGTGTACGTTTGTTTCCCCTGCTGTGCTGCGGGATTCATCGGGAACTGATGGGTGTCGGAAACTCACTATCAGCCACGGGGCAACAGCCCCCGGTTGTCGGCTTCTGTTGGGCGGTCACCTGCAGGAAGCGAGGGGGGTTGGGTAGCAGTGGTGATGACGGGGCGTTGCTGGGGGCGTGGTGCAGCGATTGGCCCCCTCTCCCCGGCCCCTCTCCCCCTGAGGGGGAGAGGGGTGGTTGCGCGGGGACTTTTGGGCCTTACCGGACGGCTCGCGCCGTGCCGCTTTCATAAATTCTGAAATTGCTGCAGGAATGGGATCGGGGGGGTCCTTGAGATGGGAATGTGTGTTGGCTTTTTCACTCTTTCAGGGAAATCGAATCATGAAGGCATTGTTGAACTGGGTTCGTCAGTTGTTTGCTCAGCCCGCAAATCGGCCGGTGAATCAGCAGACGCTGGATGGGATTTCGGCGGATGACATTCGTCTGGAACGTATCAGGGTGGAACAGACAGAACTGCGGATTTCAAGGGAAATCGAATCGCTGGAGGCGCAAAAGGAAGAGTTTTTTTCGAAGGGCGTGGCGGCGACGTCGGACCGCCAGAAGTTGCAGTACGCCCGCAAGGTTCGGGAGCTGGATGGTCAGGTGCGGGCTCGGGATCAGCAACTGGCCCTGATCTCACGCAACCTGCGAGTGCTCAATGGCATCGCTCAGATCAAGGACAACCAGCGAGTGCTCCGTGATCTGGGCATGGACGGTCTGGTCAATCGGATGAACCTTGAAGAGCTGCAGGCCTATGTGGAACAGGCCACGGTGGAAGGGCAGTTCCAGATGGACAAGTTCGGTGAAATTCTGACAGCTCTGGACGGGGCGGAGTCAGTGTATGACGTCGGCAATGAGGATGCAGATACGCTGGCGATTGTCGAGGCGATGAATCAGGCGTCCAGTGTCGCGGTGCGGGAAGAGGTGAGGAAGGAGGAAGTGAGGGAGTGAGGGGTGGGAAGTGGGAAGTGGGAAGGGAGAAGTGGGAAGGGAGAAGTGGGAAGTGGGAAGTGGGAAGTGGGAAGTTGGAAGCCTGTAG
>CAZLOQ010000241.1:0-8033 GCA_964561125.1 uncultured Chitinophaga sp. | reverse complement strand
TCGTCCGACGGCAACAGGCAGCCCACAATCACACTGTCTGATTCAGGACGGACTGTGAGGGTCACCAGCGGGGACCACAAGTTCTGGTGGAACGCAGACGAATCGCGAGTGGCACTGGATTTGAATTACAGGAAGTAACATCCACACACTTTAACGGAGCCCGTGTATGCCGAAGGAAACACAGCTGGTTCAGCTGCTCTTCTCCTCCCTGCAGCAACTCAATCACGAGGCGATGGCAGCCTGTTACAGCGAGGCGGCGACGTTTTCGGATATCGCCTTTCAGCTGCAGGGCCGGAAGCAGATTCACGCCATGTGGCACATGATCTGTCAAACAGGAATTGACGTGCAGGTGCGGTCGATCGAAGCAGACGGGAACGTCGTTCGGGCGCGAATCACCGATACATACGTCTTTTCCGATACCGGGCGAAAGGTGGTCAACGACATCGAGTCCTCGTTTGAATTCCGCGGCGGCCTGATCAGCGTCCAGCGGGACACCTGCGATCCGCTCCGCTGGGCCCGACAGGCCTTCGGGGGATTCAAAGGAGAGCTGGTGGGACGTGTCGGATTTCTCCGGCGCATGGCAGCCCGCGGAAAGATCAGGAAGTTTATTGCTTCCAGGCCGGAATACGTCTGAACGAAGAGGTAAAGCACAAGGAGTGGACCATGAATGTTCGCATGCCCCGTATTCGGATCGAAGAACTGTCTCCCGTGGAAACGCTGTCTGAAGATCAGATGGCGCTGATTCACGGAGCCGGGCGGAAGAAGAAATGGGAGTTCTCCGGTCAGGCCATGGAAGTGCTGGAAGTGCGTCAGGTGCTGTCGGCCCTGACCGTCGCGCCGGCTTCCTCCGAGCAGCCTGCGATTCCCCAGGAACTGATGCCGGCAGTGATGAATGCGCTGCAGCAGATTCGCAGTCAGGCCGGGAACATCTCTTCGGGGCCCGGTCTGATCGCATTCAGCAGCGACGATGCCCGTCAACTGTTCCTGAAAACGCTCGATAATACGCTTGGGGGTCAGCTTCAGGGGCAGACATCGGCAGCCTTGCAGGCTGCCGGGATTTCTGTGGTTTCACGGGCAAGCCTGACGGAGATCGATCAGTTTCTCACCGCGGGGACTGCCGCCGCCCAGGACCTCATCGTGCTCCGATTTCAGAGTACATCATCCGGGACGCTGTTGCTCACGGCGCAGCAGTCACAGCAGATCAGTGCTGCCGGAAAAACGCTGGCAGCCGGTACCACCGGAAGTGTATCAGGAACGCTGGAGGTTTCAGGGGATCTTGTGTTCGGGCTGGACCGTTCGGGACGCGCTTTTGTTCGGGAAGGCAGCCAGCTGAGCGCCGCTGTGAAAGCATCAGGAGGCTTCACAACCTCTGCAGGTTCCGGTTCGCAGGTTGCCCTGTCACTTCAGGGGCTTGGCCACCTGAATCATTCGACTTCCTTTGCGATCGATGACGGAGACGCGAATTCGGGCGAGAATCTGTATCTGGATGTGGATGCGGTATTCACCGGCTTCAGTTCAAACAGCGTCTTCGCCGGGGACCTGAACTTCGCCGGCGTCAACGCATCGTTCACGGTGCCCGGTCTGTCCGCTCCGATTTCCGTACCCGCAGAACTGAAGCTCGATCCCTCCGGGACTCAGGCGGAGCTCACGATTGATGACGCCGCCGTGGAGGAGGCGGTGCTTGACGCGGCTGCCAGAGCCGTCGTACAGGCTACCGGGAAGCTGGCTGAAAGAACGCGACAGCTGACCGACAAAATCTCTGACATCCCGGTTATCGGAGAGCAGATTGAGGCGGAACTGACGCGGCGACTGGACTCGCTGCTGGACATTGATCTCCCTGAGCAGGGTGTTGAAGACTACCTCGCCGATCGCGGGTTTGAAATTGATTCAACTATCGGTTTCAGCGATCTGATAGAGGGCAACCTGACAGATTTGTTTGTAATCACGTGGCATCGACAGGAAATGGGCAGCCTGATTACGCAGACGGCAACAGGTTCATTCGGAAAGACTGACGGCAGCGGTATTGGATTTGCGCTTGGCGGGACGCTGACTGTTCAGCCGCAGTATGCAATCACGGTGACATTCGGCGTGGATGTGACCGGGGGTTTGTTCATTCTGGAGGGCTCAGAAGTTGAGGTATCGATCACGGCCGACGGAAGTCTCAGGGGGAAAGCTGCAATCCCGAATCTTGTGAATGTTCAGGTCAATGCCAGCGCCCCCGCGGGTCAGCATGTGATCCATGCAACGCTGTCGGCAGGTGTCACCGATGGTGATGCGCGGAGCGGTGAACGCCTGTACGCTGCAGATCTTCTGCAGAGCTCATTTGCCACCGTGGTTGATGCTCGGGTGCAGCTGGACGCCCGCTTCGCTGTGGACAGCCCGGTGCAGCAGCTGCCGGCCGTGATTCGCGGAGCCCTGAATGGGCTGCTGCCGGATTCAATCACGTGGACAGCGGGGGTGTCTTACGATGCCATCACAAAGACGCTGGATTACCATATCAGCAACAACTCTTTGACGGACATCGTCACTGCCTTTCAGGAGGCGGACGGGGTTGAAGACGCACTGAAGAATTACATGCTGGATCGGATAGCGGAAAATAATCCGCTGCCCGCATCGACACAGGATTTTCTTGGTACGAAGATTCCGCTGCTGGACCAGAATGTGATGGATCTTCTGGACATTCCCAAAGCAGCCCAGTACGTGCTTGCGCCGCGGGCCTTCCGCAGCCGGCCTGCAGGAATTGACCGGGACGAAAGCCTGTCGTTCCAGCTCGATCTGTTCAGGACAGAGAACGGTATTCCCGTCAATATCAGACGTCTGCTGAGTGGTGAGACATTTGACATCGTCAGCCTGGATATTCAGCAGTCGTTCGTGAAGGATCTGGCGAAGATCACGGTGCTGCCCGAGACTGTTGTGGCCAGCTACTTTGGCATTGTGAACGCCACGGTGGAGGTGAATCTGAATCCTGGATTCTTCCTTGAAGTCGACATGCTGACGGGTGTTGACAGTCTGGGGTACTATATTGAAGGCGCAAAGCATGACGCGATCTCAAAGGACATGAAGCCCAATCTGAAGCTGGGTGGCCGGATCGAGGCTCAGATTATTGCAGAGGCTGACCTGTTGTTTCTGCTGGACTTCGCGCGCGTCACCGGTACGGTTGGCCTGCGTGGCTTCGGGGACATGACCCTGGTATCGCCCCATCCGCAGACGCAGAAAGTGCGGTTCAGCGACATCAATCCGGACACGATCGCGGTGGGTCTGGGCGTCGATCTGACGCTGCAGGTTCATGGTGAACTGGGTCTTGTAGACAACGATGCGTGGGACGCAGATGTCTTTCTGTACGGCGACAGCCCCGATGATCGTCGCCTGATCGAACTGTATCGCAGCAACAAGGTCACACTCGGAGACATTCAGGATCAGCTGGCGGAATACAGGCAGCGTCTGGAGAGTCAGGGAAAGCAGAGAATCCTTGCCGCTGCCGCAGTGATTCCGGACCCGCACCTTCTGGCCGCTGCCATCATGATCATTTACAGCGATTCGGGCATGGGCGAAGTGGTCCGCAAGCTGGTGGTTGACTACCGGATGCGAGTTGATCAGGCGGCGAAGGCACTGTTCCGGATGCGTGAAGAGGCCGTTCGCATCGCGGATCGGCTGCGGACGGCCACAGTAAGAATCAACACTAACACGATTGGTGGTGTGTCATCATCGCGTGAGGCTGTGGACACTCTGGCGAGACAACGGAGCAGTGGGGCAGACAAAGTCGGCGATGCGTTTCGCAGAATCGGCGAGATCGCCTCGCATCTCTGGAATCACTGTGGGGACAATCTGAGCGAATTCGCAAAGGCCATTCAGGCTCTGGGGGCGGACACTGAGGAGCTGGTGCGAGAGGTCTGGGTCAAGTGCCGTGATCATCTGAAGGGTGATCTGGCGAAATTTGCTGCAGCGCTGAATGCTGTGAATGCTGTGAATGCCGGGATTGACCGGATAGCAACGGAAGTCTGGAAGCAGACCGCGGGCAACGCTGCAGAGCGAGCACTCCAGCTGGTGACAGCGTTGCGTGCGGCTGCCAAAAGCTTCCCCGAAATTACCGCTCAGCTCTGGAGCAGGCTCAGCGGCACGTACACAGAGAAGATGAGGGTGCTTGTCGGGACACTGATCTCGGCAAGGGCAGGCGTTTCGGATTTTGCGGAGTCTGTGTGGAGTAAGACAGAGGGCAAACTTCAGGATCGAGTGCGTCTGCTGGGCGAGTCCCTGGTGGCCATGAAGGCAACTCCCGCGCAGATCGCTGAACAGCTCTGGCACCGCTGTGGTCGCGACCTGCAGACACTTGCCGAAGCCATGAACGGTGCGAAGGTGAAGATCGGTGATATCGCAGCAGAGTTGTGGAAGAAGGTGTCTGAACAGCGTGTCAACGATGCGCAGAAACTGGTGAATTACGCGAAGGCTCTGGATGCCGCACGAGCGACAACCGGGGAAATCGCCCGGCAGTTGTGGGAGAAATCTTCGGAGGATCTGTATCGATTCACAAAAGCTCTTGCGTCCGTTGTGACGGACCCTGGGGAGCTTGCCGGTGAAGTCTGGAATTACGCGGCGAATACTCCCGCGTCTTCGCGGCTGCGAAACACGTTTCTGGCAATTGCCGGCAGCAGCGGAGCGAATCTGGGAAACAGCAGGGCATTGAAGGCGATCATTGCCGCGGACAAACTCAGGGATCATCAGCTGGATATCGCCCGGTTTCTGCTCAATGACCTGAAGGTGGACGAGTACACCACGGTGATTCTGATGATGGGACATCGATTCAACCCACTCCAGACGTTCGCCGGGATTGCTTATCGTTTGGGGGCCGACAAGGGATACGCCGCCGGCATCAGGGCTCTGCAAAGCGCCGGAAAGCTGGGTAAGGACATCAATTCGACAGTGAAGTTTCTGTTGAACCAGGCTCAGATCGGGCTGGAGCACACTGCACGAACGCTCAGCCAGCTCCGTTTCAGCCGACTTGACATATTCTTCAGCGTCGCGGGGTCAGCCGGTGTCGGGCAGGGTGTGACCAACGGTATTCGTGCCTTGACGCGTTCTGATCTGCTGGATTCACACCAGCTGAAGATCGGGCGGTTTCTGATCCATGAGGCGAAGCAGGGGCTTGAAACGACGGCGCGTACGATGGTTGCCTATGGCTACAACCGCCTGCAGACATTTGCCGGCATTGCCTACTCGTCGGGTGCCGGGCTCGGGTATGCGGAAGGAATTCGCGCAATCAGTCGTGCCGGAGAACTGACGGATTCCTGGAATGCTAAAGCGGCCTTTCTGCTCAATGAGGCGCAGATCGGGCTTTCGCGCACCGGTGATTCTTTGCGGCAGCTTGGAGCGGATGCAACATCGGCTTTCTGGGCGGTTGTCAATGGCGCGAGAAAGTCTCACGCAGATGCGATCCGGTCACTGGTTGGCGGCGGTCTGCTCGGCAACAGCTACTCAGCAATTTCCAGATTCCTTTTCGCGCGGCTGAGCCTGAGCTCTGCAAGAAGTGCATTGAATGACTTGTTCTGATCCGGTGATATCAGAAAGGCGAACATGAATCATGAATACAGTGGCAGTGAAGCCGGTGTCTGATCTGCACGTCAGCTGGGGCGTTGATGCAATAGCCGTGGGCGATCGGCGACTGAGTGTGGGGGATGTGCTGCGCTCGCTGCACCGCCAGGGACACCTCAGATCGCTCCTGCAGGAGGCAGCGGAGGAAAATGTGCTGTGCGTGCAGGCTGCTTGTCTGGGTTTCAGTGTCTCCGACCAGCAGTTGCAGGCGGCGGCTGACGGATTTCGTCGTCGGCAGCGATTATTTTCGGTGCAGGACATGCAGGCGTGGCTGCAGTCCCGGCAGCTGACGGAGCTCGATTTCGAAGAACTTATTCTGCATCAGCTGCGGAATGAATTCGTGTTCGCCCATGTGACACGATCGGCCGAGGACTTTTTTCGCTCAGAACCGCGTCTGTGGGACTGGTGGAGTTATCGGGAACTGGTGGTGGGCAGTGAGTCACTGGCCGAGGAGCTCAGGTGTCAGCACGTCGAGGAGGGAGTGAGTTTCGAAGAGCTGTGGACGCAGCACGGGGCAGGTGCCGTACAGGGTAACGGAGCGGCTCTTCGAAGCGGCTTTTTCGCACTCCTGCCGCCATGGATCCGAGCAGTTATGAGCGGGGCTGTTCCCGGGATTCTGCTGGGCCCGCTGTGCTGTGCTTCGGGCTGGGCGCTGGTGATTGTGGAAGCCGTGAGTCCGGCCATATTCAATGAGCGGACGGAAGCTGCAATCCGGACCCTTCTGTATCGGCAGTGGTTCGCAGCACGGCTTAACGAGTCCGCGATTTCCTACCCGCTGCTGGATCTGATTGCTTGCCAGAACGAATCCTGATTCGCTATCCGCTGTTTGAACTGCTGGATCTGTCTGTGATTCAGGCACTGCTTGAAGATGCGCTGCTGCTGACATTTGCGGCAGGCGAAATTATTTTTCAGGAGGGAACTGCGGGGGCATGGCTGCATTTGCTGATGGAGGGGCGTGTCCGTGTTCTGAAGCGTGCAGAATCCGGACGCGAGATTTCACTGGGATCGGTGCGGGAATGTGAGTTGTTCGGTGAATATGTCCTGCTGGAGCCGCATCTGCACACGGCAACAAGTCGGGCGATTACCACAAGTCAGGTTCTGAGGCTTCCTCTGCAGCGAGTGCTGCGGACACTTCTGAAAGCGGGCATTGACAGCCCGCTGCTGACGCGATTCATTCGCCTGCATGCGTCGATGCATTTCGCAACCGGACGGCATTATCTGGGTTTCATGCCGGCACCTTCCGCGTTGACATATTTCAGTCGTCTGCGGCGGGAACATTTTCGCGCCCTGCGAACGCTGTGTGGCCCCGGACTGGCCATGGATCGCTGGTTCCTGATTCTCAGTGGAGCGGCAATCCTCACTGACGGTACAAACCGCAGTTATGAACTGGGCCCAGGCGACTGTTTCGGAAGTCACTGCCTCACAGGCTGCGATACCGATGAGACAGTGTCCACGATAAGGGCGATTGAGTGTCTGTCACTTCGCGGCAGTGAGTTCCGGGACACACAGAGTCCGGAGCCGGGTTGCGGGGAGCATGAAGACGCGTTTTCTGGTGAAAACAGTGGCCGGACTGAATTGGTGCCATCACCCGCATTGCTTGATTTTCCGTTTACGGCGCAGCGTCATGAGGCAGACTGTGGTCTGGCCGCGCTCGCCATGGTGCTGCAATATCTCGGGTGTTCCGCGACAGACAGCCTTTACAGGGAATTTCAGTCGCTCCCGGAGCACGGTCTGAGTTTGCTGCAGTTGCGAAACCTGGCACATGGCCTGTCATTTTCTGCGGCAGCCTGCCGGATCGATGTGGAGCATGTGCAGGACCTCGAACGTCCCTTCATTGCCCGTTTGAATAATGGACACTTCGTTGTGGTCTATGACGTAAATGACCGTGTGGCACTCATTGCCGATCCCGCCACCTGTCTGCATAGCATTTCACTGCAGCAGCTGCAGCAGAGCTGGCAGGGATATGCGTTGGTCGTGCGGCGCCGGACGGATACCGGACAGTGACGCCGACTCAGTGCGACGGTCAGTGCGTGCAGCACGCAGGCAGCACCACTGGAAATGAGGCACCACACTATGGGGTGACGTCCAGTTGAGCCTGTTTCAGCAGGTGCTGGCGGCCGGGGGTTCGGCGGAGGGCTTCGAGGGCGAGTTTTCGGTTGCCGGGGGAGAGTTGATTGAAGGAGCTGATCAGGAGTTTGGCAGCGTCTTCATCCGGCACATCGCTCAGACCACTCACGGCGCCCATCTGGAGTTCCGGATGGCTGTCGGGTTGAAGCCACGGGGCGAGTACTGTGCGGGCCTGGGGCCACGGGAGCAGTGCGGCGATGCGCAGGGCGTCGTAGCGGGTCCCGGTGGGTACGCCGGTATCGGCGGCCATGGTGACAGAGGCGGCGAGGGTGGCTTGCCATGCGGGGCCGACTTCCGGGTGGTTCCTGAGAATTTTTGCG
>CAZLOQ010000240.1:0-8077 GCA_964561125.1 uncultured Chitinophaga sp. | reverse complement strand
CGGCATCGCATCGAAGGTGCATGAGACTCATCGAATTTCGCAACGAAAAGCGCGCTGCTCTGCCTCAAATCACACTGCGGCCCAAGCCCGCTGCTATACACCCGGGGTCACACCGAGTACACAGCGTTCGGCTGAGAACTGCCCTTACAGGGCGAAGGTTTCACGGGCGGCCTGACCTGGCATTTCATGCCAGGCTGATAGAGCTGGCCTTACATGCCTGGCAGGGCGTTTCTGCTGCGTGGAGCGTCGGCTTTCTGCCGGGGGCGCGGCTTTATTTGCGGATGCTGTTGAGTTCGAGCAGATGTCGGGCGATGGTGCTGGCTTCGCGGCTGAGCAGATCGTTGTGTCCGGCGCCGGGGAGCAGCACAAATTTTTTTGTGGCACCGGTGTGGCTTTTGGCCGGTGCAAGCTGATGCAGGCGCTGTCCCAGGGAGAGTGGCACGACGTCATCGCGATCTCCGTGGAACTGGAGGATTCGGCAGGCGACGTCGGCGATCGACTGGTCAGATTCCCAGCGATCCAGCAGCATCCAGCGGACGGGGAGCAGCGGGAAGTGATGTCTGGCTGCGTTCAGCATGGAGTCGAAGGTGCAGGTGAGCACGAGTGCTCCGGGGATTTCGCCGGAGCGGCTGGTTTCGGCTGCCAGCTGCACAGCGACAGCGCCGCCGAGTGATTCGCCGACGATGATGACCTGTTCGGGCCTGAGCCCCAGTTTCTGTGTTGCATGGTTCCAGGCGGCGCGGGCATCGTGCATGAGATGTGTCTGAGTCGGGCGTCCCTGAGAATCGCCATACCCGTGGTAATCAATGGCGAGGACATCGCAGTTGAGTTGCGAGGCGAGCTGATACCAGCGCGTGCGGCCTGCGCGGTGGCCGCCGTTGCCGTGGAAGAGCAGCCAGAGCTGTTGTGCGGGCTGGGCGTTGCGCTGGAGGTGCCAGCCGCGAATGCGCAGCTGATCGGGGGTCTGGAGTTCGATATCGGTGGTGGTATGGAAGATCTGTCGGAGTTGCGGGAAGGCGGCGACAGGGAGTCGTTCGGCGCGTGCGGCCGGATACATCAGAGAGCGCTGGAAAAAGCCAAACAGTCCCAGCACGAGGACGACTCCCAGAGAGGCATAGCGAATTTTCTGAAGCATATGCTGCCTTTGAATCATGTGCCTTCAAGGATTTCCCAGCGGTGATAGCAGTGGCTGAGTTCTTCGGCGATGCGGGAGAGTTCTGTGGTGACCTCGGTAATTCTGGTGCTGCCGGACTGGAAGAAGCCGGGGGCAGCGAGCTGTTGTTCGAGTGTTTTCTGGCGGGATTCGAGTTCGGCGATGCGATCGGGGAGGGCTTCGAGTTCGCGCTGGTCGTTGAAGGAGAGTCGTTTGGTACGCAGGGCCGCGGGAGTGGCGGGGGTGCCGGGGGATGGGGAGGGAGAATTTGCTGGGGGGGCACTGGAGCTGTTTTGCGGTGGGGTTGAGACGGCGGAGTTTCCGCGGGTTTGCGGTGTCTGGTTCGGCGGGGTGGCTGCGGCTGCAGCAGCGACCCGCTGATCGCGAAATCGCAGCCAGTCATCGTAGCCGCCGTCGTATTCGCCGACCTGAGCCGCGCCTTCGAAGACGATGGTGCTGGTGGCCACATTATTGAGAAATGCGCGATCGTGACTGACGAGAAACACGGTGCCGCTGAACTGCGGGAGGAGATCTTCGAGGAGTTCGAGGGTTTCGGCGTCGAGGTCGTTGGTGGGTTCGTCGAGGACGAGAACGTTGGCGGGTTTGGACATGATTTTTGCAAGCAGCAGTCGGTTGCGTTCACCGCCGCTGAGGAAGCTGGCGAGAGTGTGGGCGCGGTCCGGTGAGAACAGGAATTCCTGCAGGAACCCCAGCACGTGTTTCTTCTGGCCGTTGATCATCAGGAAGTCTGTTCCGTCAGCCACATTTTCGCGGGCGGTTTTGTTGGGATCGAGCTGATCGCGGAGCTGGTCAAAGGCGGCGATGGCGAGGTTTGTGCCCAGTCGGACGGTACCGGAATCCGGTTTGAGCTGTCCCAGAAGAATTCGCAGGAGCGTGGTTTTGCCGACGCCATTGGGCCCGATGATGCCCACTTTGTCTCCGCGGAAAATCGTGGTACTGAAGTTGCGGAGGATGGGCTGGCCGGCGAATGCATGGGAGACATTTTCAAGCTGGGCGACGAGCATTCCGGAGCGTTCAGCTTCCTGGAGCTGCATGCGGGCTGTGCCAAGTTTCTGGCGGCGCTGCGTGCGCTGCTGTCGCATGGCCTTGAGTGCCCGGACGCGGCCTTCGTTGCGGGTGCGTCGCGCCTTGATGCCCTGGCGGATCCAGACTTCTTCTTCTGCCAGCTTTTTATCGAACTGAGCCTGTTCGATGGCTTCTGCGGCGAGGAGTGCATCGCGGCGCTGCAGGAAGGTTCGGTAATCGCAGGTCCAGTCAAAGACGCGGCCCCGGTCCACCTCGATGATGCGCTGAGCAATATCCTGGAGGAAGACTCGGTCGTGGGTGACGAAGATGAGGGTGCCGGTGTAGCGTTTGAGGAAGCCCTGGAGCCAGACGATGGATTCGATGTCGAGATGGTTGGTGGGTTCGTCGAGCAGGAGGACGTCGGGGTTGCGGATCATGGCAGCAGCGAGCAGCACGCGGCGTTTCATGCCGGCGGAGAGTTTTGCAAAGAGCTGGTCCGGGGGTAGCTGCATGGATTCGAGGAGCGTTTCGAGGTCGTCGGCAGCCGACCATGCGTCGGCGTTGGCGAGCGCTGTGCCGGCGGCTTCGTAACGCGAGAGTTCGGTGGGGGTGAGCGTTTCATTGGCGGCCAGCTTGTGGCCCAGTGAGCGGTAGGCGGCAACGTGGGGGCCCAGAGCATCAAACCCGTCCGCCGCCACTTCATACGCTGTGCGGTCGCCCCCCTGAGGCACTTCCTGATCCAGTCGGGCGATGACAGTTTCAGGGAGAAAGTCGATCGAACCATCGTCTGGTTTGAGCACCCCGGCAATCAGTTTCATCAGCGTGGACTTGCCCGCCCCGTTGCGGCCCACCAGCCCGACTCGCTCGCCACGCTCAAAGTGCAGCGTGATGTTGTCCAGCAGAACAGGTTTGGTCCACGTGAATGAAAGATTGCGAAGGCTGAGCAGGGGCATGGGGTGACGATGTTCCGAAGACAGATTGGTGATTGGCCGGGGCTGGGGCCGCGGGAGCGTTTGTGGAGGAGGGCGACCGGACGGGTGAAGAGCGTGGTTATTTTGCCGGGAGTTCCATCACTTCGACTTTGCGAATGGAAACGCGGCTGCCGGGATCGTGCTGCTGGAAGGCGAAGTGACCTTCCTTAAAGGTGAGCGCGAAGTCGAGGTATTCGTAGAGTTCGACGCCGTCGACAGTCACACGGATGCGGGTCACAGGGCGACCGCGCCAGACGTCGTCGCGGACTTCAAGATCATAAGTGAACCAGGTGTCGGGTTCGACCAGACGACGGTAGACGTGATTCATCCCATAGAGCGAACCGGTGCGGATGGGATCGGTGTGGGTGCTGTCGATCTGAGCTTCGTAGCCGTCCGTAAATCCGGGACGGCGTGTGGTGCGGAAATACAGGCCGCTGTTGCCCTTGTCGTTGATCTGAATTTCGGCCCGGTAACGGAAGTTTTTGAAGGGTCCTTTGGTGCAGACCAGCATTGAAGGATCGCCACTGCCTTCAATGGCTCCGTCCTTCACCTGCCAGGTACTTTTTTCACTGCCGACGCGTTCCCAGCCATCGAGCGATTTGCCGTCGAACAGAGACACCCATTTTTCCTGTGCCTGAAGCGAGGTGGCGGGCAGGAGGAGTGCGCAGAGGAGGAGTGCCGCGAGGCGGCCGGAGTGCGGGAAGATCACGAGGGGGAGCCTTTCAGGGAAACGGTGGGAGGAATGCGGTGCGACTTACCGGGTAAACGATCCGCCGGGTGGGGGCCGCTGCCGCTGCATTCTATCGGGGAATTGGGTACAGGGCGAGCCCTGAGCGGTCGGGACGAAAAACAAG
Organism: uncultured Chitinophaga sp.; assembly: GCA_964561125.1. Classification (GTDB taxonomy): domain Bacteria; phylum Planctomycetota; class Planctomycetia; order Planctomycetales; family Planctomycetaceae; genus SXXK01. Next base: position 4,073 of record CAZLOQ010000240.1, on the reverse strand, counting down.
GCCGCTGAAGTTCTTTGAAAGTGTCGGCATTGAGGATGCGGACCAGAGATCTGCCCACTGTCTGCGAGTGTGGAGTGCAGAGGCGAGCCACGCCCATCCAGCGCCGGTCAGTCACCGCCAGCGAGGGAATCACGGTGCCAGTGGCAGCAGCTGAATTCCGTCCACGATCACATGCCCGTCTGTACCCTCGCAGCGTAGCTGAACGTCCACCTTGTCACCCGCTTTCAGCTGCAGGACAGCAGCCGTCGCGAACAGGCCGTCAATGGGAGGCGTTTGCCGCTGATTGATCGTCACAAGCTGCTCGCGCCCCTGGGCGCGAATCTGCACAGGGACATTGGTGGCACGGTTGGGGTTGGGGGACCAGGCGAGGTTGAGCTGGTGTGGTCCGTCGGAGATGGCCGTGAGCGTCCAGGCAGCGGTTCCGCTTGCCTTGCCCTCATTTCCATCATGAACATAGCCGACACCGATATACCTGGGAGTGGAGCTGCTGGGAATCCAGACGCCTTCCAGTCTGGCATCAACATCGTCGAGTACCACGCCTTTGAGACTGGCTTTGGTGATCAGGGGTCTGGCAGGAGTTTGAGGCGGCAGATCGAGCACCTGCCGGTCGGCCAGGAGTTGCTGGCGGATCGTGGAATACGGCAGGTCCTGCAGTGGCAGATTGCTGCGAATGGCGATCACAGCAGCGGTGGCGGCACTCTGTCCAAGAATCATAAACACCGGCTCCATGCGAATTGAGCCATAGGCGATATGAGACGACGACAGACAGACGGGGACCGTGAGATTGGTGACCTGGCCTCTGCGGGGGATAAGCGACCGCCAGCTGATCAGGTAGGCACCTCCGGGTGATACCTGCACGTCGCCTTCGTTCTGCACATGGCCATCGGTTGTCAGGAATCGGCGCACGTTATGGGAATCCATGTTGTAGCTGCCAAGGCCCACGGAATCGGCCGCAAGGCGTTCGCGACGGCAGTCGGCCTCGGTCACCACGTAATCGCTGACCATGCGGCGGGCTTCGCGAATGTAGAGCTGGTGTGGCCAGTTGTCGTTGTCGGTGAATTCATCGAGCGGCAGGCCCCACTCAGACATTTCGTCGCGGATGGACTGCGGCACTCGAGGGTGGTTGGCGAGAGTCCACATGAATCCCTGCTGGTAGCGGCGATGTTCGCTGATAATCGCGTCCCGTTCGGCGTAGTCTGCATCCGGGTAGCGGTAATTGGCGCCAATGTAGTCGGTGGAGACGGCGCAGTTGTTATTGGTATCGGTCTTGCGATTGGGCATCATATCCGGCTTCATCGGGAACCGCAGATCGCCGGCTTCGAAGTTCCGCAGCAGCAGTTCATAGTCCTCTTCGCGGTAGCCTACGGGTTTGGGGAATGGGCGGCGATTTTTGGGGCTGTTGGACATGCACATGCGGAAGCAATAGGCCTGCACGCGGTGGTCCCCGGTCCCGTCTTCCCCCGCCGCAGCATCCTCAACCCCCGGGAGCAGACCGCTGGAACGATCCCCGGGAATGCGGAACGGAGAGACTTTTTTGATGAAGCGATGGTTGTGGGTGTTCGCGCGAACCTGATTGCCGTTGAGCGTTTCGCCGTAGACGGAGTTGGCTTCGCGGCCGACGGTGTAAGACACCCCGGCAGCCGCCATCAGGTCGCCTTCATAGGTGGCATCGACGAACTGCTTTCCTGAGAAAACCAATCCGGATTCCATACGAATTTCCACAATCCTCGCGGATTCCACACGCACTCCGCCCGGTCTGCGATCCAGACGCTCGCCTTCGATGACGGGGACTTTGGCTTCGCTCAGCATGGCACGAAGAATCTGCTCGGCAACTCGAGGTTCAAACGTCCACATCGCATCCTCGCTCGCACGATAGCGGGCGTAATCAGCGGAGCGTTCCTGGTCCCAGGCCGCCGGATTGTCATAATGCTTTCGCACCCGCTGATAAAACTCGCGGGACAGGCCGCCGATCACACGTTTGTCTCCGCTGTCCGTAAATCCAAGTCCCCCGGACGTGAGTCCGCCAATGTGCCGCGTTGGTTCGATAAGAATCACAGAATGCCCCATGCGGGCAGCCTGCACGGCCGCCGTGACACCGGCGGAGGTGCCGCCGTAAATCACGACGTCCGCGGCACGTGGCGGAGCCGCCTGTGGCGGCTGGAACGCAGCACCAGTCGCGGCCGAAGCAGACAGCCAGAAGAACCCTAAGAGCATGGGCCTCAGCAATTGAAACGCGGCAGGCTGTCGATGAAACTGAACATGAGTCATTACCGCGCTCCAGGTCACAGGGAGATTCAGGAACAGATCCTGTCTGAGTGTATCGGAGCAGGAGTATGGTGCCAACAATGCAGTGCGAAAGTCAGTCGCGCTGCTGTTGGGTGAGAGACCGATCAGGCTGCCAGAACATGCCTGGTATATCGCTGAATTCGAGCCTTCCTATCGAAAAAACAGACTCCTCAGAACCAGCGACGGCAGCTATAAACGCCCCGCCCGCTGAACGATCGCTGCCTGCCGGCATTTTGCCGCTGTGATCACCATTTCCGGCGGGCACGAATGGAATCAGAATGCTCTTCAGGAAACTTTCTTTTCAACTGCCGTTCACTCGTTATCCATACGCTGGAAAAAAGATTTGCTGCCCGCTGTGTGGCATTGAATCCACGAAGCCGGTGAGTCACCTTGACCGCAGGTTGAAGTGGCTTCCGACCTGCGCCTGCAGCAGTTGCGGTCTGCTCTACACAAACCCGATGCCGACCGAACAGGAACTCAACGATTATTACTCCCGCCACTACCGACTTGACTACCAGGCTGCCTCAACAGGTCCGTCTCCCAGGCACCTCGCCCGGCGAACCGTGGAAGCGGAAGCCCGTGCCGCCAATCTCGAGGGATTGATCCGTCCCGGTGCCCGCACGCTGGATATCGGCTGCGGGAGCGGTGAGTTTGTGACCAGCATGACCGGTCGCGGCATGGAAAGTCACGGCATTGAGCCGGGATCCACATATGGCGAATATGCCAGGCGGCTCCACGGCGACCGCATCTGCGTTGACTCATGGCAGCATACGAACCTTGAAGGACCGTTCGATCTGGTCTCCTGTTTTCACGTCCTTGAGCATCTCAGCGATCCGTTGCAGGCTCTTCGTCAATTCGCGCGGCTGACTGACCCTCATGGTCTGGTTTACATCGAAGTGCCGAACATGGGGGCGTTGAGTCCGAACAAGGGCATCGGCGGCTTTCACTTCGCGCATGTGGTCGGCTTCAATCATCATTCGCTGCTGTTTGCTGCTGCGCTCTGCGGCCTGCGTCCCCGCAGAATGATTTCACCGACAGGCATCATCTTTGAGCACGGCGAAATCGGCAATGCGGAACATCACAGGGAGCAGAGCCGGAATCTGACGGCAAAGCTGTATTCGAATTACCGCCCTGTCTGGAATTACGTGCGTTACCAGGTCAGCAAGCTTTTTGGTGCGAAGCGTCCTGCGCAGGAGTGGGTGCCGACTGAAGGAGGATCCGGAGCCCTGGGCAGCGCACAAAACCCGGCTGCGTTGCAGCCGGGCGATCGATGAGAGCAGCGGGGTGGTCGACGAAGGGGAAGTCTGTCGTGCTCGGGTGACTGGCTGGACGCCGCCAGGTTCGATATTCCGTGAGTCCGCGCCCGGAGGGCGCAGCACTTCAAAAAATGGATTTATTCTGGTATTGAAACACCTTTTTGTCACGGCTTGGATTCAGACGTGAGATCCTCGCTCTCTGCGGTCAGGAATCGTGCGAGGGTGCGTCCAAAGCCCTCGGGTTTCACCCCGGAGAGCGCCGGCCCAATGCCACCTGCTTTCGGCTCCAAATAGAAGCGGTACGGCGCGAGCCGTCCGGTAATGACAGGAAATTTCAGCATCCATCACCGGACGGCTCGCGCCGTTCCGCTGTAAGTGGAGACCCACGCCCGCCGCCGCACACACGAGGTCACATCGAACACGCAGCGTTCTGCTGAGAACTGCCCTTACAGGGCGAAGCTGCCGGGGGGCGGCGCGACCTGGCATTTCATGCCAGGCTGATGGACCTGGCCTTACAGGCCGTAAACACAC
>CAZLOQ010000239.1:0-8166 GCA_964561125.1 uncultured Chitinophaga sp. | reverse complement strand
CATCATCATCATCATCATCATCATCATCATCATCATCATCATCATCATCGTCATCCTCGTCGTCATCCTCTTCGAAGTCAAAATCTTCATCGCTGACTTCGTCGACGGAATCTTCCGTGTCTTCTTCTTCTTCTTCTTCTTCGTCATCGTCATCCGAGAAAACGATGAGGTCATCGAGATCTTCATCGTAGGGGCTGGCGGCCGGCGTTGGGGTGGGAGCAGCGGCCTGAGCATCAGACAGTGCAGATGTGACGTGGGCCGTGGAGGCTGCGATTTGGCTGCCGACGGGTTGATCGTCGTAGTCGTCGAAGAGCACCTCACCACCGACGTCATCGGGGAGACCGCCTGGTTCTGACAACGGGCGGGCCCAGCGGCCTGCGGGGGTGATGGGGCGTGTTCCTGAGTCGTCACCAGAACTGGTCATCTTCGATCCGTTGGTAAGTGGAGTTTCGGTGCGTAGCTGCGAGAATTATGCAAAGACTATCGTGGGAAGATCAGGATTTCAAATGGCAGGGCGATTGGTGCACAGAGGGATTCCTGGAAGGGAACAGCAGGAAAGCGTGGCTGTCCGGGAACCTGAGTGCCCTGGCTTTCGTGCGTCAGCGGGAGTCAGAGGCTGTATTTACGCCCTGCATTATACCGCAGGGGATGCTCTGCGGGCCCGGAATCGCTGATTCCGGTGCTGGTTTCCGATGACTGGCCGTGGGCCGCGCTGTCCGGGGAGTGTCGAGCGACGTGCGTGAGCCTGCTGTTTGCAGTGAAAGAATCGGGAATTCTCACCAGTGTTTGATCAGCGGCTCTCTCGCCCGAAACCAGTTTTCGTACTAGAATCTCACCGGCGGCCGCCTAACGCCACCTATATCCTGGCGGAACGGCGTGAGCCGTCCGGTGATGGATGCGGAAATTTCCTGCCGTTACCGGACGGCTCGCGCCGTACCGCTTCCACTTGGCACCAAGAGTAGGTGACATTGGGCGTCTGCCCCTGGGGCTCCGCGCCTTCCCCGCTCAACGCACAGACTTCAGATCTGCCACCGACCTTCTGAAAGCCGTCCATGCCTGTGACTCGCATTAACATCATTCTCCGCGACGGGCAGCCCGAACAGCCGATCACAGCGAAGGGCTGGGTCCGGACTCGCCGTGATTCGAAGAATGGCTTTTCGTTCATCGAGCTCAACGACGGCAGCTGCATGAAAAACCTGCAGCTGGTCGTTGAACACAGCATTCCCGGCTGCGATCAGCACCTCCGGCACGCGACCACGGGTGCCAGTCTTTCCGTAACAGGAGTGCTCAAAGAGTCACCTGGCAAGGGGCAGCGGATCGAGCTTCACGCCACCGCCATTGAAGTACTGGGCCCGGCCGACCCCCAGACGTACCCTCTGCAGAAAAAGGGTCATACCTTCGAATTTCTCCGCGACATCGCGCACCTCCGCGCCCGCACCAACACCTTCGGTGCTGTGGCCCGCGTCCGCAACCGCATTTCCTGGTCCATTCATTCCTTCTTTCAGAATCGTGGCTTTCTCTACCTGAACACTCCGATCATCACCACGTCTGACTGCGAGGGTGCCGGAGAGATGTTCCAGGTCACCACGCTCGATCTGGCAATGCTGGCCCGAAAGCAGATCGAATCCATCGACTGGAAGCAGGACTTTTTCGGCAAGCCCGCATCGCTCACAGTCAGCGGGCAGCTGGAAGCTGAAACCTACGCCACGGCTGTGGGCGACGTTTACACCTTCGGCCCCACCTTTCGTGCCGAAAACAGCAACACCACCCGACATCTGGCCGAGTTCTGGATGGTGGAGCCTGAAATGCCGTTCTATGAGCTCGACGACAACATGGACCTTGCCGAAGCCTTCATTCGTACAATCGTCAGCGACGTCCTGAATGACTGCCGCGATGACATGGAATTCTTCAATCAGCGGATCGACACAACTGTCCTTGCACGTCTTGACAACATCCTCGCCAAACCCTTCATTCGGCTGCCTTACACGGAAGCGATCGACATCATCCACAAAAGCGGTCGCAGCTTTGACTATCCGGTTGAATGGGGCAGCGATCTGCAGACGGAGCATGAGCGTTTTCTGACGGAACAGCACTTCGGCGGCCCTGTGATTCTCTATAACTACCCACGAACGCTCAAACCCTTCTACATGCGCTGCAACGACGACGGCAAAACCGTCCGCGCCATGGATGTGCTCGTTCCCGGTGTCGGCGAAATCATCGGGGGCAGCCAGCGTGAAGAACGCCTTGATGTGCTCACCCAGCGCATGCACGAATGTCACCTGAACCCCGCCGACTACTGGTGGTACACCGATCTGCGGCGTTACGGCACAGTCCCTCATGCGGGCTTCGGGCTGGGGCTGGAACGTGCAGTACTGCTGATCACCGGTATGACCAATATCCGCGATGTGATCCCCTTCCCCCGAACGCCCGGCCATGCCGATTTCTGACGCAGGTGCTCGCACCACCCAGTCGCTCCTCCCCAATCCTCCCGGAACTCCTTTCATGCCGCTCCCCAGACTCGGCAGGCAACTCCGCGAACGCCTGCAGCGCGGTGAAACTGTCTTCGGCACATTCATTCAGAATTCCACCAATCCCGCGTTCGTCGACTTTCTCCCGGACAACGCTCTGGACTTTGTCATCGTCACAGCCGAACACAACGCGCTGGACCTCGCCGAATTTCTCCCACTGCGCTACGCACTCGCTGCCCGCGGCATCGCCTGCCTCGCCCGCACCCACAGCCGCGATCCCGATGACGTCTCCAAAGTCTGCGACTCCTTCGACGGAGTCGTGGTGCCTTATGTGGAAGACCCTCAGCACTGCCGTCGACTCGCCGCCGCAGCACTCCTGCGACCGCTCAAAGGCGCCGCACTCGAATCCCTCCTCCGCGAAAATTCCTGGCCGTCCGAAAAAGCTCGCACCTACATCCAGGACGATCGCTGCGCCAACACCGTCTTTGTGCCCATGATCGAGTCGCTCGCCGGAATCGCCAATCTCGATGCCATCTGTGGCATTCCTGGTGTCCACGCCGTCTTCGTGGGGCCCAACGACCTGACCACCACCATGGGGATCCCCAACGAATATGATCACCCCGATCTGATCGGTCGTCTGCAACAGATCATCGACACAGCCAACCGGTCCCACGTCGCCGCAGGTTGCTGGTTCGGCAAGCTCGATCAGGCCCTGCGGACCATTCGCCAGGGAGCGCGCTTCGTGGTGTTTTCCAATGATGCAGCGCTCCTGCGGGATGCCCTCGAAAAGTCCTTCGCTGAACTCCGAAAGTGATGCACGCTGCCCACACACCGTTCCCATTAGCGGCGATCCTGTGAATTTCCCGGTGAAAACCGCCTGTGAATTTACCTGCCTCAGAATTTGGTGGATGCTTCAGTTGTCAGTTGTCAGTTGTCAGTTGCGTCCGCCTCAATCCGGCCTCAGCCCCTTCATAAAGTCCGCTCCATGACCGTTCCCGGTCCGACAAATCAATCGCGTCGCAGTCAGTGGCTGCATCTGGCTGCCAACATCGTCGGCTCCGCCGGCATCCTCGGTCTTGGCGTCTGGGGGCTGTTGTTCTTCGGTGCAGCACCCCCGGTTCCCACGCTGGACACCAGTGCCGATCGCCTCGCCGCACCTCTGGTCAGCACTGCGACTGTCGCACGCTGGAACGGTCCCTTCGAGATCACTGTCAACGGTGAAGCCTCCACCTGGCGGGTTGTCAGCGTCGGCTCCGAGGTGGCCGGTCGCATTCTCACCAAATCCCCGGGCTGCCGCAGCGGACTGTTCGTCAATGCCGGTGATGTGCTCTTCCAGCTCGACCCCGCCGACAGCCTCGTCGAACAGCAGCGACTCTCAGCCAAAGTCGCTCAGTCAGAAGCCGAGTCGCACAGCATTCAGGTGGAGCAGGCCAACATCTCCGCCCTGCTCAAGCTCGCCGAAGAAGATCTCGAACTGCAGCGCGAACATCTGCTGCGTATGCGTTCATTGTTTGAACGCCGTGCAACGTCAGAAACCGAAATGGACGCCGCCATTCGCCTTGAACTCACCGCCCGAAACGCTGTTCAGAACCACCAGAATCAGCTCGCGTCACTCCGCCAGACCCAGCTCGTGAAACAATCCGCCCTGCAGCTCGCCCAGGCTGAACTCGCCCGCGCCGAACTGGACCTCGCCCGCTGCACCGTCACTGCCCCCATCAGCGGCCGGGTGGTGGAAGACATTCACGAACAGGGCGACTATGTACGCCCCGGGGAAACTCTGGTGCGACTCAGCGATTCCAGCCGGATGGATGTCCGCTGCAGCCTCCGCGGTGAAGAACTGGCATGGATCTGGCGTTTTGGCCAGCTGCGGGATGCACCCCCGCAAACCTCAGAACAACCCAGCCCTGCAGACACGGCATTGCCCCTGACTATGCCCGTGGTCCCCTGCGATGTGGTGTTCGAAGCGGATGGTGTGGAAACCGTCTGGAATGCTCGGCTGGAACGTCTGGAAGGGACCGGCATCGATCGCGCCACTCGCACCTACCCCTGCCGCGTGGTGGTCGATGAGCCGCTTGCAGGCATCACGGACGGTCGAGCTCCCGGAGCCGCCGCCGCGCCCCCCGCACTGCTCGCAGGAATGTTCGTGTCCGTTCGCATTCCCATCACCGCCCCGGTGCCGCTCTTTCAGATTCCCCCGGAAGCCCTGCGCCCCGGCGAACTGCTCTGGCTTGTCCGAGACGGCCAACTCAAAATCCTCCCCGTCTCCGTCGTGCAGCAGCACCCGGACGGTCTCCTTGTGCATCAGCTGGAGGAACCACTGCTGGACGGAGACGCGGTAATCACTTCGCCGCTGGCCGTGATTCAGGCGGGCATGCCGGTGGCTGTCCAGCAGCCGACGTCGACCAGTGCTGCGGCTCAGCTTCAGGAGGACCAGCGATGACCGGAGCTGCAGTTCGCTGGGCCATTCGGAACACTCCCGCTGTCAACACGCTGGTACTCGCTGTCCTTGTGGTCGGCACGCTGTCCGCCTTCATGCTCCGCCGCGAAGTTTTCCCCCAGTTCGAACTGGAAATCGTACTGGTGCAGGTGCCTTACCCCGGGGCCAGTCCGGATGAGGTGGAAAGCGGGATCTGTCAGAAGATCGAAGAAGCGGTGCGGTCCGTCGACGGCATCGACAAAGTGACCTCCATCGCCTCCGAAGGTTCGGGCAGCATCGTCATTGAAGTCCGCAGCGACGTCCCCAGCGTCCAGAAGGTGCTCAACGAAATTCAGTCACAGATCGACCGCATCCCCAGCCTGCCGGATCTGGCAGAAGAGCCTGAAGTCCAGCAGATCACGCTCCGCAATAAGGCGATTACTGTCGGTGTCGTCCAGCAGGATTCAGCAGCCGAGGACGCGGAACTGCAGCTGCGGGAAATCACCGAACAGGTGCGCGATGACCTGCTGCTGATCCCCGAAATCTCGCAGGCTGAAATCAACGGCGAACGCAAATACCAGATCGACGTGGAAATCCCGGAACGCCGGCTGCGGGAATTCGGCCTCACACTCACCGACGTCTCGCGCCGCATCCGCCAGCGTAACCTTGAACTTCCGGGCGGCACCATTCGCGACGAAGGCGAAACCTATCTGCTCCGCGGCCGCGACAAACGAGTGCTCGGAACCGAAATCGCATCCATTCCGCTTGTTACACAACCCGGTGGTGTGGTGCTCAAAGTGGGGGACCTTGGAACGGTACGTGACGAGTTTATCGACACCACGTCCATCAGTCGCATCAATGGCCGGCCGGGACTTGCCATCGACGTCAGTGCCGCATCCCGCGAAGATCTGCTCGCCATGGCCGATGCGGTCCGCAGATACGTCAGGGAAAAATCGCTCCCCCAGGGCTACTCATTCGCCGTCTGGGGCGATACGTCCGTGGAAGTCCGCGATCGACTCAATCTGCTGCTCCGCAACGGCATGCAGGGCCTGATCCTCGTGTTCGTCATCCTCGCACTGTTCCTCGATCTCAAACTGGCATTCTGGGTGGCGATCGGGATCCCCATTTCTCTGCTCGGCGCCTGTGCAGTGCTCTTCCAGTTCGATCAGACGCTGAACATGCTGTCGCTGTTTTCCTTCCTGATTGCGCTCGGAATCGTGGTTGATGACGCCATTGTTATCGGTGAGAACGTCTATTCGCATCGTGCGATGGGCAAAACCCCGCTCCAGGCTGCGATCGATGGCACAATCGAAGTTGTCCCGTCCGTTTTTTCTTCCGTGGCGACAACGATTTTTGCTTTTATGCCCATGTTTTTTGTCACCGGGGTGATGGGCAAGTTCTTCGCGGTGATACCCCTGGCGGTAATTGCCATCCTTGCTATTTCGCTCATCGAAGCCTGCTTCGCGCTCCCCTGCCACCTCGCTCTTGATTCCGGTCGTCCGTCCCCCTTCACCATCGGGCTCAACCGCGGCACTAATTTTGTACTGGATGCGTTTATCCGCATTGTCTATCAGCCGGTGATTCGTTTCAGCACCCGCAATCCGGCAGTGACGGTGAGTCTGTCCATTACTTTCCTGCTCCTCGCCGCGACGCTCGTCACCAGCGGCACGGTGCCGTCCATCTTCTTCCCCAAACTGGATGCACCGGAAGTCATGGCTACGGTAATCTTTCCGGACGGCACGCCAAGCCGCATCACCGATGCTGCCACGACCCGCATCGAACAGGCCATCCTTGATATCAACGCGCGTTATTCCACACCCGGTCGCCCGTTGATTGTCGTCACCCATCGCATGGTGGGCATCGTCCGCGAAAATGCCCCCGGAGGCGGACAGGTCACCGAAGGCAGTCATGCAGGGTCTGTCTACGCCGAACTCGTTGATGCCGGACTCCGCGATGCCACCAGCGAACAGATTATTCAGGAATGGCGTGCGGCTGTCGGTGCAGTGCCCGGCGTCGAAAAGCTCACATTCGGCTCCCAGGCCCGAGGTCCCGGCGGCAAACCCATCGAATTCAAACTCCTCGCAGCCGCTTCCGATATGCAGCAGCTGGAACGGGCTGTTGAAGAAACCAAAGTCAAGCTGGCGGGCTATACCGGAGTCTTCGATGTTTCTGATGACTCAACACCCGGGAAATGGGAACTGCAGCTCACCGAAAAACAACGCGCTCAGCCGCTCGGAGTTCCGCTCGAAACCATCGCTCGCACCGTCCGCTCTTCCTACTATGGCGAGGAAGTCATGCGGCTGCAGCGCGGCCGGCATGAGGTCAAGCTGATGGTCCGCTACCCCGAAGCGGATCGAAAGGCGATTGGCAGGTTTGAAGACATCCGAGTGGATGGTGGTGATGGCGTACAGAGGCCCATCACGGAACTGGCCGATGTCAACGTCACCCGCGGTTATTCCGAAATCAACCGCATCGACCAGAAACGTTCCATCACCATCTCCTCCGATCTCGACGAATCCCTCGGTAACGCCAAAACCATCGTCGCCGACCTCCGCGCCGACTTTATCCCGCAACTCCTGCAGAAATACCCGTCCGTTCGCGTGCGCTGGGAAGGGCAGCAGAAACAGGATGAAGAAAGCGTGCAAAGCCTCGGCATCGGACTCTTCATTGCGTTGATGGCGACGTACGTGCTGCTGACGATGGAGTTCACTTCCTACGGACAGCCACTCGTGGTGATGGCAGTTATTCCGTTCGGTATCGTGGGCGCAGTGCTGGGACACTGGGCCATGGGCCTGCCACTCACACTCTTCAGTACCCTCGGCCTTGTGGCACTCACCGGCATCGTCGTCAACGACTCGATCGTCCTTGTTGACTTTCTCAATTCCGCCGTCCGCAGCGGAACGCCGCTGGAAGAAGCTGTGCTGCAGGCCGGAGTGCGCCGGTTTCGCCCCGTATTGCTGACGTCGCTCACCACCATCGCAGGACTCGGCCCGATCCTCACAGAAACCTCGTTCCAGGCACAACTGGTCATCCCCATGGCCGCCAGCCTGTGCTTCGGGCTGATGACCAGCACCGTCCTCGTCCTCGTTCTCGTGCCCACCTTCTATCTTATCTACGCCCGCATTTTTGGAATCCGCGGTGCTGGCAGTGCGGACCTGCAGTCCGTCGGCTGACGGCGGCGACGCACTGCAGGTTCATCGCCCGGGAACTGTGGTCAAAATGCGAGCGTGTTTTGAACCACGAATGATACGGATGACACGGATTTGAAGGATCAAGTCACAG